>JANNBH010000061.1:0-7146 GCA_031385245.1 Hyphomicrobiales bacterium | reverse complement strand
CCCTGAAATGCCTTGATTTGGCCGCGGGCGTGCTTTACTGCCCAAGTTGAATTTTACGGAGACGAGACGTGAGCGATACGGATGAATCAATTTTTCGCGAAGTGGACGAAGATGTTCGCAACGATGAATATAAGAAAATTTGGGACCGTTATGGCAAGTATTTCACAGCGCTAGCTGTTGCTGCCGTTGTTGCCGTTGCTGGTTTTCAAGGCTGGAAATACTATGAAGTAAAGCAAGCCGAAGAGGCTGGCGTAATTTATGATGATGCGGTGAAGAAAGCTGCCGCTGGCAAAAATGACGATGCGCTGGCTGCCTTTGCCGCCGTTCATCAAGATGGTTTTGCACAATTGGCGCAACTTCGCGTGGCGCAGATGAGTGCTGATAAGGGCGAAGTTGAAAAAGCCGTTGCTGCTTATGATGCTTTTGCTGCTGATGCCAAGAACGATTCAGCATTGTCTGATCTGGCGCGCATTCGTGCAGGGTATTTGCTGGTTGATACGGCAAAGCCTGATGAGCTTCTCGCAAGGCTCGTGCGCTTTGATAAAGCGGGCGATGCTTGGCGCAATGAGGCGCGTGAAATTCTTGGCCTCGCTGCATGGCGGATCAAGGATTATGTTGGTGCAAAGACGCAAATGGATTTGATTTTTGCTGATGCCAAGGCACCGGGTGCGATGCGCCAGCGCGCGCAAATTTTGATCCAACTGATCACACCAAATTTGCCGCAGAAGTGAGAGCGATGATATGAAGCAAATTCTCATTTTGGTTTTGATGGTTTCCATGGTTGGTTGCACGTCATTGAAAAAACTCACTGGCCAAACCAATGACACGGTGTTGCCCGGCCAGCGCGAAGATGTGCTTGCACCTGATCAGCAAACAGCGCGCGACCCTGAAGTGACCCGCAAGAAGGGCGAACCTTGCGACCCCACCGTTTCAATTTGCCCTGAAGATGATTTGCCACCACAATGACAGTAACCATCGCCATTCTTGGGCGGCCTAATGTTGGAAAATCCACTTTGTTCAATCGTTTGATTGGGCAAAAAATTGCGCTGGTTGACGATCAACCCGGTGTTACGCGTGACCGTCGTTTGGGTGCGGCCAAGCTTGGGGATCTTGAGTTTGATGTGTTTGACACAGCAGGTTTGGATGATGCCAAGAAGGGCTCACTAGAAGCTCGCATGAGTTTGCAAGCCGAAGAAGCTGCACGTTTGGCAGATCATATTTTCTTTGTGATTGATGCGCGTGCTGGTGTGACGCCGATTGATGAGAAGTTTGCTGAGCGCATTAGGAAGCTGGGTAAGCCTGTTACTGTGCTGGCCAATAAAGCTGAAACTCGCGCTGTGGCGAATTCAGTTGGCGAAGCGTTTCGCTTGGGCTTTGGGCAACCCCTGCCAATTTCGGGTGAGCATGGCGAAGGCATGGAGCACATTTATGATGTGGTGCGGCCTTATATTGATGCTGATGCTGAAGCCACAAAAATTGCCGAAGAAGAAGACGAAGATTTTGTGCCTGCCCCCTATGACCCGGAATATGAAGGGCCAGACCAGCCAGAGCGCAAGTTACGCCTCGCCATTATCGGCCAGCCCAACGCAGGCAAATCCACCTTGGTCAACACTATGTTGGGTGAGGACCGGATGCTCACGGGGCCTGAAGCTGGCATTACGCGCGATTCAATTTCAAGCGAATGGAAATGGAAAGACCGCGAGATTAAACTGTGGGACACCGCAGGCATTCGCCGCAAAGGGAAAGTGAAAGAGAAGCTGGAAAAGCTTTCAGTGACAGATGCCATGCGCGCCATTCGCTATGCTGATTGTGTAGTAGTTCTGGTGGATGCTGCGGCTCACATTGAAAAGCAAGATTTGACCCTGTGTGATTTGGTAGCGCGTGAGGGCCGTGCCATTGTTCTGGCTTTGAGCAAATGGGATTTGGTGGAAGACAAGCAAGCCGCCATGACCAAAGTGAACGACATTATGGAAGATATTCTGCCTGATATTCGCGGGCTGCCCATCGTCACATTATCCGCCAAGCAAGGCCGTGGCATGGATAAGATGATGCAAGCTGTCATCGATATGGACAAGAAGTGGAACCAACGGATTTCAACTTCGAAGCTTAATCGCTGGCTTGAAGCAGCTGTGCGGAAGAACCCGCCGCCAGCGCCAACTGGCCGCCGCATTAAAATTCGCTACGGCACCCAAGCCAGTGCCAGGCCGCCAACATTTGCGCTGTTCGGCAATCAGCTCGATAAATTGCCCAGAACTTATGTGCGCTATTTGATGAATGGTTTGCGGGCGGAGTTGAAGCTCGAAGGTGTGCCGATCAGGTTTAGCTTGCGCGGTGGTGAAAATCCTTACGATAAATGACGCCCTGATTTGTCATCCCCGCATTTATTGCGGGGACCCATGGTGGCTCTAGTTCATATTTTGAGATTGTGGAAAGATGGGTTGCCGGAACAAGTCCGGCAATGACAATTATGGGGGAGTTTGCTTAAATAGCCCCGTCGCCGCATATTTATAAACCGCACCGTTATCCACAAACCCATCCACACACATCGCAACCACTTGAGCTGCAACCTCGTCGGCAGTTGGCAATGTCTTCGGGTCTTCGCCGGGCATGGCGGTGGCTCGCATTTTTGTTCTTGTTGCACCGGGGCTGAATAAATTAGCGCGCACTGTGGTGGTGGTCATTTCTGCGGCATAGGTTTTTACCATCGCCTCTAAAGCGGCTTTGGAGATGGAATAGGTGCCCCAATAGGGCCAGCATTTGTTGGCGAGGCCGGACGTTACAAAGATGGCGCGACCATTTGGTGCCAGACGCAGCAATGGGTCCATTGAGCGGATCAAGCGATAGTTGGATGTGAGATTCACGGCCAGCGCTTCGTCCCAGACTTTTGGATCTATATGGGGCAGGGGTGTGAGCTTGCCCAAGGTGCCAGCATTGCCCACCAAAATATCAAGCCGCTTCCAGCGCTCAAAAATGGCGGCACCTAAACGGTCAATGGCTGGATAGTCAGTGATATCCATGGGCACCAAAGTGGCAGATGATCCTGCGGCTTTGATGTCATCATCAAGTTCTTCCAGCCCGCCTTGGGTGCGGGCGGTGGCGATGATGTGTGCGCCTTGTTTAGCAAGAGTGAGCGCAATGGCTTTGCCAAGCCCACGCGACGCGCCAGTGACGAGGGCGACTTTTCCGTCAAGAAGTTTGGTCATTTTAGAAATCCTTCTCCGTCCCCGCGTTGTGGGGAGGGCGGGGTGGGGTGGCGATGAATTTTAAATTTGAATGCACACATTCCCCACCCGTCACGCCTTCGGCGCGCCACCCTCCCCACAACGCGGGGAGGGAGAGGTAAGCGGGGAACGACGGCACCTACTCTCAGCCCGCTTCAGCCAAAAGCGAAAGCTGTTGCTTGGGGTTTTCGCCTTGCAGATCGGTGAGGTGAGTTGGGTAATCGCCGGTGAAGCAATGATCGGTAAATTGTGGGTTCACATTATCACGGGCTTCATAACCAGCGGCTTTGTAAATGCCATTAACCGAAATAAAAGCCAAGGAATCGACGCCGATGAACTTCCGCATTTCTTCTAAGCTATGGCTGGCGGCCAGAAGCGATTTTTGCTCAGGCGTATCGATGCCATAATAATCAGGGAATTTAATCGGCGGGCTGGCGATCCGCATATGCACTTCTTTGGCACCCGCTTCACGCATCATTTGCACGATCTTGATTGACGTTGTGCCGCGCACTACTGAATCATCCAACAGCACAATGCGCTTTCCGGAAACCACAGCGCGATTAGCATTGTGCTTCAATTTCACACCCAATGAGCGAATGTGCTGCGTGGGTTCAATAAAAGTTCGGCCTACATAATGATTGCGGATGATGCCAAGCTCAAATGGAATGCCCAAGGCTTGTGCATAGCCCAAAGCGGCTGGCACGCCTGAATCAGGAATCGGAACAATCACATCAGCATCGCAGGGGGCTTCGAGCGCCAGCTGCTTGCCGGTGGCTTTGCGAACATCATAAACCGAGCGGCCACCCAACATTGAATCTGGGCGTGAGAAATAGATATATTCAAAAATGCAGGGCCGCGCTTTTTGTTTTGGGAACGGATGATGCGATTCAATGCCATCTTCCGAAATCACAATCACTTCACCATTCTCAACTTCGCGCACAAATTTAGCGCCAATAATATCCAGCGCGCAAGTTTCGGAACAGAGAATATAAGCGCCGTTCAACTCGCCCAGCATCAAAGGGCGAATGCCCAGCGGATCTCTCGCACCTATCAGTTTTTTATTGGTGAGAGACACCAATGCATAAGCACCTTCGAGGGAACGCAGCGCATCAATATAACGCTCGATAAGGCGGACCTTTTTAGAGCGGGCCACGAGATGCAAAATGGCTTCAGTATCAGACGTGGATTGATAGATGGCCCCTTGAGCGATCAAATCTTTGCGGAGGGTGAGGCCATTGGTGAGGTTGCCATTATGCGCCGTGGCAATGCCACCTGCTGCAAGTTCAGCAAAGAGCGGCTGCACATTTCGCAAAATAGTTTCGCCGGTTGTGGAATAGCGTACATGGCCAAGCGCCATGTTGCCTTTCAGTCGGTTGATGACTTTTTCGGATGAGAAGTGATCGCCTACCAAGCCCATGCGGCGTTCAGAATTAAAACGGTCACCATCAAAGGTTACGATGCCCGCTGCTTCTTGGCCGCGATGCTGCAATGCGTGGAGGCCAAGTGCTGTGAGGGCTGCCGCATCTGGGTGACCGAATATGCCGAAGACACCACATTCTTCGCGTAAGGTGTCTCCATCCAAATCGAAGTCATGTGTCATTGTTGGGTTGCCCCCGAACCAATGGCAGGTTCCTGTGACGGGGCGGCAGCGCCTGTTCCTTCGACCAAATTATCGAGGCTTTTTGTTTCGCCACTGGAATAGCCGGGGGTTACTTCCGCTGTGGCTGGCTTTGTTGCAGGTGTATCGGGGTTGCCGATCAATGCAGCGTTGGAAAGTTTATCAGCAATATCTGGCGGCATGAAACTGATCATGCCGTTGCTCACGGCGCGAATGACCGGCAGCGTTACGGCATTGCGAACCCAATCTTCTTGGCGGTCAACGGGAAGCAACCAACCATAAAACAGATAGGCGATTGAAACCAACACAAGGCCGCGCAGCAGTCCATAGAAAAAACCAAGGGTGCGGTCGAACGCGCCCACCGAACTATCGACTACGCGGTCTGATATTTTGACGCTGATTACTGATACAACAATGAGCACGAGAATAAAGGCAACAGCGGCCACTGCGATTTGCGCGATGATGGGTTTATCAACATACGGCAAAACCAAATCCAATAAGGGTTGCTGCTTGGTGGCAAAATAAGCTGCCGCCGCCGCAAGGCCCCACGCGATGAGCGAAAGCACTTCGCGGGTGAAACCACGGGCCAGCGACAAAAGGCCTGAAACGATCATAATGCCAAAAAGTACGAAATCGAGAATTTGAAAGGACATGGGGAATCCTGCTGAAGCCTGATGTGAGGCCCCTCTATATAAAACATTCGCGCGCAGGGCTAGCGGTGAATTGGGTTTTAAGCAATCCGTCGCAGGCCTTTTGAGCGCGAGGCCACCCATGCGACCAAATCGGCCACTGTGCTCACCTGTTTGGCGTTTATGGTGCCTTTGACGGGTTTTTCACCCTGATCAGCGATCACGGCATCAGCCAGCCCCAGTTTTTGAGCTTCTTTGAGGCGCGACTCGGTTTGGCCCACGGGACGAACAGCACCAGAAAGAGCGATTTCACCAAAAATCACTGTGCCGTGGGGAATCACCGTGTCGGACAGGGAGGAGAGCAGGGCGGCGGCCACAGCTAGATCGGCGGCTGTCTCTTTAAGGCGCAGACCGCCCGCCACGTTGAGATAGACATCGTGATTGGAGAGCGAGACTCCGGCTCTGGCTTCCAGCACAGCGAGGATCATGTTGAGCCGTGTCGTGTCCCAACCCACAGCGGTACGGCGCGGCGTTCCCAGCGGCGAGGGAGCTACGAGGGCTTGTACTTCGACTAGCAGAGGACGCGTGCCTTCAATGCCCGCAAACACCGCAGTGCCGGGGGCGGCGCGTTCGGCAGATCCCATAAACAAACGCGATGGATTGGTGACTTCACGAAGGCCCAGATCCGACATTTCAAACACGCCGATTTCGTCCGTCGGGCCGAAGCGATTTTTAACGGCGCGTAAAATGCGGAATTGGTGGCCACGGTCACCTTCAAAATACAAAACTGTATCAACCAAGTGTTCGATCACTTTAGGTCCGGCGATCTGGCCATCTTTAGTGACATGGCCCACCAGCAACACACATGCCCCTTTGGTTTTGGCATAGCGCACCATGGCTTCGGAACCGGCTTTGAGTTGCGAGACAGTGCCGGGGGCGGATTCAACCGCGGGGGACCAGAGGGTTTGCACTGAGTCGATCACCACTACGGAAGGCGGCGGGCCTTCGTTCAAGGTGGCAATAATATCTGAGACATTGGTTTCAGCGGCCAGCAGCACAGCTGCATTTTCGAGGCCGAGCCGCGAAGCGCGCATGCGCACTTGGGCAATGGCTTCTTCACCAGTTACATAAATCACGCGCTCACCCTTGTTGGCGAGTGCGGCTAAGGCTTGCAGGAGCAAGGTTGATTTGCCGATGCCTGGGTCGCCGCCGATCAAAACCGCTGAACCTGGAACAAAGCCGCCACCTGTAGCGCGGTCTAATTCCGTGATGCCTGACTCAATGCGCGGCGGGGCCGGAGATTCGCCCTTCAATTCCACCAGCTTGGCAATGCGCCCCTTTGGTAGAGCAGCGCCCTTGGCGCCGGACGCGGGCGGGCCAGAGCGTTCCTCAGTGATGGTGTTCCAACTGTCACAAGCCTCGCAATGGCCGGACCATTTGTGGGTTATATCCCCGCAGGATTGACAGACGAAATTAGATTGAGCTTTGGCCATGGCGCTGACGGATAGCATAGAACGTATAGTGAACGCAAGGGGTATGTTGGGCAAAGGGACCTCATCCGCGCCGTTGGCGCACCTTCTCCAAAGGAGAAGGGTGAAGTCCGGCACCTTCCTAAAAGTTTATATTTGGGCGCGTTGCCAACCCCACACCCTTCTCCACGAAGTGGAGAAGGTGCCCG
>JANNBH010000049.1:0-2737 GCA_031385245.1 Hyphomicrobiales bacterium | reverse complement strand
AACGCGCGGTGCATCTTTGTGGGTTCTGAAAATGCCAACAGGTTTTCCAGATTGCACCAGCAGTGTTTCATCATCTTCGAGAGATTTTAAGGAGGCGACGATTTGATCATAAGCTTCCCAATTGCGGGCCGCGCGGCCAATGCCACCATAGACCACAAGTTCCTCTGGTCGTTCGGCAACACCTGGGTCCAAATTATTCATCAACATCCGCAAAGGCGCTTCGGTGAGCCAGGATTTTGCTGAGAGTTCAGTGCCTGTTGCCGCACGAATAAAGCGGGAATTATCGAGGCGGGTGTTCATTGGCTAAGTGTCCCTTTGCTGTTGGTGTGGTAACGGCTGTACAGTGCATATCGGCTGGCCGGATAAATTAAAGTTGCGGATGTGACAACATGGCCTTGGCTCCAAGACCTGCGATGAAGTGAGAGACAGGGTTCATCGCCTGAGATTTTAAGACGCCGCTTCTGGCTGGCATCTGGTATGATGGCCTCAACATTATGCTCAAGCTCATCAACAGGGATGGTGGTGAGCAGATAAGATGTGGGGGTTTGCTTGGCAAAATTTTGCGCTAAAAATTGTGGTGCACAGAACGGGTTTACATAACGGTCTTCAAGCTGCACCGGCATTGCGTTTTCTTCATGTACAATGACAATGTGAAACAGCTGTGTTGCGGTTTTTAGTTCGAAATCTTCAATCAGATTTGGCGTGGCCATAACTTCACCCACATGTTCAATGCGTGAAGAATAAACATGCCCACGCGCGGTGATTTCATCAGCAATGTTACGCAGTTCCAATAAGCTGGAGCGCGGGGTGGCTTCTTTAACAAATGTGCCAACACCTGGCACGCGGGCCAAGTGGCCTTCTGAGGTCAGCTCGTTCAATGCACGGTTTGCCGTCATGCGGCTTATTTTAAAACTTTCAACAAGTTCATTTTCTGAGGGAACACGGCTTCCAGCCTTCAAAGCACCAGAGCGGATTTGGTCTAGGATGTGGACCTTCACTTGAGCATAGAGCGGGGTCATGCGAATGCCTTTGTGAACACGCCATTTTGCATAATGGCAGCACTGGGGTTGAAGCCGAGTGGATAAGCAAGATCGCCCGGACGTTCCACATTCCAGAATGCGAGATCGCCGCGGAGGCCCGCTTTAATTTGCCCGCGATCATGGAGGCCCAAAGCGCGGGCGGCATTGGATGTTACGCCGAGCAAAGCTTCTTCGGGGGTTAATCCGAATAGCACACATGCCATGTTCATGGTTGCGAGCAGCGAGTGGACTGGCGATGAGCCGGGGTTTAAATCGGTGGCGATGGCGATGGGCACATTGTGTTGGCGCAATGGGGCTACAGGTGGGGCTTGTTTTTCACGCAGATAATAAAATGCGCCTGGCAGGAGAACAGCAACTGTTCCAGATTTTTGAATTGACTCGATACCAGCACCATCAAGATATTCAATGTGATCTACGGACAAAGCATTGTAGCGCGCCGCCAGTTTAGCGCCACCAAGGTTTGAGAGCTGTTCGGCATGGAGTTTTATAGGGAGAGCTAATTTCTGAGCAGCTTTGAAAACCTGCTCGGTTTCTTCAACTGAAAAAGCAATGCCTTCACAAAAAGCATCAACAGCATCAACCAAACCTTCTGCATGGGCCTGCGGAAGTGATTGATTGCAAATCATATCTATATAGTCTTGATGATTTTCTTTAAACTCTTGCGGAAACGTGTGAGCGCCGAGAAATGTGGTTTTTATGGTCGCTGGCCGCTGCTTTTCCAGCTTTCGGGCCACGCGCAACATCTTGAGTTCAGTTTCGACATCCAAACCATAGCCTGATTTTATTTCGACTGTGGTCACTCCTTCCGCCAACAAAGTATCGAGTCGTTTTAACGCGGAATGTAACAGTTCGTTTTCACTCGCCGCCCGTGTGGCGCGGACCGTGGACATGATGCCGCCGCCAGCTTTGGCAATATCGGCATAGCTTGCTCCGTTTAAGCGTTGCTCAAACTCGGCAGCCCTGTCGCCACCGTAAACGAGATGGGTGTGGCAATCGATCAGGCCGGGGGTGGCCAATGCGCCATGGCAATTGACGGCTTGGCCTGAAGGGGCCTCAGCGGCTGGGCCTGCCCACGTAATTTTGCCATGCTCGATGAGAAGGGCCGCATTCTGGATGAGGCCGTAATTACCAGTCATTGTTGCGAGGGATAAATTGGTCAGCTTCATTTTCTATCTTGTATAAGGTTGTCTATACAGTATACTACCTCTTATGAAACCGCGCAAGCTGAGATTTGACTCTGTGCTGCTGCCCCAAGGCTGGGGCAGTGATGTTTGCGTTTCGATTGATGCTGCTGGCTTAATCACGGCAATTGGTGCGGGCGAAGGTGAGCGCGTTTCTGGCATCACAATTCCTGGAGTGGCCAATGTGCATTCTCATGCCCATCAGCGCTTGATGCAAGGTTTGGCTGAACGCGCTGGGCCAGGTGCTGACAGCTTCTGGACTTGGCGCGAGGCGATGTATGGTTTTGCGCTGAAACTGTCGCCAGAAGATTTGGAAACTGTGGCAGCGCAGGCCTATATGGAAATGCTTTTAGCAGGATTTACGGCCGTTGGTGAATTTCAGTATTTGCATCACCAGCCTGATGGAACGCCATACGATAACCGTGCAGAGATGAGTTTGCGCTGTGTTGCGGCAGCAGAAGCAACCGGCATTGGCATGACAATGCTGCCGGTGCTTTATTCTTACAGCGGCTTTGG
>JANNBH010000008.1:0-49558 GCA_031385245.1 Hyphomicrobiales bacterium | reverse complement strand
GGCTTCATCCAGCAAAGTGGCGTGTTCAACGTACAACGATAATGTGCAAGCAATAATGACAAAAATAAAAACAACCAAAATCCAAGGGCGCAAACTTATATGCGCCCTTAAAATCTTTGCTTTGGGTGGTGCATTTTTATTTACTACACTTGGCACTGCAATCGCAGCAACGATTGAACCAAACATAAGCACCCAGCAAATTGCCATGTATCAGCAAGCGCCAGAAGGTGAGCGAGTTCACTTCCTGATTCAAATGGCAAAGGCTGGTGAACATGAACAGGTAGCAATACTCCTCAAAAAATTCCCGCTTCAAGGCCCACATGCAGCCAATCGAACACTCTTCATTGAAGGCCTCATCAAAAACGGACGTGGTGATTTCACTGGTGCCGTCAAAAACTACCGCGCAGTTTTAGCTGACGACCCCAAATTAACGCTGGTTCGTTCTGAACTTGCGATAACTCTTGTTAAGCTGGACCAAGATGACAGCGCCAAACACCACCTTGAGCTCTTGGCCGCAGATGCGCCAACTGAAGCAGATGTGGTAGGCATCAAATCATTTATAGAAAAGATTGATGCCAAAAGGCCCATCACCTTTAATGGCTATATATCCCTAGCGCCATCAAGCAACATTAACAGTGGCTCCAATCATGCCACAGTCTATTCGCCATGGAACCAAGGTGATTGGAGCATCGGCAGCGATCAACAGAAACAAAGCGGAATCGGCGTTGCAGCTGGTGCCAGCACTGGTTATTCCAAACGCCTAGGTAACAAACTCCAAGCGGTGCTAGCAGGTAACGTTGACGGCAGAGTGTATGGGAATTCAGATTATAACTCTCTCTCTTTTAGCCAATCAGCTGAAATGCGCTATTTGCTTGACCAAGGATATCTTGGTGTCGGGCCGGTCGCTAATCAATCTATTGACATTGCAGAAGGAGCGATCGCTTATCACAGCTATGGTCCTCGGGCATCTCTGGTTTACAATGTGACTCCGAAGAATTTTGTCTCGGCCAGCACGCTTTACGAATGGCGCGACACAGCAAATTCCACACAAGCTGATGGGACAGCATCACTGTCAATACTCTCTCTTTCACATGCATTTGACACAAGTTTCAATGCCACAGTTTTTGGCGGTTTCGACAGAATAAAATCTCAGCTCGACACAACATCATATAAAACGATTTCGGGTGGCTTGCGCCTCTACAAAGAATTGCCAATGGGTATTACCGCGAACCTAAGTGGGCAAGGACGCTTTTCAAATTTTGATGGTATGACAATGATCACCCTAACCACGCGGGCAGATCAACGCTATATCGGTTCTGTTGAACTGACCAAGCGCGATCTCAATTGGTTCGGCTTCGCTCCATCACTATCTTATACTTACACGATGAACAAAAGTAACATCGCCATCTATGACTACGACTCCCACGCCGTTGACTTTCGCCTCACCAAAAATTTCTAAGCCTTGCAGCAGGCAAGCGCACTGGCTAAAGCAAATTCATGAAATTTAAATCTGGCCAAGACTTCGCAAGTTTGAGTTCTAAAGCTGTCACAGTTTTGGGCATGTCTGGTGTTGGCAAAACCACCTTGGCAGCCCTGTTGCAAAACCAAGAATGGTTTCAATACTCGGTCGATTACCGCATTGGCACGCGCTATATGGACGAGCATATTGTGGATAATTTCAAGCGTGAAGCCATGGGCAATCCGTTTCTGGCCGAACTTCTGCGTTCAGATTCAATTTACATTCGCTCAAACATCACGTTCCATAATTTAGCACCACTCTCCACTTATTTGGGCAAGCCCGGCAACCCGGCCAAGGGTGGAATTTCATTTGCCGAATATAAGCGTCGCCAAGCCCAGCACCGCGATGCTGAAATTAAAGCCTTACTCGACGTGCCGGAATTTATTGGCCGCGCAGCTGATATTTATCGCTACAAAAATTTCATCTGTGATTCCGGCGGCAGCCTGTGTGAAATTGTTGATGTTGAAAATCCTGATGATGCTGTTCTGAAATCACTCAGCGAAAATACTTTGCTGCTCTATATCGAAGGCACGCCTGAACACGCGCAAATGCTGGTGGAGCGGTTTCGTAAAAATCCAAAGCCCATGTATTATCAGCCGCAGTTCCTAAGTGAAAAATGGGCTGAATATAAGGCGCTTCATAAAATTCTAAATGATGATGATGTTGATCCCGATGGATTTGCCGTGTGGGGCTTTGAGCAATTGCTGCACCACCGCATTCCGCTTTATAAAAAAATCGCTGATCAACATGGCTACACGATCCGAATGCGAGACATTCCAACGATAAAAACCGAGGCCGATTTTGTGAGCCTCTTGTCGCGCACCATAGATCAAGTTTGATACATCATGCCAATAAGAATTCCAGACGAACTTCCAGCCCGCCGCATTCTTGAACAAGAAGGCGTTTCCGTGATGACCGAAGCCACTGCCAACCGCCAAGACATTAGGCCCTTGCGTATCGGCCTCCTGAATTTAATGCCCAATAAAATTAAAACTGAAACACAGTTTGCACGGCTGGTTGGTGCCAGCCCTTTGCAGGTTGAACTGTCGCTCATCAAAATCACCAATCACACCCCAAAAAACACGTCGCAAGATCACATGCTGGCGTTTTATGAAAGCTGGGAAGATGTACAGGACCAACGTTTTGATGGGCTGATCGTAACTGGAGCGCCCATAGAACAAATGCCTTTTGAAGACGTGACTTATTGGGATGAACTGTCGCACATTTATGCGTGGACGCAGACCCATGTGCATTCAACGCTCAATGTGTGCTGGGCAGCACAGGCTTCGTTGTATCATTTCCATAAAGTTCCAAAACACGCTTTGGAACAAAAAGCCTTTGGCATTTACGCTCATAAAAATCTGAAACCTGCTTCACCTTTGCTGCGTGGATTTTCGGATAATTTTGAAATGCCAGTTTCGCGCTGGACTGAAAATCTAAGCCCGGATTTGCCATTGGACCGTGGGTTAGAAACTTTAATTGCCTCTGAGTCAGTTGGCTTGTGTCTAGTCACTGATCCCACGCACCGCATGATCAACATGTTCAACCATATTGAATATGATACTGATTCATTGGGCGATGAATACTTTAGAGATGTGGAAGCCGGCAAAACCATCAACCCGCCCGCCAATTATTTTCCAGGAAATGATCCAGCGCGGAAACCTGAAAATCGCTGGCGTGCCCATGCTCATTTGCTCTTTGGCAATTGGATCAATGAACTTTACCAAACCACGCCGTATGATTTGAACAACATTGGCAAAAGCTGAAGCCTCTTGTTTTAAAGCGCCTAAACCCCCAATTAAGGGAGCTTGAAACAAAGGTATTTCACGCGTTGAACCTCACCACCATCATAGATGGCAGCCGCATTGCAGCAGGTGGCATTAAAGATTTTGCCACTGGCTTGGTGCAGCCCACTATCAGGCTTGGGGTGACAGGCCTGTCGCGCTCTGGCAAAACTGTTTTCATCACATCGCTGGTCCATGCTCTGTTGAAGCAAGCGCGGCTGCCCATGTTTGAAGCCATGGCGCAGGGGCGCATCACACAAACATATTTAGAACCACAGCCGGATGATGATCTGCCGCGCTTTGCTTATGAAGATCATCTGGCAGCCTTAACATCGGAAAATCGCCACTGGCCTGAAAGCACGCGGCGCATCAGCCAACTTCGCCTCACACTCGATTATCAACCCAGCGGATTTTACGCACGCAATTTTGGCAGCGGTAAACTTCATGTTGATATTATCGACTACCCTGGTGAATGGGTGCTCGATTTGCCATTGATGAATCTCACCTATCAACAATGGTCAGCAAAAACGATTGCCGATAGCAGGAAAGCACCGCGCCTTACTTTGGCAAAATCTTGGCACGCACATTTGCAAACTCTCAATGCTGACAAGCCAGCTCAAGAAAATGATGCCGTGGCTGCGGCAAAAATTTTCACCTCATATCTCGCAAGCTGTCGCGCCGAGGAAGTCTCGCTTTCATCACTGCCGCCGGGCCGTTTTCTAATGCCCGGAGATTTAGAAGGCTCACCCCTTCTCACCTTTGCACCGCTTGATGTATCAGAAGATTCGCAGTTCACTTCAGGCTCACTAGGTCAACTCATGGCGCGGCGTTATGACTCCTATGTTGCCAAAGTGGTAAAGCCATTTTTCTTCGGTCACTTTGCCAGATTAAACCGCCAGATTGTTTTGGTTGATGTGCTCACTGCATTAAACGCAGGTGCTGGTGCTGTGAGTGATTTGCGAACTGCGCTTACCGATGTGATGGCGAGTTTCAGGTTGGGTGCAAATTCAATCGTCTCCGAACTTTTCGGCCACCGCATTGAAAAAATTCTCTTTGCGGCCACTAAAGCTGATTTGCTGCACCACACCTCACATGATCGCCTTGAGGCTATTCTCAAAGTGTTGATTGATGATGCGGCAAAACGCGCTGAATTTGCAGGGGCCGAATTTGATATCACCGCCCTCTCAGCCATCCGCGCCACCCGCGAAGCTTCAGTTAAACACAAGGGTGAAGAGCTAGCTTGCATCGCTGGCATTCCACAACAGAATGAAAAGCTGGGCGGTACGGTTTTTGATGGTGCGATGGAAGCAGCAATTTTCCCAGGTGACTTGCCCGAAAATCCGCTAGCAGCCCTGAACGGCGAACTTGAAGGTCAGTTAAAATTTCTGCGCTTCCGCCCGCCCTTAATGCAAGGTGCAACATTCCCGCATATTCGTTTAGATCGCGCTCTTGAATTCTTGATTGGTGATAAATTTCCATGACCAAAAATAATAGGGCACCACAAGCTTTCGTGCTTGATCAAGAACCGGAGCACAAAAAATCACCGCGCAAACCCAGTGTAATTTTCACAACTGAAGAACCAGAACAAGAACTGGTCTTAGCTCCACAATCATATGTGCAACCAATAAAGCGGGGCTGGCGCTGGGGTGGCATTTTGATCGGTAGCCTCTTCTCGCTCACAACATTATGGGCAGGCCTCACCGCCACACAAATGATCGAAGGATTTTTTTCGCGTTCGCCACTTTTAGGATGGATTGCATTGGGTGTAGCGAGTCTTGCTGGTCTCGCCGCGTTGATTATAATACTAAAAGAAATCTGGGGCCTTGCTCGGCTACGCCAAATTGAAAAACTGCAACTCACCGCAGCCCATGCCTTGAATCAAGATGATGAAGCGTCAGCATTACAAACAGTTCATGGCCTCACGCAACTTTATCAGGGCAAGCCAGAAACTTCTTGGAACCTTAAATCTTACGCTGCCCATGCCGGAGACATTCTCGACCCACGAGACCGCGTGCGACTGGCCGAACGCTATTTAGTTGAACCGCTCGATGAAGTGGCCCACCGCATCATCGCCAAACGCGCCAAGCGCGTAACACTTTTAACAACGGTCACGCCAGCCGCCGCTTTAGACATCATGTTTGTGGCCGCACAGAACATTGCCATGCTGCGCGAGATTGCAACGCTTTATGGTGGCAGGCCATCCACCTTCGCCACATTGAAACTCGCCCGCATGGTGGTTTCGCATTTGGCCATTGCCGGGGGTCTCGCTCTCTCTGATAATTTCATCCACTTATTTGTGGGCAAAGGTCTGCTCGGCAGGCTTTCAGCGCGCTTTGGCGAAGGGGCTGTTAACGGCATTCTCACCTCACGCATTGGCCTTGCCGCCTGTGATGTGTGCAGGCCAATTCCCAAGGCGGCGAGCAAACGCGAAACTTTGGGCAGCTTGCTGAAGGAACTTGCAAGCTTTGGCGCAAAGTCTGGCGGCAGTTAACTAATCATTAACGCTCTCTCCAAATTACAACTTCTCGGCAATGGAATTGAAGGCAATTGCAGTCCATTCTCCACAAAGGCGGGGGGAGGACAAGGTGAGTGTGATAAATACGATTCAATCGAGCAGCTTAGCTATGAGCAACACCACTGTTGCACATCCTGTCACGTCCTCATTCAAAATCGAAACCTTAACCTCGCTGATAAGTTTACAAGCCATTGAAGCCGATTGGCGCAAACTTGAAATTGATAATTCCGGCAAGACCACGGTTTTCCAAAGTTATGATTGGGCAATGGCCTGGTGCCAAGCCTATTTAGAAACTGATTCAAAAACCGAACTTCATGTGCTCACCGGAAAAATAAACGGCCACGTGGCGTTCATTCTGCCCTTGGCCAAAACCCGCAAACATGGCCTCACCATTCTCGATTGGCTCACTGATCCAATCGGTCAGTATGGCGATATTTTATGTGCGCCAAATCACAATCCGCAAAGCTGGCTAGAAGTCGCATTTCAACATTTGGTAAAAACCAAGGGAATTGATTTGGTGCGGCTGCGCCATGTGCGTGCCAATGGCAATGTGCATGAATTTGCCAAAGCAAATTTACAAGACGCCAAATATAATGAGCGCGCGCCTTTTCTTGATCTCACGGCTTACAAAACTGAAGCAGATTATGATCAACGCTACACCTCAACGCAGCGCAAGCGCCGCAAGAAAATTCGCAAAAGTCTTGAAGATATGGGCCAGGTAAATTTCAAAACTGTGAACATTGGTCAAGAAGTTGATAAACTTATTGAAGATTCAATTTCTGAAAAAAATGCATGGCTATCGGACCGTGGCCGTTTCAACCGCATCATGGGCTGCGCGCAGCACGTTAATTTTTTGAAGAATGTGTCGCGTTCAAAATCTGGCACCCTGAATCTCCTCGCCACAGAACTCTCAGCGGGTGGCAAGCCTGTGTCGTGGGAAATTGGCTTTCGCTATCAAGGCACCCATTTTGCTTACATCACCTCACATGTGAATGCTCTGACTGATTTATCGCCCGGCCGCTTACATATGGATTTGTCGCAACGTCTTGCTTTGGTTGATGGCCAAAAAACCTTTGATCTCATGGTGCCTTATGATGTGCATAAGGATTCATGGAGCTCCGGCACCATCCCCACCAACGATTATTTTATGCCCGTGACTGCGCTGGGAAAAATTTACGGATTTGCTTATTTATGCAATCTGCGGCCTCTGATCCGCAAAATCTATTACAGCTTGCCTCCGCAAGCCTTGCGTTTGTTGCAACCACTCACGCGCCGCTAAATCCGAAATCGGGTGGCAAACAGCACGCCAAGCTTCTATAGCTTGCGGCATGAACAAATCTTCGCACCAAGTTATGGGCCCAACAGAATGGGCCATGCTCATTGTCCTCAGCGCCATCTGGGGTGGATCATTTTATTTCTTTGCCGTGATCATCAAAGAGCTTCCGGTTTTCACCATTGTGTTTTTCAGGGTCTTTTTGGCAAGCGTTGCCTTATGGGCATTCCTGCTGCTCTCCCGTCAGACTGTTTCGATAACCAGCACCATGTGGAAAAATTTCTTCCTCATGGGGATTTTTAACAACGTCATTCCCTTCAGCCTTATTGTTTGGGGTGAAACCAAAGTGGCCCCCGGTCTTGCCGCAGTCTTGAATGCAACAACGCCATTCTTCTCAGTAATCGTCGCGCATCTTTCAACGCAAAATGAAAAACTCACTTGGAATCGAATGGCAGGCGCACTTGTGGGCCTCTCCGGCGTGGCAGCACTTGTTGGTTTTGATGCCATGAAAAATCTGGGCAGTGACTTAGTCTATCAAATTGCCATTGTTGGTGCGTCAATCAGCTATGGCATTTGCACAATTTTTGGCCGCCGACTAGCAGGCATTCCGCCGCTGGTTTCATCCGCATCACAAACCGCAGCCTCCAGCCTCATGCTTTTACCGCTGATGTTTATTATTGATCAGCCGCAACATTTGAACATGCCCAGCACCAATGTTTTGATTTCGCTGGTGGCGCTTGCTCTGCTCTGCACAGCTGCTGCCTATGTTATTTTCTTCAACATCGTAAAACGCGCCGGCATGACCAATGTAACCCTCGTCACATTTCTGGTGCCCGTCAGCGCCATGATGTTGGGTGCTTTGTTTTTAAATGAGCAAATTTCCACGCGCCATTTTCTCGGCATGGCCGTTATAGGTGTCGGGCTGGCCTTGATTGATGGAAGAATTCCGCGCAAGCTTGCAGAAATTATGCGAGGATAAAATGTCACCAACCGAATTCACACCCTATGCTGGCCTAGCAGGCGGCATACTCATTGGTCTCTCAGCAATTATCTTAATGGGTTCGTCAAGCCGCATTTTAGCTGCCAGTGGCATTTTCAGCGGATTGCTGACGCTCAAATTTGACCACAATTTTGTGTGGCGGCTCATCTTCATCATCTGCATGTTAATTGGCACCGCTTGGGCTGCCTTGTTCACAGGTGTCGCTCAACAAATGGCTTTTGCAACCGGGCCTTTGATGACAGCGGTCGGTGGTGTGATTGTTGGTGTCGGAGTTTATCTCGGCAACGGCTGCACTTCAGGCCATGGCATTTGCGGCAATGCCCGTTTTTCTAAACGTTCGTTCGTTGCCACCTGTGTGTTTATGGCCGTTGCCATTCTCACCGTTTATATTATTCGCCATGTGATCGGAGCCTAACATGGAAAAAATCTCCGCAAGCATTGCAGGTCTTCTCTTTGGCGCTGGCCTTGCCATTTCCGGCATGGTCAACCCGATGAAAGTTTTAAACTTCCTCGATCTCTTCGGCACCCACGATTTCACTTTGGCCTTTGTAATGGGTGGCGGATTGATCACCGCGATGATCGGCTATCAGCTCCTGTTCAAACGCGGCAAACCATTTTTTGCTGACCGTTTTGATTTGCCAGGCACCACTTTGATTGATGCAAAACTTATTGGTGGAGCAGCCCTCTTCGGCCTTGGCTGGGGAATCAGTGGTGTGTGCCCAGGCCCAGCCATTGCTGGCCTGGTGTTTGGCAACAGTTTGAGTTTCATTTTTGTGATTGCGATGGCCGCAGGAATTTTAGCCGCACGCTTTGCCACTAACGCCCGTAACGCTTCATAACCTCTATCAATTGATCATGCGGCAGGGCAATGCTTTTGTTGCCATTGCGACCTATCATAGTCTTATTGCAAATCATTGCATCCAGCACCGCCTCTTCAGTGACCTCCACAACTGCACGAAACAAACCATCAAGTGCATTGTTGGCTAAGTAATCAGCAGTGCGCCTTGCACCCGTAAATGAATTTTCATTCGCAGTTGAAAACGCCAGAAAAATATCGCCTGAACTGTTCGTGCCAATCGTTCCGGTGCGCGCCATGCCAAGCGGCACCCGCCGTGCGAGACGCTTGAGTTGATGCGGCATCAATGGCGCATCAGTTGCGATAAATGCAATAATCGAACCTTGGTCTTTGCCGCGCAGCTGCTCCTGCAAAATATGCTGGCCAACCGGAACTCCTATCACGGTCAAATCTTGGCGGCGGCCAAAATTTGATTGCACAAAAACCCCGAGCGTAAAAGTCTCGCCATCGATCTCAACCAAACGTGAAGCGGAACCATTGCCCGCTTTAAAATCATAAGTAATCATGCCAGTGCCACCACCAACACTGCCAAGCTCAACTGCGCCGTCATGGGCATTATCCAAAGCTTGCATGGCATGGACCGCCGTCACATGAAATCCGTTAATATCGTTCAAGTCGCCATCATAGGTTTCTGCAGCAACGGGCAAACCCCAATCTTGGCCGGTGCCAATTTTGTGTTTGACCAGCCACTGCAACGTGGCATCGCGCGTCACACCGCACGAAGCTGTATTGGTGATGGTGATTGGCGTCTGCAATTCACCGGCTTCTTCAATCCACGCAAGACCCGTCATCTCGCCATTGCCATTGAATGAGAATGAACCTGCGGCACAAGGAGTATGCGCCTTGGCACGGCCACGCGGCAAAAGCGCTGTAACGCCGGTGCGAATATCAGCGCCTTCAATCAAGGTAACGGTGCCAACCTCAACCCCGACCACATCTGTGATGGCATTGAAAGGACCTGGCTTTCCTGGCCAAGCCAGCCCCAGCCCGCGCCCACGAATTTTGCCTGAGGGTGTTGCGTGCCATGCAGATGTCATTTGATTTCAACCCCTTCTAATTCCAGCAATCATCGCTAGATTGGAGCAAGGCAACGCGAAGAGCAACTGAATCGCAATGGCAACAGACACAATCTTGCACTACAAGGATGCACTCATCGTGCTGGGCGCTGCTGGCCTCGTGGTGCCCTTGCTGCGCCGCCTTGGTGTGAACACCATTCTTGGTTTTCTTATTGTGGGTTTTTTGTTGAGCCCCGGCATTCTGGGGCAACTCGCCAATCATGTTCCTACCTTAAATAATTTGCAACTCAGCCACCCAGAAGACCTCGCCGCTTGGGCTGAATTTGGTGTGGTGTTTTTGATGTTCCTGATTGGGTTGGAGCTTTCATTGCAACGTCTGCTCACCATGAAGCGGCTGGTGTTTGGTCTTGGCGGATTACAAGTTTTAATCTCAACCATCATTTTAACCACGCTCATGCGCTGGTTGGGCTTTGCCGATAAAGAGGCGCTTATTCTAGGGATGGCGCTCTCGCTGTCTTCAACAGCAATTGTTATTCAAATTTTTTCAGACGAAAAGCGCATGGGCTCAAATGCCGGTCGCATTTCATTTGCAGTTCTGCTTCTACAAGATTTAACCGTTATACCAATCATGTTACTTATCAAAACCTCAAGCACAAATAACAGTAATTTTCTAATCACTGATCTTCTGGTAGCACTAGGCCAAGCGGCCCTCGCAGGAACGGTGATTATTGCTTTCGGGCATTATGCACTACGACCTTTTATGCGTCTTGTGGCGGGAACCAAAAGCGCTGATCTCTTTATGGCAGCAGTTTTGTTAATTGCGGTGGGTTCTGGTGCGCTTGCCACTGCTGCTGGTCTGTCCATGTCACTTGGGGCATTTATCGCAGGATTGATGCTGGCGGAAACCGAATATCGTCGCGCTGTAGAAGCAACCATTGAACCCTTTAAGGGCCTTTTACTTGGTGCGTTCTTTTTGCTGGTTGGCCTCGGGATGCACGCCGAAACATTGGTGCAATCGCCTCTTTATATTTTGGGGATTGCCCTGCTTTTGATAATTGTAAAATCCTCGCTTATTTATGGTCTCTCACGCCTTTTCAATTTAAATAAAGCCTCTGCATTTGAAGCAGCAATGTTACTTGGCCCCTGTGGTGAGTTTGCCTTTGTTGTGATTGCAGCAGCAAAAACTTACGGCATGTTTCAAAGCTCCGAAGCCCAGAATGTTTTGCTGGTTGTAACACTCACCATGATGGCCATTCCGCTTCTTGCAAAACTTGCAAAGAGAACAATGCAGAAAAAATTTGCCGCGGATGAAGAGGTCGCTTTGCCCAGTGAGCTGAACCAACATGTCATCATCGCAGGATATGGTCGTGTCGGTGCCCTGATTGGCGCAATGTTAGATGAGCACAAAATTCCATTTATCGCTGTTGATGGTGATGTGAACATCATCGCTAAAGCGCACAAATCCGGCGCACCTGCTTACTATGGTGATGCCGGCAATCCAGAATTTTTGCGAAAATGCGGCCTAGAAAATGCCCGCGCCTTGGCCATCACCATGGACAATCCGGCCCGCGCCGAAGAAATTGTAAAGCTTGCCAGAGCCGAACGAGCTGATTTAAAAATCATTGCCCGCGCCCGTGATGAACGCCACGCCATGAAACTTTATGCAGCGGGTGCCACAGAAGCCGTGCCCGAAACCATTGAGGCCAGCCTGCAATTGGGCGAGGCTTTGCTGGTGGAGTCTGGCGTGCCCATGGGCCTCGCCATCGCATCAGTGCATGAGCGCCGCGATGGATTCAGAAAATTGCTGGGCCACACCAACCGTCGTGAACTTGTGGCCAAGGCCAACAAGTCTTTGCGCGACAGATTGAAATAATCAAACCACGCCCAGTTTTTTTTGCAGGTTGGTGCTTGAAGTTGTGTATTGGAACAATAAGCGCTCTCCCGGATTGATATAGCGGAAAGCCTGCTGTGCCATCAAAGCCGCTTCATGGAAACCAGAAAGAATGAGCTTCAATTTTCCAGGATAAGTGTTGATATCACCCACCGCAAAAATGCCTGGCACATTGGTTTCAAATTTTTCGGTATCAACCGAGATCAAATTCTCGGTGAGGTTGAGCCCCCAATCAGCAACCGGCCCAAGCTTCATGGTGAGCCCGAAAAACGGCAGCATAGTGTTGCATAGAACTTCGCTCATCGCCCCATCAGAACCTTTAACTTGTGCTGAAGCCAACACGCCATCAGCACCAGTCAAACCCGTCACCTGACCAATTTTCAATTGCATCTTTCCAGCCGCAACAAGCTCGCGCATTTTATTCACCGAATCTGGTGCGGCACGGAATTCATCACGGCGATGCAGAAGCGTCATGCTGTTGGTAATCGGCTGCAAGTTATTGACCCAATCTAGGGCCGAGTCACCTCCGCCAATAATCAGAACATCTTTGCCGCGAAATGCTTCCATCTTTTTCACCGAGTAGAAAACTGATGAGCCTTCATAAGCATCAATCCCGGGGATAGGCGGCTTCTTCGGCATGAATGAACCGCCACCCGCCGCAATTACCACAACCCTACAATTGAAAACCAAATCACCATCAGTTTTCAATTCAAAATCATTGTCACCACGCTTCACCAATGATGTGACCATTTGGTTGAAATGAAATTCAGGCTTAAATGGTTTGGCTTGTTCCATCAAACGCGAAGTGAGATCTGCACCAGTGACCAGCGGCAAAGCCGGAATGTCATAAATTGGTTTTTCAGGATAAAGCTCAGCACATTGCCCGCCGGGGCGATCCAGAATATCTAAAACATGGCAACGAATATCCAGAAGTCCCAATTCAAAAACTGTGAACAGCCCGCAAGGTCCGGCGCCGATAATAACAACATCCGTCGTAATCACATCTGACATAAATTCAAACTCGCTTAGAATTGTTTTTCAGGAACCGTAACACGTAGGCCATCCAACGCGTCGCTCACTTTAATTTGACAAGAAAGGCGGCTGTTGTCACGCACATCAAAGGCAAAATCCAACATGTCTTCTTCCATAGGGTTGCGCGCTCCCACCTTCTCGCGCCACTCGGGCTCCACATAAATATGGCAGGTGGCGCAAGCGCAGGCCCCGCCGCAATCGGCATCAATGCCGGGCACCTGATGCTTTACAGCGGTTTCCATAACCGTCATGCCGGCCACACCATTCGCGGTGATCTCAGTGCCATTGTGTTGAATAAACGTAATTTTGGCCATAGTGGGAAATGCCTTCTCTTTGATTGCGAAAGTTACATAAGAGAACGACTGCTTAAACGCAACAGATCAGCTGTGTTGAAAAAAACTGTCGATTGCTGCTTTGAAACGCTCAGTGGCTTGGTACATAAATTGTTCAAAAACTGCTCGCTTGATAGATTTTTGTTCCCAAAGTCCAGAAATTTCGGCGATTTCATCAGCCCCAATGGCAAGTGCTGCTCCACGTAAAGTGTGAGCAATAAAGGTAGAATCGGCTGCAGTACTTTGAGATTGAACACTATTTAGTTGGTTTAGAAATAAGGCGATAACTTCCAGCTGCAATTGCCGCTCACCCATCGTGCTCATAAGAAAATGCTGGGTGTTCAAAGCTGGAAGCTGGCCAATTACGAAATGGGGCGCAATCTGCTGTATTTGAACCTTGGCTACACCCATAACTCAACCCACCTCACTGAAACCCACAGTGCCACAAACTCCATACATTTCACTGAACAAGAATAGCTAAACTTCAATTTACTGAATCGATTCAATTTGATCCACAATTTTAACCAAATTTTCAATTAACCATCCACAGGAGGCATTTTGGGTTCAAAAAGCTTCATTTTTATAGTAAACAGAAATTTGGAAAGTGTTGGAACAGGCGGTGGCCCCTGAATTGTGCAAACAATGCAGGATGTTTGTTTCAAGATTGAAGCGTTGATCGGGGATCCGATCTGTAAGGGGTGCGAATATTATGGCAAATAAAACAACGGACAATCGCCGCAGATCGAGATTGCCAGCCTTAGAAACACCCGAGTTGAGTCGCGGAGCCGAGTTGGACGCAGCACCGTTGCGTAATCGTCCTGCAAATGAAAATGACCCATCGACGGCAATGATGCTGGCGCGGCTTCGCCGCCAGCCCTCAAATGGCATTTATGCTGTGGCCTTTGCGCTTTCGCTACTATGGATTTTCGGATGGTTCTTCAGTCATTCTGAATTGCTCAATGCAGATGGTCTTGCCAAGCAAGCCCCTGCCGACATTGTGCAGGCTTTAACGTTGCTCATTGTTCCCATCGTTTCAATGTTTGTGATCGCCTATTTCCAGTGGCGCGCTCAACAACTTCGTCAAGTCTCTGAAGTGCTCATGCATTCAGCCATGCGCCTGATCAAGCCACAAGATATTGCCGCCGATGGCCTTACTTCGATAGCCCAGGCCGTGCGCCAAGAAGTTGATTTATTGGTGGGTGGTGTTGAACATGCATTTCAACGCGCCACCTCGCTTGAAGAAATTGTACATAAAGAAATCGCTGCCATTGAACGCGCCTTTGGCAATAATGAAGACCGCATTCGTAGTTTGGTCAGCGGATTAGAAACCCAGCGCATTGCCCTGCAACAGACTAGCGCCCTGGTCACAAGTGACGCAACACCCATGCTGTCTCGCTTGGAATCCAACACACAGAATCTTGGCCAAACAATCAATCTTGCACTTTCAACATTTTCGCGCCTTGAAGATGGTCTGAAAGGTTCCACCAATGAACTTGCCCGCACTATTGAAGATGTGGCAACCCGTGCTGCCATCACTGGCCAAGAAATTGGCGGCCATTCGGCGCAGTTTGAACGCATGTCCACTATGCTGGTAACCGACTTCCGTGGCTTCTCCTCGCAACTTCAAGAATATGTGCAAACCTTAAACTTCACAGCCAATAACCTTGGCACCGAAACCCGCAAATTCGGAGGCGAAGTTAAAAACATGGAAGGAAGCCTGCTTGGTCTCTTGCGTCAAAGCACTGAGCAACTGACAGCAGCAAACACTGAAGTGGGCCAAACTATTGAACGCTTCAGCACCAACTCAGTCACCAGCATTAAACAAACAGCCAGTGAACTTGCCCAGACCCTGGGTGGCATCAGTGAAAATCTGACCTATCATTTAAAAAACACAACGGACGAAGTGTCGGGCGCCATTGAACGATCAGGCCTCGATACGGCAAATCGCATTGAGCAAAGCCGTGGGCTCGTAACTTCTGGAATGCAAAATGTGGCTGCTGAGTTTATTCAGAAAATTCAAGGCACCCACCAAGATCTCAATTTATATGTTGACCAAGCAGCCACGCGCATCAACGAACAAGTGAGCGTATCTGGCACCCAATTGATTTCTGATCTTGATCAAGCAGGTCTTCGTTTGCTCGAACAATTGGGTACATCAGGTTCAGGCTTTGCTGGCCGCATAGAGCAATTCACTGGCAATCTTGCAGGTCAACTCGATCAACATGCAGGCACCATCACCAGCCGCGTACAAGATTCAGCCGAGCGTTATGCGGGCATGTTAGAAACAGCAACAGGCCGCATGGAAAATGTTGCAAAGACTGTTGATACTGGTTTGACCAACGCAACCTCATTGGTTGCAAGTCAACTTGACCAACATGCAGACACAGTTTCGCGCCGTGTCCATGATTCTGCTGAAACATATGCCGGAATTGTGGAAGCAGCCACAGGCCGCATAGAAAACGCATCCACATCAGTCAGCACCAATCTCGCTAACTTAACAACCCAAGTCACCAGCCAGATGCAAATGTCTGGCTCGGGCATCAATGATCTTCTGGTTTCAACCAGCGGCACTATTGCTGCTCATCTGAAAGAAACCTCGGAAATCGTCAGCCGCCAAATGCAGGATTCTGGTTTGGCCTTGGCACAAAACATTGAAAGCTCCGGCGGCATGGTCACTGACCGCTTGCTCTCCGTATCTGGCGACTTCGTTCACCGCGTCGATACGGCCCGCGATGGTATGTTGCAGGCCCTTGCCAATACGGCTGGGGATTTGAACACCAAATTGCAGGATACTTCTGTGCAATTGTTCAGCCGTTTGGAACTCTCATCGGCTCATATCAGCCAACAGCTTGAAGCCACAACAGTGCAAGTGACGGACCGCATTATTTCTACCACTGGCAACGTGACAGACCGTGTGGCCCAAGTGGCGGCCAAACTCACCGACAAGCTTGATGTATCAACAACGCAATTGGGCAGCTTGCTCTCCACAACTGAAAGCCGCCTTGGCAACCAGCTGGAACAAGCCTCAACCGAGCTCACGGCCTTGTTTGAAGTGAACACCCGTATGATGACCGAGCAGTTGGATGAAACCTCCACCAAGGTCACCAACACTTTTGCCACAACAGCCGTGCGTGCCGCTCAAGCGCTTGACAGTTCAAGTGCCGAAGTGACTTCTAAAATCAACTCCGCCAGCGAGAATATGTATTCCAAGCTCGAAGGTACCACCCGCACATTGGGTCAACGCTTTGATGTGGCAACTGAACAGTTGGAAAAAGTAACGACTGATATTGCCACTAGATTGGATGGCACTGGCCAACGCTTTGCTGAAGTTCTCAGCGAAGCTAGCGGTCAAATCTTCAGTGATTTGGGCAAAGCCCGTGAGGCCTTCTCTGAAGGTCTGGGTGAAACCACCATGCAAATCAGCGGTCGCTTTGAACAAGAAACCGGCCTTCTGGTGGACCGTATTGACCGTGCTGCTACTGAATTTGACTCGGCTGCAGCCACATCAAGCGGCAAGCTCGAAGAGGCCAACCGTAAATTTGCCAAGCACATTGAAACCGCCAACACCTATCTGGCTGATCAATTGGCCTCTGCTGCTGGCGACATTGATACAAGGCTCGAAAGTGTGTCGATGCAATTGACTGGCAAGCTGGAAATGACTGGCAGCCGCATCTCTGAACGCTTGGATGATGTGTCTTCGCTGGTTGAAAAATCCATCGACAAGTTCAACTCCGAAATGGAGCACATGCTGCAAAGCCGCAAGGATTCACTTGATGACTTGGTCAATGATGCCAACCGCAGATCAAGCGAAGTTGATGCCTCAATGTCGGGCTACATGAATTTGATCGAAGAATCTTTGAACACCGCCGAAGCACGCGCGCAAAACATCAACCGCATTGTATCGGATCAAACTTCGGCTGCACTTGCCCGCCTTGAAGATGAATTACGCAAGCTTGAAACCAACTCCAACGGCCAAGTTGCTCAAGCCGCCCGCGTGCTGCGTGAGCAACATGAGCGTGCGCTAAGCAGCATGAATGAAATGCTCTCATCCACTGCAAGCGATTTCCAGCAAACTGCCCAAGATATGCGGATTACAGCACAGCAAGTGGTGAAGGATATTGATGCCGCACGAGGCGAACTGAAACGTGCGGTAATCGATTTGCCAGAAGAAACCAGAAACAATGCCGATAATATGCGCCGTGTTGTCTCTGATCAGATCAGTGCTTTGAATGCGCTCGCCGAAGTAGTGCGCCGTCAATCTGGAGGCATGGATTATTCAGGCCCAGGTTTCATCAGCACACGGGGGCCATCCTCGGGAAAATCTGAGGGCACCTCGTTCCAAGCTCCAGTTATAGGAACGACCAGTGCCCAGAAAATCGCTGCGGAGCGTAACGCCAATGCCAGCATTTTGGCTTCGATAGACGAAGCCATTGCTGCGCGGCGAAACACCAATCCAGCTCCTGCACAAAGCGCCCAGAAGCTCGGCGCCTTGGCCAAGGAAGTTGAGAACTATACGCTGAAACTTCATGCCTCTGCGCGTGATTTGGTTGAAGCTTTAGATGGCAGCCTGCCCCGCGATATGGAAAAACGTTACGCTAGCACTGACAAATCAGTGTTCACGCAACGCCTCTATGAAAACCGCAGCCGCAAAACAGTGAAGATGATTGAGGGCCGTTATGCCGAAGAGCGTTTGCTTCGCACCCGCGTGCAGGCTTACAATCGCCTCTTTGAAAAACTGCTGGACACATTGTCTGAAACATCGGGCGGCGAAGCCATCATGGAACAAGTGTTGGCTTCCGAACAAGGCCGCATCTATGTGATGTTGGCAGAAGCCTCAGGCAAACTACCCGCGCAGAATTGATGCGGATACTAACCGTTACCAGTGAAAGCTGGCCCATCAACGGCACCTTCACTATCGCCCGCGGCAGCAAGTCTGCAGCCGATGTGGTGGTGGTGAAATTAACCGAGAATGGTGTCACTGGCTGGGGCGAAGCTGTGCCCTACCCGCGTTATGATGAAACTGTGCAGCAAGCCCAAGCGTGTTTGGAAGCAGCGCGCACATCGATTGAGGAGGGCCAAACCGAGAATCTTAACTTATCCAAAGCTGCCCAAAATGCATTGGATTGTGCGTTGTGGGATTTGAAAGCAAAATCATCAGGCACACCCGTCTGGCAATTAGCTGGCCTGAAAGAACCAACACCTGTCATCACAGCCTTCACTCTCAGCCTCGACACACCTGAAGCAATGGCCGCCGCTGCAAAGGCTTCCTCATCGCGTCCCCTGCTCAAATTAAAACTTGGTCGTGAGGGCGATGTAGCTCGCCTCAAAGCGATCAAAGCAGCAGCGCCTAATGCAAGATTGATTGTTGATGCCAATGAAGGCTGGACACCTGTTAACATCACTGAAATGTTGAGCGCCTGTAAAACTTACGGTGTGGAACTGGTGGAACAACCCCTGCCCGCCGCAAATGATGAAGCCTTACGAAACTTGCCGCGCAATCTCATCATCTGCGCCGATGAATCCGCCCATGGCCGAAAAACTCTGCATGAGCTCAAAGGCAAATATGATGCTATCAATATCAAGCTGGATAAAACCGGCGGGCTTACTGAGGCTTTAGCTCTTGCTCACGAAGCCAAATCTCAAAATTTCAAAATTATGATAGGCTGCATGTTGGCCACATCACTAGCCATGGCCCCAGCTTTTCTTCTCGCACAACTCGCAGACTATGTCGATCTTGATGGACCTCTACTTTTGGCGAAAGACCGTGACCTAAGTTTCCGCTTCGAAAGCTCGCTTATGCATCCGCCTTCGCGGGCTCTTTGGGGCTGAGATTGGCATAACCAATGGCAAGTCCCAATCCAAACAAACACAGCATCGCCATAGCTAAAAAGGCTTTGCCCCCAAAAGCAGAATAGAGTGGTCCTGAAATCCAAGAGGCCGAAGACAAAAGCACACCGCCAGCCAACGCTGTATAAAGCCCTTGCGCCGTATTGCGTAAAGAGCTGGGCACGTTCAGCCGAATAAAATGCATCAGCGCGAGATGTGAGCATGCGAATGAAACCGCGTGCAAAGCCTGCAACAACCCCATTTCAACGACGTTGCTAGCAAATGCCATGCCCGCCCACCGCACAACACCACCGCCAAGACCAATGCACAACAACAAGGGCGGACCCAATCTGTCAATGACCCGATTGGAAAATGCAAATAGCCCCACTTCAGCGCTAACAGCGCAAGCCCACAAAAGTCCGATTATAAAGGTGCTAAACCCAAGGCTGGTCCAATGCAGCGTGCTCAAACTATAAAGCGTGCCATGGCTGGCATTGGCCAAACATGCTGCTATCAAGAAAATAGTAAAGCGCGACATGAACAAAAATTTAAGCGCCTCTGTAAATTCAAGTCTCGTTGCGTGATGCTGTTCGGCATGGTCCACCGGATCTTTCGGCAGTAGAAAAGTGCCCAGAACGGCAAAACTTTGTGCCGCCGCAATTAACCAAGCCGTGTCCAATGCCGAAATTTGCGTGAGCAATGCCCCTGAGATGGTGCTGCCTGCTAAAAAGCTTAGTGATGCCCAAAGCCTAATGCGCCCATAATCCAGCCCATAATGTGCGCTGGCATCAACACTGAAGCCTTCGGTTAGCGGAAAAACTGGCGCAAACAAAAAGCCCGCGAGCAAGGCAACGATCACGATCTGGCTGAAATCCATGGTGAATGGTAAAATCAAATAGGCTAAAAGCGCTGAAACCGCGCAAGCTCTGATCACCCGCAGCCGATCACCAGACCGATCCGCAGCATAAGCAAACAGCGGTGCTCCCAAAACCCGCACCGCCATCATGCCAGCAACCACACTGGCAATTTGCCCCACACTAAGCCCACGCGCATGAAGCCACAGCGGCAAAAACGGCAATTGCACGCCTGAGCCCATCATCATCAAGGCATAGCAGGTCGAAAATCTGATTCCAAAGCGGCGCGCAGTCATATTCGTCAGGGCCTAAACTGATTATTCACCACTTTCTACGAATATATACGCATGAGCACTTGCAATTGACGCAGGTGAGGTGTGTGGAGTGGTGTAAATGACTGGGCAATTGCTGGTATTTTCTGAATCTATTGATGATGTGTTAAAAGTTGTGCAGGAAACTCCGCGCGGCCGCTGGTTTGTTGAGGCCTATACACAGCGCTTAAAAGGCGAAGGCACCAGCACCATTCTGAGCGCGATCGCGAAGCTCGAAAACCACATTAGCAGCATTTCAAACAGCAGCGCCAGCGACGAGCTTTTGCAAAAGGCCCGAAGCTCCATAGCACTTGCCCGCCAAGAAATTTCCAATCTCGAACCTAAATCCGCAGCACTTTCTACTGAAGCACAAATGTTTGCCAATCTCGCCGAAATGTCACGCAAAACCTTTGGTGAAGCGCAGGGCGGCAAAGGTGTTGAGCGGGCCTTAAAACTTGTAGCCGACCTTGATCACGATTTGAGCATAACACCAAGTACCTTTGCAGCAGCAAAGCCAGCGCAACAATACTTCAAAGCCGATGAAGCCATTTTTGAACCAACTCCAGCGCCAAAATTAGTGGTGGAACCAACTCCTGCCACCAAACCTGCAGAGCTTGTTGAAACACCCAATCGCGGCGCTAAGCTGGTGATCCGGCGTATATCCGCAACAGAAAATACATCGCCAATTGTCGTTGAAGAACAGATAGAAGCTAAAGCAGTAGAAGCATCAATTCCTTTCATCAATGAGCAAGAAATCGAAGCGCCAATTGCCGAGCCTCTGGCCATCATTTCCACTCCAGAGCCAGTGGCCAAAGAACCAGCGCAGAAGGCCAATCCTGAAAACTCTCGGATTGTCATTATTCGCCGCAAAGCTGATGAAATCTTAGCTGTGCCGTTGGTCGATATCGAAGCTGCAGTCAACGCTGCCTAAAATCGGCCAAACATTTATGAGACTATTGGGGCCTTGGTCAAATTGATCAAGGCCCCACGATCTGAAATCAAATGCTGATCAATTTATTTTGTGTGCTGTGGAAATTAAATCTCCATTTACCAACTTGGCCGAGTCTAAAGTTCCAATCTGTAAGAGAAGTAATAACCCCGTGTCGCAGCGTTTTTTGTCCCGCCGTAATTTTATTAAAGCCGCAAGCTTCTTGCCATTTAGCTTGGCGAGCCTAGCCAAAGCGCAAAGTAACGACACTACGGGCTCAATCAACTCTGTGCCCCCCAATCTGAAGCTTGCCACCAAAACTGAAATTGTTGAAGGTCGTGGCGAAGCACCCATGCTCACGCTTGGCTCTATTAACGCGTTGGAAAACGCCATTGCAATTTACGAGGAGATTGCAGCAGGCGGTGGTTGGCCCAATTTGCCCAAAGGCAAATATGACAAAAAAGCCCCACCAGCCAATATCATTTTGCTGCGTCAACGCTTGGTGCGCGAATCCTACCTCGATTTTGATTCCCTTTCTTCGCCAGATGCAGGTAAATCTGATCAAGTGTTGGTACAGGCCATCAAAGCCTTTCAGTACAACCATGGCGCCCTGCCCAGTGGCAAATTAGATGAACGCACGCGAACTGAAATGAACATCTCAGTTGAAGTTCGCCTTTCAACTCTGAAGGAAAATTATCCGCGCATCAGTGAATATCTGAAAGACCTTGGCCCACGCTACGTGGCCGTGAACATTCCAGCAGCCCAGCTTGAAACAATTGAACTTGGCCAAGTCTATTCGCGCCATAATGTTGTGGTGGGCAAACCAGAGCGGCCAACTCCAGCGCTGAAAAGCCGTGTGAGCGATGTGATTTTCAATCCGGTTTGGAATGCCCCTGCTTCCATTGTGGCCAAAGATATTATTCCAAAATATCTGGCCAACCCGAATTACCTCAATGAAATGCGTATTCATGTTTTCGATGGCGCAGGCGGCCCCGAAATTGAACCTTCAAGTGTGGATTGGCTCAACACGCCAGCCGATCGCTTTCAGTTCCAACAAGAGCCGGGCGAGCATAATGCGCTGGCTACTGTGAAGGTGAACTTCCCTAACAAGTTCATGGTCTATATGCATGACACTCCGCACCGTGAACTTTTTGCCAGTAATAATCGCTTTGAAAGTTCCGGCTGCTGCCGTGTAGATCAAGTACGCACTTTAATTTCTTGGATTATGAACGGCCAAGAAGGTTACGAAGACGCGCAATTTGAAATGATCACCGCCAGCCAGCAGACTTATGAAACCAAAGTGCAAGGTGAGACCGATGTGCGCTTTATGTATTTGACGGCTTGGGCCACCGAAGATGGCCGCGTGAATTTCAGGCCAGATATTTATAAGCTGGACGGCAAAGATTTTGTTTTAGGCCAGCCCGAACCTGCTATAGAGCTCTGATGAAACTCAATGGCTTCCACCACTTAACTGCTGTTACAGCAGACGCACCGCGCAACCACGCATTCTATACGCAAGCCTTGGGCCTGCGTATGGTCAAGAAAACCGTCAATCAGGATGATACCTCGGCCTATCATTTATTCTACGCTGATGGTTTAGGTTCAGCCGGAACCGACATTACGTTTTTCGATTGGCCAACCGGCCCTGAACGCCGTGGCACCAACTCAGCCGTGCGAACTGGCCTTCGCATTAAAGGCGAGAAAGCTTTCGCGTGGTGGAGCGACCATTTTAAGGCGCATAATATAAAAGCCAATCCCATCACCGAAGAGAATGGCAGGATGGTTATTCACTTTGAAGATTTTGAAGGCCAGCGTTTGAGCCTAGTGGATGATGAAAGCGATGCCACACCGAACACGTGGGCCAAAAGCCCAGTGCCAGAGCAATTTCAAATTCGGGGCCTTGGCCCCATCACCTTGAGCGTTCCTGATTTAAAGCCAACAGATGCGGTGCTCACGCAAATTATGGGCATGGAGCCAGCAGCGCTCTTTGGTGATACCCATGTCTATCACATGAACGGTGTTGGCCCGGTGGCGGAACTGCATGTGCGCGTGGAGCCCAATTTGCCACCTGCCCAGCAAGGTGCAGGTTCGGTGCATCATGTGGCTTTCAACATCGAGATGGACCAATATGCCGCGTGGACTGATCGCCTGAAATCCATGCGCGTGCCGAACTCTGGCCCCGTCGATCGCTTCTGGTTCAAAAGCCTGTATTTCCGCGAACCCAATGGCATTCTGTTTGAACTCGCCACCAATGGCCCTGGCTTCCAAGCTGATGAGCCGATGGAAACACTGGGCGAAACTTTATCGCTGCCGCCGTTCTTAGAAGGCAAACGCGCCAGCATCGAAGCCAAGCTGAAAAAACTCTAAGGCAAATTATCGCGCATGAAGATGTCAATGCGAATGCGCTCCTGATCTTCAATCAACGGCATGTTGTCAGCTTTGGCCATCAACACACGCACCGCACTTCGCACCTCATGGCCTGCATCCTGATTGATGATCACATCAATGGTGTCGCGGATCAGCGCGCGGCGCGAACCATCCGTCACCTCATGGGCGATAAACACGATGTCTTTTGAACGCGGTGAAGCATCCAACGCGGAAACAATGCCCGCCGTGCCGCCGCCCACGTTATAAATGCCGATGAGATCAGAATGTTCTTTCAAAAGCTGCCGCGCCAATTCTTCACTGCGCTCGGTGTCATCACGCGATTCACGAACTGGCAAAATTATGAGCTCGGCAAATTCATGGGCCATCACTTGTTCAAATCCAAACTGCCGCTCGATATGATCACGCAAGGCCAATGACCCTGCAAACAAGCCAACCTTGCCTTTGCGCCCGCGCAAAAACCGCCCCATCAAACTGGCCGCCGTGCGCCCTGCGGATGAATTATCTATGCCGGCATAATGCGTGCGCTTGGAGCCTGGCACATCAGAAACCAGTGTCACCACCGTCACACCCTTGGCCACCAAAGCATTGATCGACTCGCGCACGGCGGGATGATCCAGCGCCACCACGGCCACGCCATCAATGCCCTCTTCCAATTCGTCGAGAACTTTAGCCAGCAACGGCCCGTCAAACACATCCACGCGTTTCACCATAATGGCAACGCGCTCACCTGCCATGCGGTGGGCGGCGGCTTCCACCTCCGCCCCCACGCGGTTCATAAATTCACCAGCTGTGTTCGGCAGCACAAACCAAAAGCGATATTCGCGCCCCCGCGCCAGCCGCGCAGCTATTCTGTCTGGCTGATAATTCAACTCTCGGATTGCCGATTCCACTTTTTCCACAGTGCGGGTTTTAACCCCCGGCCTGCGATTCAAAACGCGGTCAATCGTAGCCACGCTCACCTGCGCCTTTTGCGCGACATCCTGAATTGTAATCTTCACCATGGGTCTTATGAACCAAAACTAACCGCAACTGTCAAATGCTGTGAATTTTGAACATGAATTTGCCTTCTCCCGTGCCCCTTGGCATGGGAGAAGGTGGCCGAAGGCCGGATGAGGGCTCTTAACCTCACGGCCCTTGCGAAAAAAATGGAGGGGAGTGCCTGCCCATGGCCTCTTGCCGTGGAAAAATCGATTTTAAAAAAAATAGCTTGAAGCCACGAAGCGAAAGCGCAGCGATTTTAAATCCGTCGGTGATATTAGGGCGATTTTGGCTTTTCATTGAAAAGCCAAAACGCTTTAGCCATTGAAGGCGCTTGAGTCGTAATGCCCAAGGTCCACCGCCGAAGCTCCCGAGTGCAAAGGGTGCGTAACCCTCAAACCCGCAGGCGCCACCTTCCAAACCGCAATACCGGAACGCTGTCGACATCGTCCCCTCCTTTCGGTTCAGATGAAAGGAATATAAGCATAATAGGAATATATTCGCATCTATATACTTGACACATGCAAAAAGTGAGACTAGGAATGAATAGACAGGGCGGTGCTATTAAGGTTTTGACTGATTCAATTTCGATTGAATCAGTCCCTTCACATGTCGTGGCTTCTGGGATTTCGGCTTTTGAGGATTTGCAGTCAAACGCTGATGTATCTTACTTAGTGAGATACGTTTTTTGTGCCATGCTTCAATCATATTGTCGTTCATCTGAGTAAAGGTATTATGAAACTCTGGGGCCTGTGCAGGGGTATGTGGATGAACCACGTAGAGCAATCTGAGCATGGCTGCTAAATGGCCGCATGTCTCGGCGCACTCTTTGAGTTCATCTATTGTAATGTTTATTTGGCGGCCTGTTAGGTCCTTCGATGTGAAACCATTGAAAAAGGTCATTGTATTGTCAGATGTTCCAAAAACAAAATGTGCTAGGACATCCCTAATTTGTTTAACCTTGTTTAGGTCATCCAGAATGTTTCCAATCAGATTTCCATGCTTTTCGTTTGGTCTTATCATTGGGAAAATTGTTCGTATTAGCCCTATGGTTGATGTAGCTTTCCCATCCCCTGAAAGAGCCATACTAACCAAGACGGGTAAGCCAACTAAATCTCTAAACAAAGAGGCTAATGCGACTTCCGCTCCGCAAAAAGAGTTTACAAGTTTCCCGATGGCGGCATAATGCCTATCATCTGGATTAGTTTGAGGTTCTGTTTTATTGGTTTCGCTCATGACAAAATCCTCTGACGATAAAAAACGTGATGAAGTTTTAAAGCGTATGCTTCAAACGCCGCACAAGCCGCACAAGGCACCCTCCAATAAAAGGAAACCCAAAAATGGTAAAAAGCCAAGTTCCAATTGACCCAATGGACGGATTACCTGACGTTCCACTTATGGTGGAACAAGGGATGTCAATCCAAGAGGCGTTATTGCTGTGGTCGGAGGTTAAAACGTTCCCCCGTCCACTTTCCCACCGCTCTTCTCAAGAGCGTCAGCAATCCTCTCAAGGGCCTTGCTAATACGGCCTAGATGATGTGCGGCATGTTCCGCCGCAATTCCTGACCGCATACTGTTTATAAGCTGCTTTTTAGTGATTGCCTTAGACAGTTGGCCGATAGGTGAGGCGCTTGCCTTCGATGCCTTTTAGAGCTTCAAGAGCGCGTTCGCTATCTGTGATCTTGCGGTTTGAATAACGGAAAGCGGCCTCATTAACATAACGCTGCAAGTGTTGTTCGCTCACTACGATATGGGCCTTGAGAGAGCGCTTAAATACACCAAAGAAGTTTTCCGCATTGTTGGTGTGAAAGCCGCCCTTGTTAACGTATTGGCCTTTGGTGTGTTTGACAGTCTCGTGATTGGCGTAAGCCTTGCCAGTATATTTGTAGAGCTTGCTTTCATCCGTAACCAAGATTGATTTGCGATCAACATTTGTAAAGAGAATGTCACGAACCTTATCTGTTGTGGCTGTTTTAACATGGAAAGCACGGACTTCACCTTTTGCAGGGTCAACTAGGGCGACAACCTGTTGCTTGTGTCTCATGCCCTTCTGATAGCCCTTGGCGCGTTTGGAAGTGCTGCCCTGATAGGTTTCATCAACTTGGATTTCTTCGCCTTCGCCGCCCATGCCTGATTTATCAGTGACGCTCATAGCCTCACGAATACGATGGCACATAAACCAAGCTGACTTGTATGTGATGCCAAGCAAGCGGTGAAGCTGATGGGCAGAAATACCAGTCTTTGAGGCTGACATGAAATGAGTAGCCATAACCCACTTGTTCAAGGGGAGCTTAGAGCGCTCAAATACGGTTCCAACTGTAACGGTAAATTGCTCACGGCAAGCGTTGCAGAAATATAAGCCGGAACGTCCACCCTTGATTTTAGAAGCGCGGTCGCGCTCCTGACAATGAGGGCAAACAGGACCATCGGGCCACAGCAAAGCCTCAAGGTGTTCGCGGGCCTTGTCTGCATCGTGATAAATGGGGTCTGAAAGGTTCATAATTATGCGTTTCCTACTTTGGATTTCATCATTAGTTCGACTGCATCCAGTTCCCGCCGCAGGAAGCGAATGGCGGTTGCATTTACCTCGAACGCAATGGCCCCTTGTTCTAACGTCTTTAGCAGAATGGCGTGACGACCATCAGGACGAGCAAGAGCTTGTGACCCCGTTACAGTAACGGTTATGTAGTCTTGATTTTGAGGTTTGTTTTCCATAGCAAATATATATGCCGCTAGACTGCATGTGTCAAGTATATAACTGCGAATATATTGTCAAGAGGAGAATTTAGATAAAATCAACGCATCTTATAAAGACTAGTGCGCTTCAAAAATGAAATCTGATAATGTTTTCATCATGTACGCCAAAAATCTATCCATGTATCTACACCAAGAGCTGGCCGAGGCCAGAACTTACGATGAAACATTGAAGCGTTTTGAGTGCTTGCGTGGATATGGCCGCTTACCTCGCGGTAGAGAGAACGCGAGTTTGAGACTGACAAATGAAAATATTGCAAATGCGGTTTTTGGATTTGCACCAATATTATCTGGGTGGGCTGGCCACGTTGCCCTCATAATGAGTGACCTACGACCCGTTGGCGGCATGCAGGCGTCTTTTCATGGTGCAGAAACTCTCGAAAAAGCTGTGGCTAAATTAATAGGCAGCGAAGAAGCCTGCAAATCGATCATTCATGTCACACTTTGCACTGCTCGGAAATCGTCAGGTGATGAGTACCACGCAAAGCTATTGTTTAAAAAAGATGGGACTCAGCAGACAACATCTTTTGTTTCAAAGATGGCATATAGTTTAATGGGGGATGGTTCTGAAAGAAATTATGACCATGAACGACCACAAGCGGCTTCAACGCAGCAATTGGTTCTTGGGCGAGAATTCTTTGAAAGCATTCACAGAGAAGTTGCAATATCGCGTCACCTTGATCTACCTCTTAAAACTGACTGGCGAGAATATGAAACCGAGGAAGAACGGGAAAAATTTCATCAGCGCTTAGGCGCTCGCAATTCTTCGAGGTTCTTGAATGTTGGCGTGGAAACTCAAATTACTTGGCCGAAAGAACCAACCCGCATTCAATTCAATGGTCATTATTTTGTGCTCTTTCCTAAAACTAAAGAAAACTCTCATTCTGTAAGCATTGACCTCATGCACGAGAAGTTGTCAGACGGAGACGCTAGCACTTTAATTAATCGATTATTGAGCCTGTTGTCTTGGTGCGATGATGCCCACGCGATAATGCGAGGTGGGTGGTCAGGAAATCCAATACCGGTTCCTGTTCCACGTCACAATTTAGCTTTCTCTACCGCAACACATTGGCATTTCAATCGCACAATGCCAACCGAAGTAGATCTACTCCAGCGACTAGCCTATTATCGTGAAGGACTAAATGCCAGAGAAGCGTCGATTTCCAGCTTTGAAGTTCTGAGTTTCTTCAAGGTTTTTGAAGTTAGACGCAGAACACAGCCCCCTGAAATAAACCCGACGAAGGTTTGGATTGCAGAGATATTTGAAGATGCAAGTCGATCCATCCGAGCCGAGGTACTTGAATTATTTCACGCGGAGCGAGGTTCCAAGAGCATCGAGGACTACATTTTTGACAACTATAGAGTTGCCACAGCGCATACTTCAAAAAATTATCCCTCTGATGCAGATGCCTATCCAGAGTTAAATCGGCTGCATGTGGGTGCTCAAGTCATGAAAGCACTCGCACGATATTTTATTCGTTCAAATTTCAAACTTTCAGACTCATTTTATTCTGATGAGATAGATGAGTTAAATCAGTAAATTTGAATTAAGTCACAGCCTTCCGTTCCCTAAACTCCGGCGTATCCCACAACTTCCCATCCAGCACTTGCGCCAAATGCTCCACCGCATCCCACACATCGGTGAAGCTATTATATAAAGGTGCAAAGCCGAAGCGCATCAAATCAGGTGCTCTAAAATCGCCGATCACGCCGCGCGCGATCAAGGCTTGCATGATGGCATAGGACTGTTCGTGTTTCAGGCACACATGCGAACCCCGTACAGAAAAATCGCGGCCCCCAAATAATGAAATGCCGTTTGCACCGCAGCGCTGCTCAGCCAGCTCCGCAAACAGCGCACACATTTTTTGCACCTTGGCATAAAGCTCGTTCATATCCACATCAGCCCACACATCGAGCGCGGCATCCAAAGCTTGCATGGAGAGCATGGGCTGGGTGCCGCATTGCATTCTGGTGATGCCTTCCGCTGGTTCAAACTTTTCGCCAAATCCAAAAGGCTTGGCGTGGCCCCACCAGCCAACTAAGGCTGGCAGCACTTCATTTTGCAGGCGCGGATGCACGAAAATAAAGGCTGGCGAACCGGGACCGCCGTTTAAATATTTATAAGTGCAGCCAATGGCAAAATCAGCATTCACATCCATCAATTGCCCGGGCACGGCCCCAGCTGAATGGGCCAAATCCCAAATCATCAGGCAGCCCTTCGCATGGGCGCGGGCCGTCACCTCTTTCATATTATGGCGGCGCGCCGAACGATAATCGGTTTCAGTGATCATCACCACGGCAACATCCTCGGTGATCGCGTCGTAAACCGCTTCAGGCTCCACCACGCGAAGCTCATGGCCATCAGCCATAAAGGTGGAAAGCCCTTGCGCCACATAAAGATCAGAGGGGAAATTGCCCGAATCTGACAAGATGATTTTGCGAGTGGGGCGCTTGGCCACGGCGGCACTGAGCACTTTAAACAGGTTCACTGAAATGCTGTCGGACACTACAACAGAATCCGGTGCTGCTCCAATCAGCCGTGCAATTTTATTCCCTGTAACGCGCGGCAATTCCCACCAGCCATGCTTGTTCCATGAGGTGATAAGATCACGCCCCCATTCAATTTCCACCGCATGTTTCACGCGTTCCACAGCGGCGCGTGGCAACACGCCCAGCGAATTACCATCCAGATAAATCACACCTTTGGGCAGGCTGAATTCCGCTGCTTTGTGGGCGAGCTTATCGGCTCTATCCATGCTTTGCGCTTGGGCACGAGTTATCATCTTTCTGTCTCCACAATTTATCGCTAGATAGGCCGCATGAAATTTATTGCTTTCACGTTCACGCTGCTTTTAGGCTGCCATACGGCACAAGCGCAATCGCCAGAACATTCCATTGCTGAGACCACCAAGCTTATACAGAAAGCGCGAGGTTCGGCGGTTGATCCGCGTGGCTGGGCCATTGATTTGCTGGATGTTTTACGCGTCCATAACCTTCCGCAAAGCCGCGAGAATATCTGTTCTTCGATTGCCATCATTGATCAGGAATCAAATTTTGTGGCTGATCCTGCAGTGGCAGGGCTTGGCGCCTTGGCCGAAAAAACCTTGCGGGCCAAAGCTGACCGCATTCCGATTATTGGCCGCATGGCTTTGCAGTTTTTGGAAACCACACCAAGCGCCAAAGACTCCTATATGGAGCGCATTCGCAGCGCCCGCACCGAGCGCGATTTGGATATGACTTACAGGCGCATGGTGGAGGATGCTTCCAACAAGGCCAGCCTGTCTCTTGTGGTGCAAAGCGGTCTTCTCAATCAACTCATTGAAGATCGCAATGACATAAACACCATTGGCTCCATGCAAGTTTCAGTGCAGTTCGCTTTAGACAATGCCAAGCAGGGCCGCTGGCTTCCAATGAGTTTAAAAGATGTTTATGCCGTGCGCGATGAACTTTATACACGGCGCGGCGGCATGTATTATGGCGTGTTGCAATTGCTGGGATATGAGTCTGGCTACAATCGAAAGATTTTTAGATTCGCCGATTATAATGCTGGCCGCTTTACCAGTCGCAATGCAGCGTTTCAAAATATAATCAGTACACTGAGCAATGTGAAGTTGACCAAGGACGGCGATCTGTTACTTTATGATAAAAATCAACACGCCTTAAAATCGGCGAGCCAGAGTGAGAAGGCATTACGCGGGATCATCGCCACGCGTCATTTGAGCATTGATGACAAACAATTACGTAATGATTTGCTGCACGAGAAGGATGCAGATTTTACGGCAACGCGAATTTACGAATCTATTCGCAATCTGGCAAAGCAGCCCGTGGCTTTTGCGGAAGTGCCATCCATCGAACTCACCAGCCCCAAAATCAAACACCACATGACAACTAAAAATTTCGCTGAGAGTGTGGAGAAGCGTTATCAGCGCTGCATGGGGAAGTGACGGCTAACCCTTAACCTTTAAATTCTGCGGATCAAAAATTGGCTTCAAATGTGGGGTCGCTTTCACGCGTTCCTGCGCCACCACCAGCTCATATGATCCAGCCATCACATAATCTTCCGTCACACCATCAGCATTGCGAACGTAACCCATGCCGATGGGCTTTTGCACCGTGTACCCATAACCGCCACTGGTGAGATAGCCGGCAAATTTGCCATCGCGCAAAATAGTTTCGCGGCCTACTAAAACCACGTCTTCACGCTCCGTGGTAAAGCCAACCAGTATTTTTAAAAGCGGCTTGCCTTGCTTTGACTCTAGGGCAGCGCGGCCAATAAAATCATGATTGCTTTTCAGTTTAACGGCCCAGCCGAGGCCTGCATCAAACGGCGTGTCATTGGGTGTTATGTCAGCACCCCAGGCGCGATACCCTTTTTCAAGGCGTAGCGATTCTAAGGCGCGGTAACCCACAGGCTTCAAACCGAGTGGTGTGCCAGAAGCCATCACCGCATCAAACACATCGCCCAAGGCATGAATGGGCGCGTGAAGTTCCCAACCCAATTCGCCCACATAAGTCACGCGCAAAGCCCGTACCGGATGGCCCTTAATGGAAATAATTTTAACATCACCAAAGCGGAAATTTTCGGGTGTTAGATCGCCATACGTAATCTTCTGCAATATCGTTCGTGATTTTGGTCCCATGAGAGCCAGCATGCCATAGCTCTCCGTCACATCGCGAAGCGTGGTTTCAAATCCTTTTGGAATATGATCTATAATCCAGTGGAAATCATGGGCGCGAAAACCGGTGCCGGTTACAATATAGAATTGATTTTCCGCAAGCTTGGCCACAGTAAGATCACACTCAATACCTCCGCGCGTGTTGAGCATTTGCGTGTAAACTAAACGGCCAGAATTTTCCGGCATTTTATTGGCGCAGATATAATTGAGCACGGCTTCAGCATCTTTGCCGCTCATCTCAAATTTAGCAAAAGAGGATTGATCAAACACACCAGCAACTTCGCGCACCAAGTGATGTTCATCACTAACATGCGCGAACCAATTCTGCCGCCCCATGGAATATATATCGCGGGGTTCAACGCCTTCAGGGGCAAACCAATTTGGCCGTTCCCAGCCAAGCTTGGAGCCAAAACATGCGCCATGCTTTTTTAGCTTTTCATACAAGGGCGAAACAATGCGCGGGCGGCCACTGGCATATTCTTCGTGGGGGAAGCCCACCGTATAATGCTTGCCATAAGCTTCCAACGTGCGCTCGTTCACCCAGGCGCGATCTTTGTGCAAATGTGAAAACCGCCTGATATCAACCGACCATAAATCAGTTGGCGCTTCTCCTTTCATCACCCAATCCGCCAGCACCCAGCCAGCGCCACCACCTGAGGCAATGCCAAAGGCATTGAACCCAGCGCCCACATAGAAGTTCTTCAATTCCGGTGCAGCACCTAAAATGAAATTGCCATCGGGCGTAAAACTTTCTGGCCCGTTGATCATTTTTTTGATGCCAGTTTTTTCCAGCGCTGGAATGCGCGCTAAGGCTTGGCCCATGTGCTGTTCAAAATGATCCCAATCATCTTCAAACAATTGAAACTCAAATGTGTCTGGCACCGCATCTTGCGTCCAAGAAATTGGGTTTGGTTCATAGCCCCCAAACACCAAGCCGCCCACTTCTTCTTTAAAATAGGTGCGTCGATCAGGATCGCGAATGGTGGCTGCATCCGCTGCAAGGCCATCCATTTTCTCGGTAATCACATATTGATGTTTCACGGGTTGCAATGGCACATTAACGCCAGCCAACGCTCCAATTTGGCGGGCCCACATGCCCCCACAATTCACCACGCGGTCACATTTAAGTGTGCCGTGAGTGGTGTTCACCGCAGTGACGCGGCCTTTCTCAATTTCAAAACCAGTAATGCGAACACCTTCAATAAACTTAGCCCCATGCATCCGCGCACCTTTAGCAAGAGACTGCGTAATGTCTGATGGCGAAGCTTGGCCATCAGTCGGCAAAAAACTTGCGCCAACCAAATCAGACGTCTCCAGAAGTGGCCACATTTTTTTAACTTCAGTGGGAGACAGCAAATGCATCTCCATGCCAAAGCTTTGTGCCGTTGTTGCAAGGCGTCTATATTCCGTCCAGCGATCTTCATTTGTTGCAAGGCGCAAACAGCCGGTCATTTTCCAACCAGTTTGCAAGCCCGTTTCAGCTTCAAGATTTTTGTAAAGCTCAACCGAGTATTTCAAAACTTGGGTGATTGATGCTGATGAGCGCAATTGGCCCACCAGCCCAGCTGCGTGCCAAGTGGAGCCTGATGTGATTTTATTTTGCTCCAGCACCAGCACAGAAACCTTGTGGTCTCGCACCAAATGATAGGCCGTTGAACAGCCAATAATGCCCCCGCCAATAACCACAACATCCACATGCGAAGGCAAAATAACACTCATTTAAATTCTAAACCTTATTTTATAATCAGTGAGGATGGCCTCGAAGCGGCCCAGATATTCAGCAGCATAAGCAACATAATCAACACCCGGCGCGTTGAGATAGAGTTCTGAAACCATGCCCCACATGGCCTCACGCAAGGCAGCGGCAACCTTCATGGCAAAGAAGGCCCGCGTGGTGGCTTGGTCTGGAGCATGGCCAAAATACTGGTGCAGCATGGAAGCTTCGAGTGCCGCATCAAATGAATTGGCCGCAGCAATGTTCGCAAGATCAAACATAGCCGTGCCGAATGCCCCATATTCCCAATCAATCAGCCACAAGCGCTTGCCATCATCCATAAAATTTGTCGGCAATAAATCATGGTGGCCAAATATAATGGGCAGTGGCATTTGCGCTGCTTCAAGAGCATCCACAATTTTCATCCAGCGCGGAATTTCGGCGGCGCGGGCGTGATGAGCAGATTTCAAAGTGGCGGCATAATCGTGTAAGATTTGGAACACCCAAAAAATCGCACCCTGCCCGCGCACCCGCGAGCCCATGTCGCGATGACAACGTGCTACAATATCTACGCAAGCTTCCGCATTGGCCCGCACATCAGCTTCCACATAAGTGCGCGCCTCAATATAGCGCACCACCATTAAGCCTTGTTCGATATGCAAAACTTCGGGTGATAATCCGGCTTCAAAAGCAGCCCGAGAGGCAATGGCCTCCCGCTCACGCGACACTTGGTGGAAGGGATAATCTTCACCCACACGGGCCACATATTTCCCCATAGCATCACGCACCGTAAAGCTGGCGTTGCTCACACCACCTTTTAACGGCTCAACCAAAACGTCACCTTTCCAAATTGAAAGGTTTCGCACTCTCGCCTCGGCTTGCGCCATCCCAACTCCAGACCCAGTCAAAACCCCTGATAAGTTGCCACCGCCGCTGTTACGGCGATTTTCCATTTAGCGTACCGGGGGCGATTGCGCTTCCTGGTAAATCCCCAAGCAGGGCTGGGGGTGGCAACTCTCAGATTGTCCTTACCAATGGTGGTCTGAACAGTTACAGATTTGCGCGAAACAACTGAAGAGTCAAACTATTTGTGACTTAATGTGGAAATGTGATTACATTGTGTTGAGTTTTGTGGTATCATTCACAAAATATAGCATATTTTGGATATACTCACATGAAAAGCCACAAAACCTCAAAGCGTTTGATTACAATTGTCGAGCATATTCGCCAGCATGGAACTGCCACCATTACTGAGCTTGCTTTAGGCTTGAATGTTTCTGAGGAAACCATCAGGCGCGATGCGAAAGTTCTGGAGCAAAAGGGCGAAGTGCTAAAGCTCCACGGCGCTTTGGCACTGCCGCATTTGGCCGGGGAGGCCCCGTTTGAACGTCGGTTGCGCGAGAATTTTGAGGCTAAACACGCCATTGGCAAACGCGCTGTGCAATTTGTTGCAGACGGTGACAGCATTATGATTGACACTGGAACCACCACATCAATTTTCGCACAAGAACTTCGTGTAAAACGCAATCTCACCATTGTTACCAACTCATCAGATATTGCCCGCACATTGGCAACCGTGAATGGCAACACGGTTTATATGGCGGGTGGCGCTTTAAAGGGCGATAATGGCGCAGCCTTCGGGCCACCCGCGGTGGAGTTTCTATCGCGCTTTCGTGTGAAGCACGCCTTCATCTCTATCGGTGCATTGGATGCAGTAGATGGGCCAATGGATGCCGATTTATCAGAAGCAGAAATAGCGCATATGGCACTCACCAGAGCCGACCACCGCGTCATTCTGTCTGATGCGTCAAAGTTCGGTAAGTCTGCTCTTGTCAAAGTCTGTGAATTCTCACTAATTAACCGTCTAGTTACTAATGCCAATCCTGATTCCGATTTGGTTGGTGTGTTAGGAGCTGCAGGAGTGATCATCGATGTTGTTGCTGCGACATAGCGTCATGCATAAGTCGCAAAGCTGCTGACAGTTGACCAAGGCCCCTGATATAAGCCAAACTAAAGTTGTTAAACAAAATGGGTGAAACGATGCGCTATGAAACACCGTCAACAGCCAAAGAAGCTGTGACATTGATGGCTAAAGAAAAAGGCATTGCCTTTATTCTGGCTGGAGGAACTGATCTCCTCGTTAAGATGAAAGCCGGAATGCTTGAGCCAGATTTGGTTGTGGACATCAAGCGCATCAAAGGCATGGCTGACATCAAGAAAACCGCTAGCGGTTTTTCAGTAGGTGCCGCTGTGCCCTGCTCTGCTCTCACTGAAAACGCAGCCCTCGTTAAAGCGTGGCCTGGTGTTGTTGAAGCTGCAAATCTGATTGGTTCCAAACAAGTGCAAGGCCGTTGCACCATGTCTGGCAACTTGTGCAATGCTTCACCTGCAGCTGATTCAGTTCCTGCTCTTGTTGCGGCTGGTGCAAAAGTTGTCATCGCCGGACCAAAGGGAACACGCAAACTTGCCGTTGAAGATGTGCCCGCAGGTGTGGGCCGCACCAATTTGAAAAAGGGCGAAATTATCACGTCGATTGAACTTCCAAAAAAGTTGCCAAAATCTGGCGATGCTTATTTGAGATTTATTCCGCGCACTGAAATGGATATTGCAGTTGTGAGCGTTGGCGTGAACCTTACGATAGACAACAAAGGCGTGATCACCAAAGCCCGTGTTGCACTTGGCGCTGTGGCCACCACCGTGTTGCTCGTTAAGGAAGCAGCCAAAGCCATCATCGGCACCAAGCTGGATGCTGAGGCCAAAGCCAAACTTGCTGCTGCATGTTCAGCCGCCTGCAAGCCCATTGATGACAAGCGTGGCACCATTGAATTTAGAATTGAAGTGGCTGGCGTTCTCGCCCGCCGTGCGGCTGAAACCGCTTACAAACGCGCCGGAGGCAAATTATGAGTTCCCATGTTAAAACCACCATCAACGGCGATGCCGTTGAATTTGTCTGCGCCAATGATGAAAGCTTGCTCGACGTGCTTCGCAACCGCATTGGTCTGACCGGAGCTAAAGAAGGCTGCGGCACAGGCGACTGCGGCGCATGTTCGGTGATCCTCGATGGTCGCCTTGTATGCTCATGTTTAGTACTTGGCGCTGAAATGAACGGCAAGAAACTTGAAACCATTGAAGGCATGGCTGATGGTGCCAAGCTGCACCCCTTACAACAACACTTCATTGATGGCGCAGCGCTGCAATGCGGCATCTGCACCCCAGGATTTTTGATGGCGGCTCAAGCGCTGCTGCGTAAAAATCCTGATCCATCCGAAGAAGAAATTCGCTTTGGCCTTGCGGGCAATCTGTGCCGCTGCACTGGCTATGATAAAATCGTGCGCGCGGTGCAAGCTGCCGCCAAAGATATGAGGGCTTAAACATGAGCATGGATACAGATCTCGTAACCAAGAAATTCAAAGTTATTGGCACGCGGCCAGCACGGCCTGATGGCATTGATAAGGTGACAGGCCGTGCTCGTTATGGCGCTGATGCAACAGCACCGGGCATGTTGGTGGCACTCGTGCTACGGTCGCCGCATCCGCACGCCATCATCAAAAAAATTGACACCTCGAAAGCTGAAAAGCTTGCCGGTGTTAAAGCTGTTATCACGTCAGCTGATTTGAAAGACCACACCAATGGTGATCGCGGCATGATGGACCTGCTCGAAAACTGCATGGCCCGCAAGAAAGTATATTATGATGGTCATGCCGTTGCCGCTGTTGCCGCCGTTGATGCTGCCACTGCGCGGGCTGCTTTGAAGCTGATTAAAGTTGATTATCAAATTCTGCCGCATGTGACTGAAGTTGATGATGCGCTGAAAGCTGATTCACCTCTGCTACATGAGCATATTTTCACCGAAGGCACGCCAAAATCTGAACAGGCTTCAAACTATAATAAATGGGCTGAATATGGCCATGGCGATATTGAAGCTGGCTTTAAAGAAGCCGATGTGATTATCGAAAAAACTTACAAAACCGAACAGACCCATCAAGGCTACATTGAGCCGCATTCGTGCTTGGCTTCAGTTTCGCCTGATGGCACCGCCGAAATGTGGGTCTGCACCCAAGGCCACTTTATTTACCGCAACCAATGTGCCGCAATGCTTGGCATGGATGCCAATAAACTGCGCGTAACCGCGTCTGAAATCGGTGGCGGCTTTGGCGGCAAAACCCATATCTGGGCTGAGCCATTGGCACTTGCACTTTCACGCAAAGCCAATCGCCCAGTTAAATTGACCATGACCCGTGAAGAAGTGTTCCGTTGCACGGGCCCAACATCTGCATCATCAATCGATGTGAAAATTGGGGCGAAAAAAGATGGCACCATCACTGCTGCTTTCGCTGAACTGCGTTACACAAGTGGCGCATTCCCATCGAACTGGGCCGAGTTTGGTGCCATGACAGCTTGGGCTTGTTATGATTTGAAAAATGTAAAATCAGTGAGCAAGGATGCTGTTTCGAACCGCCCAAAAACTGCGGCTTACCGCGCACCTTCTGCCCCCATCGCCGCCTTTGCTATTGAAAATGCAATCGACGAAGTGGCCAAAGCTGTGGGCGTTGATCCTCTGGAAATGCGGATCAAGAATGCGGCTAAAGAAGGAACCAAATCTTCCTACGGTCCAGTCTACGGCCCCATTGGCATCGGGCCAACTTTACAAGCTGCAAAAAACCACCCGCATATGAAAGCCCCATTAGCACCAAACACAGGTCGTGGTGTGGCCTGCGGATTCTGGTTTAACTTCGGTGGTCAAACTTGTGTTGATTTGAATGTAACCCCTGATGGCACCACCACAGTTGCCGTTGGCACCATGGATGTGGGCGGCTCACGAGCTTCACTCGCTTTAGCCGTGGCTGAAGAATTGGGCGTGGCTTATGAGGCTGTGCGCGTGATTGTTGCCGATACATCTTCGCTTGGCCACAACGATATGACAGATGGCAGCCGTGGCACTTTCTCTTCCTCGATGGCCGCAATTTTTGCCGCGCGAAACGCCATCACCGTGATGCGCCAGAAAGCCGCAAAGACCTGGGATATTCCGGTTGATGATATCATCTGGGAAGATGGCCATGCCGTTGCCAAGGGTGCCTCCCATGGCAACTTAGCACCACTCAGCATTAAAGATTTGGCAGGTGGTGCAGGTTCCACTGGTGGGCCAATTGCCGGTCATGCTGAAATTGTGGCTGACAATGCTGGCGTATCCTTCGGCACGCATATTGCCGATATTCATGTGGACCCTGAAACCGGCCAAACCAAAGTGGTTCGCTACACGGTGATTCAAGATGCTGGCAAAGCGCTTCATCCGTCTTACGTTGAAGGCCAATATCAGGGCGGTGCCGCCCAAGGCATTGGCTGGGCTTTGAATGAAGAATATGTCTACGGCAAAAATGGCCGCTTGCAAAATGCGGGCTTCTTGGATTACCGCATTCCAGTGTGTTCAGATTTGCCATTCATTGACACGCAGATTTTGGAAATTCCAAATCCACATCATCCTTATGGGGTGCGTGGCGTGGGTGAAACTCCAATCGTTCCACCACTTGCCGCAATCTCAATTGCTGTAACCAACGCTACGGGTGTCCGTCAAACGCACATTCCAATGTCGCCACCACGCATTTTGAAATCACTCAAAAACAAACAGTAATGAGCATCGAAGTCCATCTCTGGGGGGCGCTGCGGCCAATGGCTGGCGGCGCCCTTTCTGTTTCAGTTCACGCTACAACCATCCGCGAATTATTCCGTGTACTGATCAATAAATATCCCGGCATGGAACCCCACATTAAGCGTGGTGTAGCCGTCTCGATCAACGGCCAAATTTATCGTGACCAGTGGGACACGGTTTTACCAAAAGACACAGAAATATATTTATTGCCGCGCGTGCCGGGCGGATAATTCACTGAGCAATTAAGATTTTCTCCACTACTCCGGTGGCAAAATAGAGCCACTTTGGAGAGTGATATGGCAACTGGATCTAGAAACGTAAACGGCTTGGGCCAACGCGCACCCCTGTTTGAACTGAAAGGCCACTGGGCGCGCATAGAGTTATCGGCTTATGTGGCGGGGTTATCTTATTTGCTAGGGCTTCTTCTGGTTGGCGAGCAAAGGCTCACAGCAGCTTCGCCGCTCACTCTGATTATTTTGGTAGCGTGCTTCATGGCCTTCTTGATTTCAGTAGTAGCCATCCAAGGCCGCATGGGCTTTGCACCTTCCGCCAATACATTCGGCAAGCCACAACATTTAGTGACAGCTGGCATTTTTCAATACTCGCGCAACCCGATATTCGCGGCGTTTCTGCTGCCGCTTATCTCATTGTCCTTATTGTCACTGATAGCAGCCACCGTGGCGACCGCAGTCTATATGGCTGTGATGACCCTAACCGTTTTGCGAACTGAGGAGCGTGATCTCGTTCAGCTTTTTGGCCAAACCTATGTGGACTACGCCGCCAAGGTTCCGCGCTGGTTGTTCTAAGACGGGCTGTTCTGAGAGGGGCAAAGCGGCCCTCCCCAAATTGGGAAGGGCCAAACCTGTTTTAGAAACCGCGTAAAGCTGGTACGAAGCCAACAGGCTGCGCTCAGCCTCCAGCGCATGATCACAATCAAGCGGCAGGGCAATCAGGCGCTCCAACTCGTCACGCATCAAGCCGATATCGCGCAATTGATACTCATTGAAATGTCGCATGAGTCTAAGGGTCTTTCGCACGCGCCAATTTTGCACCAAGCGCACGAGCCAGGTCACTTGGCCATAAGCCTGCCGGGATTGAGCAACATTGATTTCATAATCGCGCATAATAGTCTCCTTAAATCTCCAATTGTATCGATTGTATTAGTGTGTAATGCAGATTTATCTTGCATATTTCACAAATATGTAGATACAATGAAGGGGCAGGTAGAAACAATCGAAACATTGTACCCATGACAATTTGGACGCCCACTTTAGATCGATCGAAGCCACTTTATCTGGCCATTGCCGATGCCATAACCCACGATGTTGAAGGCGGCACCTTGGCCAAGGGCGACCGCCTGCCTCCGCAGCGCGATCTTGCTTGGAAACTGGGCGTCACTCTCGGCACGGTGACCAGAGCTTACAAGGAAGCTGAACAACGGGGACTTCTAACAGGTGAAGTGGGACGCGGCAGTTATATCCGCCAAGGCAATATGGTCACCGCCATTCCATCGCTGGGTCAAGAAGCCGAAGACCTGATTGATCTCACTCACGCCATTCCACCACCCGTGGTCACCGCACAAGAGTTTGACGCGGCCCTGCATTCGGTGATGCGCGATGCGCGCAAATTAGACTTGCTTGATTATGCACCTCCTGATGGGTTTGCCCTCCATAAAACGATGGCCGCGCGCTGGTTAAAACTCAGCGGAATTGATGCCACTGAACGCGATATTTTTATAACAGCCGGAGCCCATTTGGGTTTGATTACAGTGCTTGAAGCGCTCACTGAACCCGGTGATGGCGTTATGGCTGAAGCGGTGAACTATGCGTTACTGCGCGTTACGTTTCAAAACGCCCATGTGGTCCCCCTTGCCTTGAGCATGGATGATGAAGGCTTGCTTCCCGAAGCTTTTGAGCAAGCCGCAAAATCTGGTAGGTCGCGCATTCTTTATATTGTGCCAACTTTACAAAACCCCACCACCAGCACCATGAGCCACAAGCGCCGCGAGGCCATTGTTCACATTGCGCGGAAGTATAACATCACCATTATTGAAGACGACATCTTCCGCTTGCTTGATGCCCGTGTGTTGCCACCAACATTTTATACGCTGGCGCCTGAACGCACCTATCACATCACCAGTCTCTCCAAAACTTTGGCACCGGGTTTACGTATTGGCTTTTGTGTAACACCGCACGGTCAAGACCGCACCATGCGTTCGCACATTCGCACCATGGCGGCGCGCACCGTGGGCATCACCGGCGAGATCGCCCGCTATTGGATTGAGACAGACTTGGCGACCACAATTCTTGACCGAACCCGCAATGAATTGGCCGCACGCCGCGCCACCTTTATGGAAGTTTTTAAGGGCGCAAAATTTCGCTGCGAACCGGGCGCACCTTATGCATGGCTTGAACTGCCTGAACATTGGGCTCCAGGCCGCTTTGCCTCATCCCTTCTGGCCAAGCAGATTAAAGTCTCGCCGGGCTCAATGTTTATGCTCGATCGCAACAGCCCCAGCCGCCACATTCGCGTGTGCTTCGGCAACCCACAATCAGGGTGGAAATCACGGCAGGCATTTGAAGCAATTAGGGCGCTGATGAATGACCATGATGAAGATGAGTTTACGCCGGTGGCGTGAGTCAAACCAACCACACACGACCATAAGGCGGGATTTGCAGAACGCCTTCAGGCGTTGCAACACTTGCATCGCTTAGCGCATCATAGAAATTTATGATGCCATTAGCTTTAGCAAAACTCGCAGGCACATTTTGCCAAAGTTCGGTGAAGTTGAACAACGCCAGCAATGGCCCTTGATCACTCTCGCGCAAGAATGCAAATATCGCTGCATTGCCTGCATCTAAAATCTGTGTCGGGTTGTTTGCCGCAAGATGTTTTACGGCCTTGCGCCGCGTGATGATATTTTTGGTTCCGGCAAAAATCTCGTCTTGCGTGGATGAGAGTTTGCTCCATTGCATCTTGGGCCGATGCATCCAGCGATTATCATGGGCGTGGGCTGGCTCTTTCACAAAATCATAATCATTGGTCAGGCCAATTTCATCGCCCATAAACAACAGTGGCAAGCCACCGAATGAGGCCATCAAAGCCACGCCCATTAAGATGCGATCAATGGCTGTGGCAACTTCTTGATCGGTGGTGGCCGCTTCTAATCCGGCGAGACTTGCATAAGTTCCACTGTTGCGCCGATCACCTGTTTCCGCATTTTCTTGAAAAATTCCACCGCGCGCAAATGAGCCTGCATGTTTGCCTGCATAAAAATCTGCCAGAAACTTGCGGTGCCCCGGACCAGACACATTGGGAACAGCACTCGCATCTTCCTCGGTGATCGCCCAACCAATATCATCATGGCATCGAATGTAAGTTGCCCAGCACGCATTGCGAAAGCTGGTCGGAAAATGTTTCTGCAATGTGTAAGTCATCAAACTTGTGTCACGCGCTGCAAGTGACGACCAATAATGCACCATCAAATTATTATGATAAGCAAGGTTGCCTTCACGGCCACGGTGCTTGCCCGCACCTAAATATGTCACCAAATCACGCGGAGCCACAATTGCTTCAGCTTTATGAATAAGCGCTGGTGCAGCAATGCGAGTGGCCGCGCGAAGCGCTTGCAAAATGTCATGCACTTCAGGAAGATTCTGACAGTTGGTGCCCAGCTGCTTCCACATAAAAGCCACCGCATCCAGCCGCAAACAATCCACACCCTTGTTGGCAAGGTTGAGCATGATATCGACAATTTCTAAAAAAACATCAGGGTTCGCCCAATTCAAATCCCACTGGTGTTCATTGAAAGTGGTCCACACATATTTTTTAAACGCCGAATAAAAAGTAAAATTCCCCGGCGCATCGTTAGGGAAAACTTCCACCAAAGTTTTTTCAAATTCCAGCGTACGGGCTTTCGCGTCGAACATATGATAATAAGCTTGATATTTTTTATCGCCGCTCTTGGCCTTCTCAGCCCATTCATGTTCCTTGGCTGTGTGGTTGAGAACCAAATCCACACACACACTCATATTTTTATGGCGTAAGGTTTTGGCCACCGCTTGAAAATCATCCATGGTGCCAAGCGCAGGGTTGATGGAGCGATAATCCATCACCGAATAACCACCATCACTATCCCCTGGGCGTGGTTTCAAGCACGGCATAAAGTGTACGTATGTGGCACCCAAGCTCTGCAAATAATCAATGTGATTGGCCACAGCTTTGATCGTGCCAGCAAAGCGATCTATATAAAAAACATAGCCCACCATGTTTTCCGAGAGGAACCAATCTGGGTTCAAATCGCGTTCTAAGTCGAGGTCTTTGAGTTCGGCGGGGCGTTCGCTCGAGCGCGCCAAAAGCTGAGATTTCAGCGCTTTCTCAAATTCGGGGCGCAGGCCATAAATGGCGCGCAAGGGCTGCAATAAATCAGCCTCACTGCGTGTCCAGCGCAGATCAAATAATTTCTGGTCATTCACAGACAAAACCATTGTCGAACACCCAAATTCACGAACCAAAGCGCTTTGAATGCCACATCCACAGGAAAAAGCCAGAGGTTAAAGAGTTTAAATGTATCAAAAATGCACAGTGAATAGTTTTGACAGATTGCGAAGTGGGTTGTCTCGTTCCATACCAGTCGCAAGGGAGTTCCTAATGTCAGCTATCTTGAATTCAATCTCCGAAGAACTGAGTGCCATCAAAGCCGCGTCACTGTGGAAAGCCGAGCGCGAAATTCAAACGGCCCAAGGGCCAGATATTGGCGTTGCTGGCCCGCGCCAAGTGCTCAATTTTTGCGCCAATAATTATTTAGGCCTTGCCAATCATCCAGCTTTGATCGCCGCTGCAAAACAGGCACTCGACAGCCACGGCCTCGGCATGGCTTCAGTGCGCTTCATTTGCGGCACCACCGATTTGCACTGCGAATTAGAAGCCCGAATTGCTGACTATGTGCAAATGGAAGATTCAATTTTATTCGCAGCGTGCTTTGATGCCAATGGTGCGGTGTTTGAGCCGCTGTTCGGCGAGCAAGATGCGATTATTTCTGACAGCTTGAACCACGCCTCCATCATCGACGGCATTCGTCTCTCCAAAGCCAAGCGTTTCCGTTTTGCCAATAGCGATATGAATGACCTTGAGAAACAATTGCAAGCCGCCAAAACTGAAAACGCGCGGCGCATTGTGATCGTGACCGATGGCGTGTTTTCCATGGATGGCACTTACGCCAACCTACCCGACATTCGAAAACTGGCGGATAAATTTGATGCCCTCATCATGGTCGATGATTGCCACGCCACGGGTTTCACCGGACCGCAAGGGCGTGGCACCCCGGCGCGCTCACATGTGAAAGTCGATATTCTAACGGGAACATTGGGCAAGGCATTAGGTGGATCGGCAGGCGGTTACATTGCAGCGGCCAAACCGATCGTCGATCTCTTACGCCAACGGGGTCGGCCTTATCTATTTTCTAATGCATTACCCCCTGCCATCGTTGCCGCCTCCACCAAAGCCATTGATCTCGCCGAATCGGGAGACGACTTGCGCGAAAAACTCGTTGCCAATGCCAAAGCCTTTCGCACAGGCATGAGCGCTGCGGGCTTCAAGCTTCTCGCAGGTGAACACCCGATTATTCCTGTGATGTTGGGTGAGGCTGAGCTGGCGCAAAAGCTGGCGGCTAAACTTTATGAGAAGGGCATTTATGTGACCGGGTTTTTCTTCCCTGTGGTGCCACGCGGCCAAGCCCGTATTCGCACGCAAATGTCTGCGGCCCATACACCCGAACACATCAAAACCGCCATTGCAGCTTTCACAGCTGCGGGCCAAGAATTGGGAGTTATTTGATGCGAGCCCTTGTTAAAGCTGAGGCCGCTGAAGGCCTGACATTGCGGGACGAACCAACACCTCAAATCGGCATTGACGATATTCTGATCAAAGTGACCAAGACTGGAATTTGCGGCACAGATTTACACATTTGGAAATGGGATGAGTGGGCGCAAAAAACCATACCCGTGCCCATGGTGGTGGGCCATGAATTTGCGGGTGTGGTGGTCGATATTGGCAGCCATGTTCGTACCGTTAAAGTGGGTGATCGCGTTTCTGGCGAAGGCCATCTCATCGGAATGAAAAGCCGGATGGCCCGCGCTGGACATTTCCATCTTGATCCTGAAACCAAAGGTGTCGGCGTGAATGTGCCGGGTGCCTTTGCTGAATATCTCAAAATCCCCGCCTTCAACGCCATCCATCTGCCACCTGAAGTCGATGATGAAATCGGTGCCATTCTCGATCCACTCGGAAACGCAGTCCACACGGCACTCTCATTTGATCTTGTCGGCGAGGACATATTGATCACGGGCGCTGGTCCCATTGGCATCATGGCAGCAGCTGTGTGCCGCCACGTGGGGGCGCGGCATGTGGTGGTGACCGATGTGAATGATTATCGCTTGGAACTGTGCAACCAAGTGGCTGATGTCGTCACCGTCAATGTCGCCAATGAAGATTTAAAATCCGTCATGGAGCGTATCGGTATGCGTGAGGGGTTTGACATTGGCCTTGAAATGTCAGGCGTGCCTTCGGCATTCGAACAAATGACCAAGCACCTCATCATGGGTGGCAAAATTGCTATGCTCGGCATTCCATCGGGAAAAATGCCTGTCGATTGGAACACCATCATTTTTAAAGCACTCACCATCAAAGGCATCTATGGCCGCGAGATGTTTGAGACTTGGTATAAAATGATCGCCATGCTGCAATCGGGATTAGACGTTCGCAAAGTCATCACCCACCGCATGAAAGCCGCTGATTATGCCACGGGTTTTAACCTGATGAAGCAAGGCAGTTGCGGTAAAGTGGTGCTGGATTGGAACTAGGTGCTACTTTAAATTTCGAGTGAGAGTGCGCGTGGAGGCCAGCACAGCCTTCAAATTTTCACGAAAGACTTCAAGACCTTTAACACCAATCACTTTAGCAAATTCATCTTCCATGCGCCTCACTTGCTTGGCTACTGTGCTCTGGGCCGATTTACCTTTTTTTGTAACCACCACCAATTTATCGCGTTTATTGTCTGGCACGGGGCGCAACTCTACAACATCGAGTTTCAGTAAGCGTTGAACACCCATCTGTGTTGCTTGCCTTGTGATGCCAAGTTCACGCGCAATATCAGAAATCGTTTGCGGCTTGCGGGCTGCCGTTACGAACAAGCGAATATCTGAGGGGCGAACATTTTCATAGATAGTGGACTGCCTAAATTCAAGAACACGAGCATCAATTGCAAGACCAAGATAATAAACCAATGTGCGGATATTATCAGGAGGCGTTTCTTGGGAGGTTATTTTTATATCCATCAAAGCAATATCAGTTTGCAATTTCGATTCGTCAACCAAAACTGACATACTAGTATGAAAGTACAACACGATCAGACGCAAAATAATGATTTTTTTGTCAATTTAAGTTGACGTTATTCAGTCTCATAACTACATGTCAAATTGTCAACTTCGGTTGTCCATTAAGGTGGGTTGGCTTGCTCCCCCAGCTGGGTGACGGGTAGCAGTGCTAACTGTCTCCTAAAAAAGTCAGTTCACCTTAGTGTTTGTTCGGCATATCACCCGGGGGCGCTCTGTGCCGAACACGGGAACCGGCGGCAACTCCGTTGTCGCCGGTTATTGTGTTTCTTCAAAGTCTTGAGAAATTTCTTTGCGAATATCCAACAACATGGCATCGGCCAGCGAAGCATGGCCTTCTGCTGTTGGATGCATTCCTCCTGTGGTTTCGGAGAAATTTACAGCTGAAGCTTTTTCATCAATTTGACCTTGGCGCGTGATCACCTTTTGGTTCATCACCATATATGCATCATTAAATGTGCGAACCCAGCGCTGGCGCAGCGCATAGGGATAATTTTCCGCAGCTGGATTGAACGGCCGCCAGCCACTGCCCTTACCAAAAATTCCAGACTGACAGCTCAGCGTGGCTCGCGATGCTTTGCCCCAACACGGGATCATTAAAGCTTCTGCCGGATCGCTCAACCGATCTTGGCGCTGGGCACAAAAGCCATGGCCTCGAAACGGTTGATCAGCATAAGCGCGGCCAGCAAAAGTCCAGCCATTGTCTTCGGCCAATTCCCCCATGCGCCGGTGCAATTTATCGAGCTGAATATGAGCCTCATCCAGTTTAGCTTCGCGCACCACCAGCCACGATGAAAACCGGTCTAGCGATTGATTGGACGCAAATTGATCTTCATTCTGCTTGCCATTGGTAATGCCGGCACAGGTCTGGCCATTCTCATCAACCAAAATATCAGGGTATGCAGTGAGAATAATCCGTGACGGATCAAACTCTAAATTTGAATGGGCCAGCGGAATTGCAATTTCAAAAGCCTTGGCCAATTTGGCATAGGCCCCCGGCAGAATGTTTTTCATATTCGCAGCAAAATCAGATGGTGTTACCGTTGCTCCAAACAACCCAGCCAGCCGCGATGCAATGCCTTCACGCAAGGTGGCCCAGGCCACCAAGTTGGCAAAGCCGATGTCATTGCCGCCAATCGACAAAAACACGTAATCCACATTGCGCCTGAAATGATTATTGGGGCACACCCAAAACCCATTATCATTCTGCACACCTTCCAAACACATCTCGCGCAAGAACCAATAAAGCTGTGTATCTTTGCGCGCACCCTTGCTGGGTTGACCGCGCGATTCCGTTTTCGCTGAGGGATCATTACGGCTCACATATTCCACATAGGTTTGAGGGCCCAATATGCCCTCCTCAACGGCGGCCCCTGAACAGGCATAGCCCATGAAGGTGACGGCCCCATGCGGGTTTTCCAGTGCCACCTGCAAGGCAGCGCGCGTTTGATAAGAATAAAGCGAGCGATGGCAAAGCTGGTCCATCCATTCAGCAGAACCCGATGCATCATTGGTTGCGCGCTTAGGATAAAGATTATCAACACGCGAATTTTCAGCGAGTGCCACTGGCACATCCGGGTTGCCTTCGCCTGATGCAAAACTATCGCCGAAACCAACGATCAATAAATCCTTCACTGATGCTTCAATTGAAATCGGTCGCTCACCTTGCACATTCACCGAGATTGTGGCCCCTGCTGGATAAGGCAAATTGGCCGTTATCACTTCGTCGCAAGGAGCTGTCACAACGCCCGCATTGCCCACCCGCCATTCACAATTATATTCAGAAATCAGACCACCACTTTTCAGCGGCTTCAACTGCATTTCAATTTCGTGGAAAGTTGGCGTGATGTAATTCTCAATGCTGCCGCACGCCGTGTGCCGCCGCGCCTTCTCATTCCAACAGGTGTTATCCACGCCCTTTGCTGCCCAGCCGCGCCAATCAAATTTGGTCCGCGCGATAGTGGTGAAGGGAATGCGCCGATCATTGAGCATATGCTCGGTGCCCAGCACCGAAGAGTTATAAATCAGCAAAGCTGAATCCTCTGTGGTGCCCGAACGCTCGGTCATATGCGTGCCATATTGCCGAAACGCTGCCTCGTGCATTTTAAACAGCGACGGATTGCGAAACAACCGAAACCGATTAGAAACTTTCCAGGTGATTTGAACGTTGGAGGTATCAAGCGTCTGGGCTTCGACTGCCGGAGCAAGAAACATCAAAACCAATAAAATAATTGCCCGCACAAAAAGCTCCATCCTAAATCAAGGTGTTGCATGTGGCAGTCAATGTGAACCAAATTGAGGCGGGGCATTTTACTTTGCCGCAAGCCGCTTGGCACTGCGCTTCAAAGTGTCATTGATCCGACCTTGCCAGCCGGGACCAGTAGCCTTAAAAATCGCCAAAGCTTCTTTATCCAAACGCAACGAAACCAACTCACGCGACCCACTACCTAATGGCCGACCACGGCGGATGAGAACCGTGCCCTTGTATAAATCGGCACGGTCAAACCAATCGTCATCAAGCTCTGGCGCATCATCAGCGGGATCCAGACCTGATATGATAACTTTTTTGTTCTCGGTCATTTGCTTTTCTCATTGATATAATATGACGGCCCAACTCTCGCGGCGTCCAAACAACAACACACAGTCTTTCGCCAATCTGACCAAACGAAATATATCTACTCTCGCCATAGTCACGTCGCTGATCTTCGATCGTGTAGTTAAAGTTAGAAGCATCAAACAATTCACCAGACTGAGCGAAATCAAGTCCGCGCATTTCAAGCGTTGCATTACGTTTAGCTTCATCCCACGATAGCTTCATCACATAAGTTCCAGTAATATATGTAGCTACAAATAATAAATGTCAATTGTCAAAA
>JANNBH010000106.1:0-10517 GCA_031385245.1 Hyphomicrobiales bacterium | reverse complement strand
GGCGCCGAACATCACAGTGTCGCCAGAGAGTTTGGATGGGTCGATCACTTCGGCTCTGCTCAAGCGATCTTCCATTTCGCTGATGCGGGTTTCGTTCCAGCCTTGGGCTTCCTTGGCTGAGTGATATTCAGCGTTTTCCGATAAATCACCATGGGCGCGTGCTTCTTCGATGGCGCGGATGATGCGCGGGCGCTCTTCCGATTTCATAAACTTCACCTCGGTCACCATCGTGGTGTAGCCTTCCTCGGTCATCGGCACTTTTTCCATGGCTTTTCGTCCAGTCCTAACGCTTCAAAATGTACAAAAAATCACCCGGCCAATTGCTGCGAAGCAATTGCAACCGGGTACTGGCACTAAGATGGCCCAGATTTGGAAAAATTTCAAGTGCGCTGTTGCATGGGACTTGAAATGTAACTACATTTGTGGTTACATCAAGTGATGGATTTCGAATGGGACGACGCCAAAGATCGGATTAACTTTGAAAAGCACGGCGTTGGCTTTGAGTATGCTGCCCAGATGTTTGATGGTCCCACCGTTACTTGGTCTGATGCAAGGCACGACTACGGTGAAGTTCGAATGCACAGTATAGGTTGTGTCGACAATATAGTGGTGCTTGCTGTTATTCATACAGATCGCAATGGCAAGACACGGATTATTTCGGCGCGACGTGCCGATAGAAATGAAAGGAGCATTTATGAAAAAGCCTTACACAAGACCGCTAACCACTAAGGAACTGGCGGCGCTTGATGACAGTGATATTGACTATAGCGACATTCCTCCGCTCGACGAGCAGTTTTGGGCGAATGCGAAATTGATCATGCCAGAGACAACGCAACAGATTACATTACGCGTGAAGTCGTCTGTTCTCGATGCTTACAAAGCAACGGGTAAAGGCTATCAAACGCGGATGAATGCCGTATTGGAAAGTTTTGCGCGGACGTTGAAGCCTTAACTTCTAAAATAATCCTGCAAGGGCTGCACCACGATGGCTCTTGCATTATTGGCAAAATGGTCTTTGTGAGTTTTAGATTAAAAAAGAATTATGCCGAATGAGTTAACGCTGAAACTAAATTGGCATGATCGTCCAAATAAAATTGAGTCGTTCAGTGATCAAACACTAGGAATCAATTTGGCCGTCTTTATTTGAATTTTGATTATTAAGCTCGATGTTCTCAATCGCCAAGTTCCGCGCAATACCTAAGAATGGCTTTGGTAACCATCTCTCCGCATTTGCCGTGGTGCTTGAAATATACAGAACTGATTTTGGGACCCAGCTATCGGGATCTGCTTGCGCGACAGTGAGGGCAAGCCTGCCAATAACAACTGCACGAAACAAATTTCCAGCTCGTAATAGTAGTGGGTGAGCTACCATGGTAGCTTCAATAAGCGTACCCCATATTGCTGCACTCCTCTGGAAATAGGCAGGACTTGCGAGCATCATTTTCTTAAATGGCGGGTCGAAAAGTCCCATTTGGTCGTAACTCCTGAACGCGCATCTTCATTAACAATTGCCATTCTGAACGGCAAAGAACACGAAACTTGTTGCCAATCGTTGTGGTAGTCTAGCTAAATTGTAACTGAAGATATCAATTTGATAAAAATAGTTGAAATCAATTTTACGGCCAATTCTTATTCATTGAATAAACTTACTTAAAATAATCCTGCAAAGGCCGCACCACGATGGCTCCGGCCTTATTGGCCGCAATTGCCTTGGTGGCGCTGATGATGCCGGGCATGGTGGTGAAATAAGGCACCTTTTGCATCACGGCTGTTTGGCGGATGGATTTGCCGTCGGATTCGGATGAGCGGGTTTCGGTGGTGTTTAAAACCAGTTGGATCTCGCCATTCTTAATCGCGTCCACCACATGCGGCCGGCCTTCCAGCACTTTGTTGATTTTCGCGGAGGCAACACCTTTGCTTTCAAAGAAACTATGATTGCCAGCGGTAGCTTTGATGGTGAAACCCATTTCCACGAGCTTTTTCACTGATGGCAAAACACGGGCGCGATCTGCTTCTTTGACCGACACAAACACCGTGCCGCTGAGCGGCATACGGTTGCCCGCACCCAATTGGGCTTTGGCGAAGGCCATGTCATATGTTTTGTCGAGACCCATCACTTCGCCAGTGGAGCGCATTTCTGGGCCGAGCAGCACATCCACTCCGGGGAAGCGGTTGAATGGGAACACAGCTTCTTTCACGGCCACATGATTGAGCTTTTTGTTCTTCAACTTGAAGCTGGCAACGGACTCACCAGCCATCACGCGCGCGGCGATTTTAGCGACTGGCTCACCGATGACTTTGGCCACGAATGGCACGGTGCGGGACGCACGCGGGTTCACTTCGAGAATGTAAACTTCATCATCCTTGTTGGCGAATTGCACATTCATCAGGCCCACCACATTCAGCGCCAAAGCCAGTTTTTTGGCTTGGGCTTCAAGCTCGGCAATGATGGGGGCTTTGAGTGAGTAGGGCGGCAAGGAACAGGCCGAGTCACCGGAGTGGACGCCTGCTTCTTCAATGTGCTCCATCACACCAGCGATGAACACATCCTTGCCATCGCAAATAGCATCGACATCCACCTCTATGGCGTTGCTGAGATAAGAGTCGATGAGCACTGGCGAGTCACCGGAGACGACCACAGCCTCAGTGATGTAACGTTGCAAGCCTGCATCGTCCTTCACAATTTCCATGGCACGGCCACCGAGAACATAAGATGGGCGGATGACCACGGGATAGCCGATGCGCTTGGCGATTTTCTTGGCTTCAGCACCTGAATAAGCCATGCCGTTTTCGGGTTGCTTGAGCTTTAGTTTTTTAACGAGCTTCGAAAAACGTTCACGATCTTCCGCCAAATCAATCGCATCGGGTGTGGTGCCGAGGATGGGCACACCTGCGGCTTCGAGTGCGTTGGCCAGCTTCAAAGGAGTCTGCCCGCCGAACTGAACGATCACGCCTTTCAGGGTTCCGTTGGTTTTTTCAATGCGAATGATTTCGAGAACATCTTCTGCTGTAAGTGATTCAAAATAGAGGCGATCTGAAGTGTCGTAATCGGTGGACACGGTTTCAGGATTGCAGTTCACCATGATCGATTCATAGCCTGCATCATGCAGTGTAAAACAGGCATGGCAGCAGCAATAATCAAACTCAATGCCTTGGCCAATACGGTTAGGCCCGCCGCCAAGAATGATGATTTTTTGACGGTCCGATGGGTGCGCTTCATTGCCATCATTGCCTGCGAGTCCCGTCTCATAAGTTGAGTACATATAAGCGGTGGGGGAGGCGAATTCGGCGGCACAAGTGTCAATGCGTTTGAACACCGGATGCACTTTTAATTTGGTGCGGTGTTTGAGAACTTTATCTTCTTTGATACCAGCAAGGAAGCCCAAACGCTTATCAGAAAAGCCCATGGCTTTAAGTTTGCGTAGATTCTGAGCATCACTTGGCAAGCCTTTGTTTTGGATGCGCTTTTCGGTTTCCACTAGCTCTTGAATCTGGCGCAAAAACCAAGGCTCATATTTGCAACTCGCAAAGATTTGATCGACAGTTGCGCCATGCCGAAAGGCTTGTGCTATTTTCAAAAGTCGATCTGGCGTGGGCATACCCAAGGCAGCGCGAATGGCGTTTTTATCATCGCCTTCGCCAATGCCCGGAATGGCCACTTCGTCAAAACCTGATAGGCCGGTTTCAAGCCCGCGCAAAGCTTTCTGCATCGACTCTTGGAAGGTGCGGCCAATGGCCATGACTTCACCAACGGACTTCATCGCCGTGGTGAGAAGCGGTGCTGAGCCTGGGAATTTTTCAAAGGCGAAGCGTGGAATTTTTACGACCACATAATCAATCGTAGGTTCGAACGAAGCAGGGGTTGCGCCGCCGGTAATATCATTGGCCAATTCGTCGAGCGTGTAGCCAACTGCTAATTTTGCGGCGATTTTCGCAATAGGGAAACCGGTTGCCTTTGATGCGAGTGCTGATGAGCGCGACACGCGCGGGTTCATCTCAATCACAACTAATCTGCCATCGGCGGGATTCACACCGAACTGCACATTGGAGCCGCCCGTCTCAATGCCAATCTCGCGTAGCACTGCAATCGAGGCGTTACGCATGATTTGATATTCTTTGTCGGTGAGCGTGAGGGCAGGGGCCACGGTGATCGAGTCGCCCGTGTGCACACCCATCGGGTCAATGTTTTCGATCGAGCAGATGATGATGCAATTGTCGGCGGTGTCGCGCACCACTTCCATTTCATATTCTTTCCAGCCGAGTACGGATTCTTCAATGAGCACTTCGGCAGTGGGCGAGGCATCTAAACCTTGCTCAACGATGTTCAAAAACTCATCGCGGTTATAAGCAATGCCGCCGCCAGTTCCGCCCAGCGTAAACGATGGCCGGATGATGCAAGGCAGGCCCACGTCCAACATGGCTTCAAAAGCTTCAACCATGGCGCGGTTGCGATAATTTTTCTGGCGGGCAGCTTCGCCTTCGGCCCAGGCTTTTTCAAAAGCTTCAGCATCAATAGCTTTGGCGCGGCCCTCAGTGTAGGCAGCTTTATCGGCATCCTTGGCAACGGAGGCATTGGCGAGGCGCGAACGCGGGGTTTCTAATCCAATGCGCTTCATGGCTTCACGGAACAGCTCGCGGTCTTCGGCCATGTCGATGGCTTCGGCCTTGGCGCCGATCAGTTCGACATTGAATTTTTCCAACACGCCCATTTTGTTGAGCGAGAGTGCGGTGTTCAAGGCCGTCTGCCCGCCCATGGTGGGGAGAAGCGCAAGCTTATCGTTTGGACGAAGGGCGCGTTCGCGTTCAATAATTTTGGCCACAACTTCGGGCGTGATCGGCTCAATATAAGTGGCATCAGCCAAATCCGGATCGGTCATAATGGTGGCCGGATTGGAGTTCACCAGAATAACGCGGTAGCCTTCCTCTTTCAGCGCTTTGACCGCTTGGGTGCCGGAGTAGTCAAATTCGCAAGCTTGGCCGATAATAATCGGTCCCGCCCCAATGATGAGGATGGATTTAATGTCGGTGCGTTTTGGCATGTGAAGGGAACCCTGATTTGGGGTTTCCTACACAGAACGGCAGACGATTCCAACCCCTGTGGATAGATTTTTGTGCAGTGCCGCAAATGGGCGTGTCGAAACGCAGATTTATTTACTTTTTTAAATCCACCGCTAGCGTTATGACTTATGCCATTGAAGCGGCTTGGTTGCTTGCCTTACAATTAATCCTTTTGCTTCTAGATCAAGCTGCACGGCTTTTTTCCACCATCCGGCGGTGGCGCCTTGTGGTAATAAATCATTGGGAAGTTTCTCTAGAATTTTTGTACCAATATCCGCGGCCGTTAAGCCCGGAGATTTCGACGGCAGATTGTGCAGATTGCATTTTCCGAATGATGTGACTTGTTCACATTGGCAGAATCTGGTCTTCTTAAAATGTTATTCCCTTGCACATTGAGCAAAAGACACATGGCCGATGAGACTTTAGTTTTAGGGCGACCTCTCGTTGTAGGCACCGCTTGCGGCTCCCTACTTTATTCTGATGTAGGCCTCAGCTTTTGGGGTGGGGTTGATGCTTCCACGGGTGACGTTATTGATCGTCACCATCCTTTGGCCGGGCAGAATTTGGCGGGCAAAGTTTTAGCCATTCCTTCGGGGCGCGGGTCGTGCACGGGCAGCAGTGTTTTGCTTGAGTTGATTTTGAATGGTGCGGCTCCGGCGGCTTTGCTGTTTGAACATGCCGAAGAAATTCTCACACTTGGCGTTATTGTTGCGGAGGAGATTTTTAAAAAATCGATTCCGGTTGTGGTTTTGGGCAGTGCTGCTTTTCAGTCTCTGAAAGACGTGCGGTTTGTAAAAATTAAAAGTGGCGAAGTTTCTTGTTCGCCCGTGCCATTTGCGGCGGTTGAACCAAGAACTTTCGTTTTGCAAGACGTCACACCAACATTCGCACTTGATGAAAATGATAAAGCTGCGCTGGCGGGCGAGAAGGGCAAAGCGGTTCAGGCTTCGATGCGAATTATCTTGAGGATGGCGGAGCTTCAGGGTGCGAGTGAGCTTCTGTCAGTCACGCGTGCCCATATTGATGGCTGCATCTATGTTGGTCCGTCTGGTATTTTATTTACTGAGAAGTTGCGCGATTGGGGTGGCCAAGTTGTCATCCCCACAACCCTCAATGCAATCTCGGTTGATGAAGTGCGTTGGCGTGCCCAAGGCATTGCGCCCGTTCTCGGCACGGCTTCGATGCGATTGGCGGAAGCTTATGTAGCGATGGGGTGTGAGGCCACTTACACATGTGCGCCTTACCTGCTCGAAGACCCACCAGAGCAAGGCGAGCAAATTGTATGGGCGGAATCTAATGCCGTGGTGTTTGCCAATAGTGTTTTAGGTGCGCGTACGGTGAAATATCCAGATTATCTTGATATTTGTATTGCGCTCACGGGCAGGGCCCCATTGTCTGGCGTTCACATCGAAGTTAATCGCCGCGCCGCTGTGGTGGTGCGGCTGCCAGAAATGCAAATTGTGGATGATGGTTTCTTTGCGCTGCTTGGCTATCATGTGGGCACACTTGCTCCCAATCAGATTCCGCTTGTGGTGGGGTTAGAAAACTGCGCTGTAAGCCATGATGATTTGAAAGCCTTTGGGGCGGCATTTGCCACCACATCAGCTGCCCCCATGTTTCATATTTTAGGGGTGACGCCAGAGGCAACGCAAATGGATGTGCCACAGATAGATGTGACCTCTGCTGATTTGCTGCACAGTTGGAAGGACCTTAACAGCGCCACTGATCCCCACGTTGATGTAATCTGTTTGGGCTCGCCACATTTATCGTTGGATGAGATTAAAAAATTGGCAGAGCTGTGCAAGGGACGTGTTAAGCACTCCGCTGTTGCTCTTATCATCACCTGTGGTCGCTATATTTACCAGAAGGCGAAGATTGCTGGTTTCGTGGCGGAACTCGAAAATTTTGGAGTTCAAATTGTGTCTGATACCTGTTGGTGCCAAATCGGTGAGCCGCTGTTTCCGAGCAATGCCAAAACACTGATGACCAATTCTGGCAAATATGCCCATTATGGACCAGGGCTTATTGGCAGGCCGGTTTATCTGGGCAGCATGGCTGATTGTGTTGATGTGGCCTGCACAGGTTTGGCGAAAAGTGAATTGCCAGATTGGTTGCGGCATTTGCTTCGCTCTTGATTTTTGTGCAACATGCCGAAATCTGGAGAGACTTATGTTTAATCGCATTGCTGAAGCACCAGCCAAAAACATTTCAAATGAAGCAGCAGCTCAGGTGGTTAAGTCTGGGGATTGGCTAGATTATGGCACTTCGCTGTGTCAGCCGGATGTGTTTGATGCAGCACTTGCGGCGCGCGCTTCTGAACTTACCAATGTGAAAATTCGCAATTGTCTGTCCGTGAAGCCGCGTGCGGTTTTGGATGTTGATCCCGACGGCGTGCATTTCCATTGGTTCAGTTGGCATTTCTCTGGCTATGACCGCAAGAAGCATGACGTGGGGCGCTGCAATTATATGCCGCTGAATTTGGGCGAAGTGCCGGATTATTATCGGAGGTTTTTGGCGCCCGTCGATGTGGTGGTTTTTAAATGTTGCCCGATGGATGAAAACGGGTTTTTCAATTTCAGTGCTGCAAACCTGTGGCACCGCGCGGTGCTTGAGCGGGCGCGGATTGTGATTGTCGAAGTGACGGAGAATAATCCTTATGTTTTCGGTAGTGAGAACGGTGTTCACCTGAGCGAGGTGGATTTCATTATTCAAGGTGACGCGCAGTTGCCAACCGAACTGCCAAATCCGCCGCCCACCGATATTGATCGCGCGGTGGCTCGCCTGATTACAGCTGAAATAAAAGACGGTGATTGTTTGCAGATTGGCATTGGTGGAATGCCCAATGCTGTTTGCACACTGCTACTGGAAAGTGGTGCCAAGAACCTTGGTGTTCATACCGAGATGATGACCGATGGCATTGGTGCACTGTATAAAGCGGGGCGCATTACGGGCAAGCATAAAGTTTTAAACCCCAGTAAGATTACTTATACTTTTGCGCTGGGATCAGCGGAGCTTTACGCGATGCTGAATCGCAACGCTGATTTTGAAATTCACCCTGTCGACTACACCAACTCACCGCATATCATTATGCAGAACAATAATGTGGTGTCGATCAATAACACTACGCAGATTGATTTGCAGGGGCAGGCGGCTTCCGAGTCGGATGGGCACCGACACATCAGCGGCACAGGCGGCCAATTGCAATTTGTGCGCGGGGCCTATGCTTCTAAGGGCGGCAAGTCATTCATTTGCTTGGCCTCTACATATGATAAAAAAGGCGAACGCCGTAGCCGCATCGTGCTCAATCTAACGCCAGGCAATGTGGTGACAACGCCGCGTTCGGATGTGATGTATGTGGTGACGGAATTTGGCATGGTGTGCTTGAAGGGAAAATCAGTGGCGGAACGGGCGCTTGCGCTCATCTCAATAGCGCATCCAGATTTTAGGGAAGAGCTGGAGCGGCAGGCTTATGAACACCGCTTAATTCCGCGTGGGGTATCATTCTAGCTAGCGAGGGCGATTTTGCCTTTTCTGCGAAAAGTCAAAACGCTTTAGCAGGGGTGCTCCCAGGTTTGAGAGGGGGCGTTTTTCTGGCCCGGTTGCACCCGCTGCCGCATTCGCCCCCAGAAGAGGCGAAACAGAATTTTATGCTTCTCTGCAACGGTTGATTTTGCAGGAGTCGATGATGATTTGGCCTTTGACTGGCCAAACTTGATTTTTAAAAACGATTGTCACATTGGCCTTCTGGATTTGGGTTGGCATTTCATTTCCGGCAAATGCACCGGCTGATAAAAAAGCCACGGTGAGGATGATGATTGAGGCGAAGGTTTTCATTTTAACTCACTCCAGATAAGGTTAATCGTTGAACTTGAAAACACCTTAGACTGGCAAGACGGAACTGGGCCTGAATGGGCCGTTCATCTGGCGTTTAGAATGTGCTTTGATAATTCCGAGGAGAGCCAAATCTATGACCTATAAAATTGCCGGAAAACTCAACTTGGAGCTTCCAGTCTTTCAGGCTCCTATGGCAGGAACTGCTACGCCGGAGCTTGCTGCCGCAGTTTCAGAAGCAGGTGGTCTTGGCGGATTGGGCCTTGCTGGATACACTGTCGAAGAAGCAGCAACGCTGATTGATGAAACGGCCGCCCGAACCTCGCATCCTTTCAATGTGAATTTTTTCTGCCACCAACAAAAAATTTGTACTCCTGCGCTCGGGCGTGGCTGGATCGAAAGTGCTGGGCCTCTGTTCAGACAAATGGGAGCGCAGACACCAGAAATCCTACAAGAAGGTTTTGGCAGCTTCATTGGCGATCATGCGATGTTCGCAATGCTTCTTGAAAAGAGGCCGCGTGTTATTAGCTTTCATTTTGGCCTTCCTCATCAGCAACAACTTTCTGCACTGCGCGAGACGGGGGCGTTGCTGATTGCCAGTGCAACCAGTTTAGCTGAAGCAAAGCACTTTGAAAAAGCGGGTCTGAATGCTGTGATCGCGCAAGGCTGGGGAGCAGGAGGCCATAGGGGTATATTCGATCCAGATGGGCCGGATGAACAAATGGATACTGAAACTCTAACGCGGCTTTTATATAGCAACATCGGCTTGCCGGTAATTGCGGCGGGCGGAATAATGGACGGCGCAGATGTTAAGTCCGCGCTATCTTGGGGTGCGGTTGCTGCACAAATGGGTACGGCCTTTATTAGCTGTCCTGAGAGTGCGGCTGACGATTTATATCGGGCAAGCCTGAATGCACAAAGCACGACAATAATGACACGCGCCGTTTCAGGTCGCCCCGCTCGCGCACTTGTAAATAATGCAATTCACTTTCTGTCTGAAATTCCTGAAAGTGAAGTGCCACCATTCCCTTACCCATATGACCTTTCGGATGCGCTGAACGCTGCTGCAAAGAATGCGGGTGATCGCAGTTTTTATTGTCAGCTTGCTGGCAGTGGCGTTGCAAGATCGCGCCATATTTCGGCTGCCGCGGTGATGGCAGAGATTGCCGCAGAACTAGTGCAATAAAAAACCCCGGCGGGAGGACCGGGGCTTTTATCAAGGCTCTCAGAAACTTGCAGGGGACCGAGACCTATTTACCTTTAACTTGGGAGAAAAAATTGGAACCGGAGCGGCTTGGATTTGATCTTACGTGAGGGGCGGGGTCGTTAGATCATTTTCAAACTTAGGCCCCGGTTACTAAAAAACCAGCTGGGTTGGTTCCGCTAGACAAATCTCTTCGTAGGAGTGACGTGGGCATTGGACTGTCGGTTCCAGGAAGAGAGTTAAGTAAGCATTTGAGTCCCTTTCCAGCTCGCTGCAGTTGGATTCTCCCCCGGAGGTCGAATCCAACTAAGCGCCTGGATAAATTCGCAATAGTCGCACTACGTGCTCGTTTGCTCATTCATCATTTCTATATCTCCTCAATCGTCCCAGTCGTCTCCACAAACACACTCTTGGACCAGCGGGT
>JANNBH010000064.1:0-24150 GCA_031385245.1 Hyphomicrobiales bacterium | reverse complement strand
CGGGCCAGAGGCACGATTTTTATTCTCAATGGGCGCGCAGATTTTTTAGAGCGTTATTTTGAAACCATGCGCGATATGAGCAAGCGCAAGCTTGCTGTGGTGACGTTTGATTGGCGCGGCCAAGGTGGCTCACAGCGATTGCTTAAAGACCCATTGCGAAGTTACATCACCAACTTCTCTGGTTATGATTTGGATTTGGCTGCGATCATTGCTTTGGCGCGGCGCTTGGATTTTCCTGAACCCTATTATGCTTTGGCGCATTCAACGGGGGGGCACATCCTCTTGCGTTCACTGCGCGATAAAACTTATTTCGAACGCGTGGTGATCACATCACCGTTGCTTGGTTTTAATTTTGGGCGCTGGCCAATGCCTGTCGTGCATTTTTTGAATTTCTTTACAAAATACGCTGGTTTAGGGTGGCTTTATTTGCCGGGCTTTGCACGCGGGCCCATGAAGCGGTCTGAATATCCCAATAATCCACTGACCTCTGATCAGGGGCGTTGGAACCGTGATACCACAACGCTAGAAGAACATCCTGAACTGGGGTTGGGCGGCCCCACTTATGCGTGGCTGCGAGCTGCGATGAAAAGCTTGGGTGAGCTTCACAGTTGGCCAAAACACAAAGGCCCAACGTGCCCCACAATGATTGTAATGGCGGGGCAAGACCGGGTGGTGAATAATCTTGGAATTCGCCATTTTGTTGATCGTGTGCCAGGTATTTCACTGCTTAGTATTCCTACGTCTAGGCATGAAATACTCAATGAAACCAAAGTTATACGCGAGAAATTTCTGGCAGCTTTTGACTCGTTCATGGGCTTTGACACATAAAAGCAACCAAAATTTGCTTATCGATGCTGCACATGCTAAGGCCGCGCCATCCCTGAAACGCTTATGAAAGTTGGCGCTCCCATGAATTTGCGGAATATCGCGATTATTGCTCACGTAGACCACGGCAAAACCACACTGATTGACCGCTTGCTTTCGCAATCGGGGTCTTTCCGTGAAAATCAAAAAGTGGCTGAACGCGCTATGGATTCCAATGATTTGGAACGTGAACGCGGCATTACCATTTTGGCGAAGGTAACTTCGCTGAACTGGAAAGACACGCGCATCAACATTGTTGATACCCCAGGCCACGCCGATTTTGGCGGTGAGGTTGAACGTATTTTGAACATGGTGGATGGTGCCGTGCTTTTGGTGGATGCTGCCGAAGGCCCGATGCCGCAAACCAAGTTTGTTTTGCAAAAGGCTTTGAAACTCGGCTTGAAGCCAATTGTTTTGATCAACAAGATTGACCGCCCGGATGGCCGCCATGTTGAAGTTGTGAATGAAGTGTTTGACTTGTTTGCGGCTTTGGAAGCCACCGACGAGCAGCTTGATTTCCCGATCATTTATGGTTCAGCCAAGCAAGGCTGGATGAGCACAACGCCAGAAAAGCAAGCTGACGATATGTCTGCGTTGTTTGATGAAATTGTTCGCCATTTCAAGCCACCGGTTATTGAGCCTGGTCCGTTCCGTTTGTTGGTGACAACCATTGAAGCGAACCCGTTTCTGGGCCGCGTTCTCACTGGCCGCATTCGGTCTGGCTCGGTTAAAACCAATCAAGCTGTAAAGTCTTTGGCCCGTGATGGCACGGTTGTTGAAACCGGCCGCGTTTCAAAGGTTCTCTCGTTCCGTGGTTTGGAGCGGATTCCAGTTGAAGAGGCTTTCGCGGGCGATATTATTGCGATCTCTGGCTTGGTGACCACAACTGTTGCCGACACAATCTGTGATCCTGCGGTGACGGAGGCCATTCAAGCCCAGCCAATTGATCCACCAACTTTGACCATGACCTTCCGCATTAACGATGGACCGCTGGCTGGCAAAGAAGGCGACAAAGTTCAATCCCGCGTTATTCGAGACCGCTTGATGCGCGAAGCTGAAGGCAATGTGGCTTTGAAAGTATCGGCTTCTGAATCAGAAACGGACGCATTCGAAGTTGCTGGCCGTGGCGAATTGCAATTGGGCATTCTGATTGAAACCATGCGCCGTGAAGGCTTTGAACTCACCGTGGGCCGCCCACGCGTTGTATTCAAAATGGATGAAGCCACTGGCGAAAAATTAGAGCCCATCGAAGAAGTGGTTGTGGACGTTGATGAAGAATATACTGGCATTGTGGTGCAGAAACTTTCTGAGCGCCGCGCCGAAATGCGCGACATGCGCCCATCTGGCCAAGGCCGCCAACGCATCGTATTCCATGCTCCAACCCGCGGCCTCATTGGCTATCAAGGCGAGTTGATGTCGGATACGCGCGGTACCGCGATTATGAACCGCCTGTTCCACGCCTATGCGCCACATGTGGGCGAAATTCCAAGCCGCCACACAGGTGCGCTGCTGTCAAACTCTGATGGCGATGCCGTGGCCTATGCGATTTTCAACCTGCAAGACCGTGGCCCAATGTTCATTGAACACGGCACCAAGGTTTATGCTGGCATGATCATCGGCGAGCACACGCGCGGCAATGATCTTGAGCTTAACGTGATCAAGGGCAAAAAGCTCACCAACGTGCGTGCATCTGGTAAGGATGAGGCTGTGATTTTAACGCCGCCAATAAAGATGTCTTTGGAAAAAGCGCTTGCCTATGTGGGTGAAGATGAGTTGGTGGAAATTACGCCAAAGTCTATTCGCTTGCGTAAAATCTATTTAGATCCAAATGAACGCAAGCGCATGAGCCGCGCCAAAGAAGCCGACGCGGTGGCTTAATAGCTCACCTGTATCTAACAATCCTTCGAGGCTCGCTTAGCAGAAAACCCTGCGGGTTTTGCGGCATAGCTCGCACCTCAGGATGAGGGAGTTACCTATCCCTCATGCTGAGGCGCTCGGCGCGCAGCGCAGGGCCTCGAAGCATACGCCGGAATTAGTTACTCCCCGAAAGGCCCAGGGCCGCAGGGGGTGGGGGACATTGCATCAGAACCGCTTGTTATCTTGGCGTTACCTAGAGCAACGGCTGTATCTTTTTCGCAATTAAAACTTGCTGCGGCATCCGCCTTCTGTTGAGCCACAAGATTGGCATTTGGCATTTTGGTGTCGATGATGGCAGTGCGGCAGGATTCTTTTTCACTGAGTTTGGTGACAACCAGCCAGTTTTGCTTGCCGTCTTTCTCGCCATTATCGGTGAACCAACGCAGGATAGTGGCGATAGGTTTGCCTTTGACCATGCGCCATTCAATTTTTTTACCAACAGAATTGAAGGCCCCGAAAGTTTGCATTGAGGCGCATTGCTTTTTGCTATTTTTGCCAAAGCTAACAGCTCCGCGCAAATCGCCTTCAACATAGGTAACATCATAGCCCTTGATGCCTTTGCACAGAACTTCGATGCCGCCCACATCCTCAGTATACTCGGCTAAGGTTTTGCATTTGGTGATATTGAGATCGGAATAGACGCTGCTGAAGGTTTCAGCTTGAGCACAAGTTGCAGAGAGAGCGAGAAAGGCGAGGCTCAGTGTCTTTCTCATGGGTCACATGCCATAGACGTAATAAACAATGGCGCGTTTCAGGAATTGCAAACCGAGCAGCAACACGATTGGCGAGAAATCCAAGCCGCCAAGATTTGGCAAAATGCGGCGGATTGGCCCTAATAATGGTTCAGTCAATTGGCGCAAAACTGAATTGATTTGGCGCACATATTGGTTGCCATAATTTATGATGTTGAACGCCGTTAACCAACTGATGATCACTGTTGCGAGGATCACATAAAAATAAAGATCAATGACTGTGAAGAGGAGCCAAATAAATGGATTCATGATTCATAACTCGCACAAAGGTTCCACTCTGATGTAATGCGGCGGAACTCTTTGTGCAAGTCTTCTTAGTATTTGGAAACTGCAATGCGGCGTAGGATTGCTGCGGGGAGATTGGCAAAATCATCGGTCCATTTTTCAACACCCGGCGTTGGGGTGAGGGGAACCGTGCCGCCGGCTTTGTCCAGCAGCTCAAGCGCTTTTGGATTTTTGGAGATGACAATGGCAATGGAATGCATGGCGCTTATATCTGTTGCAGTGGGTGGCACAAAATCAATCACGCGGCCCATCAATGTTGGGTCAATGGCCGCAATGTTGGCAGCAACCACAGGCACCAAATCCATATAGCGGTTGGTCACATGAATGGCCAACACGCCATCATCCTTCACACGCGAGAGATAGAGCTGAATTGCTTCAGTTGTGATGAGGTGAACTGGAATTGAATCCGATGAGAAGGCATCCACCAACAAATAATCAGCTTTTGATTGCGCTTCATTTTGTAAGGTTATGCGCGCATCGCCCAAAATCATTTTCATATCTGGGGCGCAAGTTGACAGAAACGTGAATTGAGCCGGATCTTGAGCAACCTTGATCACATCTTGGTCGATTTCATAATAGGCCCAATCTTCGCCGGGCTTTTTGTAACAGGCCAGTGAACCGGTGCCGAGGCCCACAACACGAATGACACCTTGCTTACCTTCGGCGCTCAAGCGTTCTTGCGTGGTGAGCAGGGCGCGGGCCATGCCGCCTTCTGGGCTGTAATAAGTTAGGGCGTGTGGCTTATCCTTATAATCAGGTGTCAACTCGCTCAGGCGCTGTGCACCATGCATGGTGGTGCCATGAACCAGCAGGCGGTAATCACCAACGGCAGCTTTGTCTGCCACGGTGAGCACGCCAAAATAGCTGCGGAGAGCCACACGTTCATTGGGTTGGCCAGTGAGATTGAGGAAGGCCACCATCATTGCCGCAAGCACGGCCAAGGCCAAGCGCTTGGCTTGTAACATGAGAGCAAGGCAAGCACCGAAGAATGCTATTTCTAAGGTGCGCACGGTGAATAGCAAGTGCGTGCCACCATCCTTAGCGGTGAATGCTACGAGGAGCAGAAGGCCAATGAAAGCTGCGATTGGCAACCATGGTTTACGCAATACGTCACGCAATTTTTGATCAGTTAAAAGATCAGTGGTTGCGGCCACACCAACGATGAGCAGCAATGGATATTCCAGCACTTTGTTGAACAGCAATGGCGCAAGCAGAGACACGAACATGCCACCAAGCACGCCACCCAAAGACATCAGCATATAGAACTCCGTCAAGTGGCTGGCTTCGGGGCGGCTTTCGTAAAGCTGGCGGTGGCAGATGATGGCGGTGGCGAAAAATGACAATGCGCCGATAATCATAACAGGCACTGCAAAAGTGAGCGGTAGCGCAAATTGCACGATGAAGGCAATAGGCAAGCTGGCCAATTGAATGATGCGAGCCAGCCATAGGGGTACCAGTGAATTATCGCGGAAGACTAATACGAAGGTCAGCAGGAAAAGTACCAAAGGCGGTAACCACAGGAAGGGTGCGGAGGCAATGTCCGTGGTGATATGGTTGGTCCACGCCACGAGCAAAGCTGATGGAATAAACGACATGAAAATCCACCAGCCACGATTTTTCCATGTGATCACGCCTGGGGTTTCGGCAATGGCCACAATTCTTGCAGGTGCCAAGGCGCGCAACATCATAAAGCCGCTACGTGCAATGCAGAGGGCCAGAAGGCCAAAACCTATGCTCCAATAAAGCGCTTGGTTGTGCAGGCCGAGCAGTGGCTCCACAATGAAAGGATACGCAATCAACGAGCTCAAGCTGCCAATGTTGCTGGCGCTATAAAGAAAATAGGGATTGGCGGCATTGGTGTGGGTGGTGCGGGCAAACCAGCTTTGCAGCAAAGGTGCAGTGGCCGAGAGGAAGAAGAACGGATAGCCGATGGCTTTAGCCATCAAGCCAATCAACCAGATGCCAGCTGTGGCACCACCAGCAGGAACAGCCGAGGGAGGCAAGTTAACCGGCAGGAAAAACCATGCCAAAGCCATTAAGACCAAATGCAAAATTACGGCATGGGAAGGGGCCAGATATTTTTTTAAAAGATGAGCATAGCAATAGCCGCCAAGCAACACGCCTTGAAAGAACACCATAGCAATGGCCCAGACGGCCGGTGTTCCACCGAGAAGCGGCAGCGCCATGCGTGCAAACATGGGTTGCACCAAAAATAGTAGTGATGCGCTGAGCAACATTGTGCAGACATAAACCGGAACCAGGGAGGCAGTTTGATTGCCAAGAGCTTTTGGCCCAGAAGCTAGGTTTTGGTTTTTAATCGACATGGCGTCCCCTTAAATAATCCCGTTTGGGTTTTATGGCCGGAGAGTTGAAGGGGAATTAAGACAGGCTTCGAGATTATAGAACAGGGTTAATAATGTGTTCGCGTTAGAAACCCACTTTATCAACACCCTTGAGAGCCAGAATGTTTCTGGCTTCATCAGGTGTGGCAATCTCCATTCCTAAGTCTTCAATGATGCGGCGAATTTTGGTCACTTGCTCGGCGCTGGATGTGGCCAGTTTGCCTTTGCCCAAATAAAGGCTGTCTTCCAGCCCCACACGCACATTACCACCCATCATGGCGGCTTGGGTGCAGAAATTCATTTGGTGGCGACCAGCGGCAAGCACAGACCAGCGATAATTGTCGCCGAATAATTTATCGGCAGTTTCTTTCATAAACATCAAGTTTCTTAAATCAGCGCCAATGCCACCCAGGATGCCGAAAATCATCTGTACAAAGAAGGGTGGCTTGATGGCACCCTTATCAACAAAATGCGCGAGATTATAGAGATGACCCACATCATAGCATTCATGTTCAAAGCGGGTGCCATGGGTCTCGCCCAGCTCTTTTAAAATGCGGGCAATATCTTTGAAGGTGTTGCGAAAAATAAACTCATCCGTGCCGCGCAAAAATGGTTCTTCCCACTCATGTTTAAATGTGGGGTAGCGATCAGCCAAGGGGAACAATGCAAAATTCATGGAGCCCATATTGAGCGAACACATTTCAGGCTTGGCCATGAGCGGGCCAACTAAACGCTGATCAACGCTCATCATTTGCCCACCACCTGTGGTGATGTTGATCACGGCATTGCAAGCGTTTTTAATACGCGGCAAAAACTGCATGAACACCTCAGGGTCTGGTGTTGGTCTGCCGTCAATCGGGTCGCGCGCATGAAGGTGCAAAATAGCAGCACCTGCCTTTGCTGCATCAATGGCTTGCGTTGCAATTTGATCAGAGGTTACTGGCAGGTGCGGAGACATGGTGGGCGTATGGATGCTGCCGGTGATTGCTGCTGAGATGATAACTTTGCCAGCCATGGTTTTTTGCCTTTCTAAATGTCGTTAATACTATTGCATGGCAGCACGCAAAAATGCAATTTGATGTTCAGAAGATGAGGAACTGGCATGAAGAAAATTTATCCAAACGCTGCCAAGGCGCTTGAAGGTATTATGTTTGATGGCATGTTGATTGCTGCGGGTGGCTTTGGCCTGTGCGGCATTCCAGAATTGTTGATTGCGGCTATTAAAGTGGCAGGCACGCAGAACTTGACTGTGGCTTCGAACAATTGCGGCGTGGATGGATTTGGTCTGGGCATTCTGCTTGAGTCGAAACAGATCAAGAAAATGATGTCGTCTTACGTGGGCGAGAATGCGGAGTTCATGCGGCAATATCTTTCAGGTGAATTAGAGCTTGAATTTAATCCGCAAGGCACTCTAGCTGAGCGGATGCGGGCCGGTGGAGCTGGCATCCCGGGTTTTTACACCAAAACAGGTGTGGGCACGGTGATTGCTGAGGGCAAAGAGCACAAGGATTTTAACGGCCAGACTTATATTTTAGAACGCGGCATATTTGCTGATCTTTCTATTGTGAAAGCCTGGAAGGCTGATCCATCAGGTAATTTGGTGTTCAGGAAAACCGCGCGTAATTTTAATCCGCCAGCCGCGCAATGCGGAAAAATCTGTATCGCCGAAGTGGAAGAGATTGTGCCGCTTGGCTCACTTGACCCAGACTCGATTCATGTGCCTGGAATTTATGTAAACCGCATAGTGCAAGGCGAGCACGAGAAGCGCATCGAACAACGCACCACACGCAAGAGGGCTGCTTAATCATGGCTTGGGATAGAAACCAAATGGCAGCGCGGGCTGCACTTGAACTTCAAGATGGCTGGTATGTGAACCTTGGCATTGGCATTCCAACGCTGGTTGCCAATTATATTCCGGCTGGTGTTGAAGTGACGCTGCAATCGGAAAATGGAATGCTGGGCATGGGGCCATTTCCATTTGAAGGCGAGGAAGATGCTGATCTGATCAATGCTGGAAAGCAGACGATTACCGAATTACCGCAAACTGCTTTTTTTGATTCGGCGCAAAGCTTTGCGATGATCCGTGGTGGTAAAATTAATATGGCAATTTTGGGGGCCATGGAAGTGGCTGAAAATGGCGATCTGGCCAATTGGATGATCCCCGGCAAGCTGGTGAAAGGCATGGGTGGTGCCATGGATTTGGTTGCTGGTGTTGGCCGCGTGGTGGTGGTGATGGACCACACCAATAAAGTTGGCGAGAGCAAGGTTCTTAAAGCGTGTTCGCTGCCGCTTACAGGCAAGGCGGTGGTCAACCGCATTATCAGCAATCTTGGTGTGCTGGATGTTGTGCAAGGTGGACTTAAAATTGTGGAATGCGCTGAGGGTGTGACCGAGGCGGAAATTCGCGCCGCGACGGAAGCGACAATTGTGGGTTAGTGAAGGTCTAGCCAAGAAAGGTAGAGAGGAAACCCGGGCGAACTTCCTTCTCCACTCGACATTCAAAAGCCTGCCACCATATTTCAGATGGCAGGCGCAAAGTTTGAGTGTCACGGAACAACTGTGCAGGGGTTCCTGTACGGGAGTTCAACACCATTAGTATTCTGCAAATCTTTCTATTCGTCGTCATCCATATGGATGAAGCTTTAAAACTATTGTGCCACCACCGGAGCGCTGGCGCGCATGAGAAGTTGCATCAGGTCAGATTGTTTGTTGGTTCCAGTTTTGTTGAAGATGTGCTGAAGGTGTGATTTTACGGTGGTGATGGAAAGGCCTAAATTATCGGCTGCTTCTTGCGGGCTCAGGCTTGGAGCCATGGCGAGGAAGACGCGCAGTTCCGATGGTGTTAAGCCATAAAGCTGAGCAAATGCTTCGCCCGGTGCTGGCGAAACAAAGGCGGGATCTTGCACGAAGACCGCAAAGGCTGCGGGAGAAGAGAGTCCACCCAAGTTTTGTCGTTCGCCATTTTCCAGCGGTAGTAAAGTTGCAACCATGCCGCCAGACGCATCAGGAAGTGCTAAGGATATGCCACCGACAGCATCAATATCTGCCCCGCTTAAAGCTTGGGCAAATTTATAGGCTGCAGCGGAATCTTTCGGAATGAGCCTGTTATTAGTGACCCCCAAAGCTCGGCCCCGTTTAATCTGGCCCTCAGCGGCCGTGTTCAAAAACAGAAGTTTGCCATCACGGTTCACCAGAAAAACACCAGCCGCCAGCGAATTCAAAGTGGTTTCAAGGCGGGCGCTGTTGAGAGATTTTAATTCTAATGCCAGACCAATTTTAGCGGAACGGCAAATATGGGGTGCGAGGAGACGAACAAGTTCCACGCCGCGCTTTGTGAATGGAACATTATCAAGGTTCGTGGAAAGCGTTAGCGGAACATAACGTGTGCCCTCTTTTAAAGCGATCATTCCAATGTAGTCGCTCTGGCCCTGACCATCGGGCGCTAAAACTTCTTTGTAAAAACGGCCGTTGATAAATTCCTCATGTGGCAAAATATGAGGGAGATGCATCACCTCTCCCACTGCCCAATTCAACATGCCGCATTGAAGAGACCAAATGCCAGAATAAGCTTCAATTTTTGTATTGAAGAATTCAGAATAACCTTGGCCGTGAAACCATTTAGAATCCTGATTTACAGCGGAACTATCACCAAAATGAAGCCCTGACGCTTTTGCGCCAACGAGGTCCATCACATGCTTTAACGCATCACCCCATCGGGATGTATCAATTGCGGCATCATAAATTTTCTCAACAACAGTTGAGAACTGTTCAAGTTCTGAATTGGATTGCAATTTATGCTCCGCACGATCGCTCTAACTCTGCACCGAGCGAGAAAGATTGCATGGTAAGGGTGTGTTGGCAAGTTCAGAAGTGCTGGTGCAGATTGTCTCATTCAAAGGGATGAGGCGACATAGGCTCAGGCAAGTTTGCGCGTTTTAATGCGGGTGATGATTTTGTCTGGTGCCTTGGCTTTTGGATTAAACAAAATTGTTTTGGCTGATTTTGTCTGTGAAGTTGCATTAAGCGGCACATAGATAAAACTGTTGCTGGCCGCATCAAATTCCAACTTGAAAGCCTGGCCTCTAAATTCTTCATAGTTTTTCATGGACGATTGCCTTTCCACATAACATTGGCGCTGCATGACATGCCATCCGAACAGAGCTGTTTTTAACTGCTGAAGAAAATGCATGGGGCTCACTCCAACGGCACACCCGAATTCTTTGTGCAATGGAACTGCTGATTTGTCATCATACGTTTAGATGAGGCTGTGAAGTTTATTGTTTTACCAAAAACTCACATCCACTTGGCTCAATCTTCCGCCAATTCTGATTGGAGAAATCTTGGTGGCCAAGCCAGTTTTATCATCGGTTTCCACGGCCACACCGCACACGGTTGCTGGTCCTTCGGCAGGGCGCATGCGCTCTACTGGGAGTTTGCGGAGGAAACGTTGAATGGGTTCATCCTTGTTCATGCCGATTACGGAATCATAATCGCCACACATTCCGGCATCCGTCATATAAGCCGTGCCGTGGGGTAGAATTTGATGATCGGCAGTTGGTGTGTGGGTGTGAGTGCCCACGACTAAGCTTGCCCTGCCATCACAGAAATGGCCCATGGCCATTTTTTCCGATGAGGCTTCAGCGTGCATATCAATTAGGATCGCATCACAGTCGCGGCCCAGCCGGCATTGTTCCAACTCACGGTTGATGGCGGGGAAGGGATCATCCAACACTGGCTCAATCATCACGCGGCCCATGGCGTTGATCACTAACACACGCGCACCCTTTGCGGTTTCAACCATAGCAAGCCCGCGACCAGGGCAACCCGCAGGCCAATTGAGCGGGCGGATCATTTGGCTTTCACGCTCAATGAAAACCAAGGCCTCACGCTGATCGAATGAATGATTACCGAGGGTGACCACATCGGCGCCTGCTTCGCGCAGTTTGGTGTAAATATCTTCGGTGATGCCAAAGCCGTGGGCGGCGTTCTCACCATTCACCACAACCAGATCAGGCTTGTAGCGCTCGCGCATGATTGGCAGCTGTTCATAAACTGCATCGCGACCCGTTTTGCCGAGCACATCACCAAGAAAAATTAAGCGCAAAATTTACCCTCTAAGGATTTTCATAGTTCTCATGCTGGCTCACCAGCGTGAAGTCAACCTGATCGCACAAACGAAAAATTCACCCCTAAGTGGTGCGGTGATTTCAATAACTCTCAATGGTTGTCAAAACTCTATGGAAGTCATTGAAAGGACAAGCAAAAGCAGCAATTATTACGAAAAAATTAACCATGTTTGGCACAATCTCCCGCCATAATAATTGGGATTCGAGAATTTTGATGCAAGATCAAGCGCAACTTAAACCATCGAAAATTCACGGCAAATTTGACTGGACCAAAATCCATCTGGTTTATTTTGTATTAGGTGCATTTGATTTGCTCGCCATTATCTCAGGGCTTGCTCTTTCGGAGTGGAGCAAAAATGCTCACATCGAAACAGTTCAGAAACTCGCCCAAACTAATTTCCTGAGAGATGAAATCACACTCGAAGAAAATTTTGGAATGAAGATTAGCGCGATCACCAATGATCTTTTCAAAGATATGGACGCAAATCGTGGAAAGAGTAATCTGAATATTCTCAAAATATTCGGTAACGATCTTTCAAAGCCTGAGATATTTATCGATAAGCTGAACATGCAATTTCCGTTTATTGATAGAACTGTTGAGGTTGAAGCTGGTGCCACTGACATTGAACTCAATTTTCATCGTCGATTAAACAAGCTTGATCCTCAAGTGTTGCATGGCTTTGAGGAAACCAAGCAAGCCATCAGTGTTAGTATTCAAAACATGCTTGATGAAACGAAGATAGCATTGAATGCATTTGGTTTGAACAATCGAGAATCTGCTGCACGTCATATGAATAATTCCAATAGGGAATTGCGACTGCTGCTTGAAAGTGCTTTCGCGTACAGTGCTAAATTAGATATTGAAATGCACAAAACAGTGAAGCAAAGCGAGGTCACGCTTAATCGGTCCACGCTTCTGCAGTATCTTGTTGGCGGTCTTATATTTATTATGATTGGAATGGGTAGCGCTTATGCCTTTTATGTAGGTAGGGTTTTGCGAAGTAAATATGTTGAATTGCAAAAGGCCCATGATGAATCTGTCGAACATTCGACAATGATTCAAAATGTGAATGAAGGTGTCACTAAACTGAATGTTGAATTGGCCGATAACATGAAGCGCTTGTCTGAAGCGCAAGATGAATTGATAAAAAAAGGCCGCATGGAACAGTTGGGCCAGCTCACGGCAACTGTTGCCCATGAGCTTCGCAACCCACTTGGTGCGGTTCGCACCAGTTCATTTTTGCTAGAACGAAAACTAAGAGACAAAGGTCTTGGCGTTGAAGCGCAATTGCAGCGCATTTCCACCGGCGTTACACGCTGCGATAATATCATTTCGCAATTACTAGATTTTTCGCGCACCAATAAGTTGGTTTGCCAAATGGGCGATCTTGATTTGTGGCTCATCAAAACTGTTGAAGAGGCCGCAAAGCAATTGCCCGAAATGGTTGCTATTACCTGCGAGTTAGGACTTGATGAAAAGCAGGTGCCATTTGATGATGCAAGAATGGAACGGGCCATTATAAATCTCATTTCGAATGCGTCCGAGGCCATGGTCGGCAATGGTCAAGACCCGTCAAAAATTGTGACAGTTAACCCGCAGATTACAATTGCAACCCGCCTTATTGGCAATTCAGTTCAGATTAGCGTCACTGATAATGGTCCTGGAATGTCGCCTGAGATTTTGGACAAAGTGCGCGAACCTTTGTTTACAACAAAGAGCTTTGGCACCGGGCTTGGCATTTCGGCCATTGAGCAAATTGCTTATCAACATGGCGGAAAATTAGATATCAGCTCAGTTGAAGGGCAGGGGTCTGTGTTCACGGTCACGTTGCCAATGCCACTTGAACTTGCCGAAGCGTCTTAAAGTTTTATCACTTCGCGTTCAGTGAGCACATAATCAAGGGGTTGGTCATGGTTGCCATGCGGCACATCATTCACTTCTTGGGCGGAATATGCGACACCAATGGCGACAACTTTTTTCGTCGCTCGCAGCTTTTCCAAAGTGCGATCATAAAATCCGCCGCCATAGCCTAAGCGATAGCCTTTGCGATCAAAGGCCAGCATGGGAATAATGAGCACGTCGGGGTCTAACTCTGGCGACATGTCTGGTGGACGAGGTATACCCCACACTCCCTCAATTGTGGGTTCGCCCGGCAACCAGCGGCGAAACTGCAAAGGCTGGCCATTGGCAATGACGATGGGCAAGCAAGTAGTCCAGCCATCGCCCGCCAATTTGCCGAGCAGGGGCCGCGTATCAATTTCAGATTGATAGGGAAAAAAACCAGAGACGATTTGCTGGCCGATTTTAGGCTGCACCGGAAACAAGTGGGAAGCCAATGCCAAGGGCGCTCGGCCAGACCATTCTTCGTGAGCAGCTTTTCGAATTGTCGTTGCTGCAGTGCGGGCTTTCTTTTTAGTTTCAACAAGATCACTCATGCGCTTTGCGTCCAGTTTTCAACTTTCAAATTAGTGATGCGCGAAAATTCACGAATGTTGTTTGTTACTAAGATCGCGTTTTCAGCAATGGCATGGGCGGCAATCCACATATCGTTTTCCCCAATCGGTTGGCCCAGCGCTTCAAGATCAACACGAAGTTTGCTGTATGCCGCAATTGCCGCCAGAGGTAAGGGTAGGATTTTGATAGTTTCAATGATACGCTCCATCTGCTGCAAAAGCCTGAACGCCCGAAACTTCGTAATGCCAAACTGTACTTCGCCTGCCACAATAACGCTGGTGAATACTGCATCATTGCTGATTTGTTTCAAACGATGACTGCAAACGCCAAAAGGATTGCGAGCCAGTTCAGTAAGGATGTTTGTGTCCAACAAATATAAACTCATTTGAAGAGTTCGTGATCTAACGGCTCGGCTGGCAAATCTTCAATTTCTGGAAATGGCTCGTCAATCGTATCGAATGTGTCGAGCAATTCGCTCAGTGTCATTTTTTTCTTCGGCGTTTCGATGATCAGCTGGTTTCCTACTTTACGCATAACAGCGTCTTCCCCCGGCAATTCAAATTCGCGGGGAATACGCACGGCTTGATTGCGGCCATTACGAAACAGCTTAACGTTGCGGGTTTCTTCCATCAGGGAAACTTGGCATATGCCATGGCATATGTCAAGAAAAGTGGCGGGCCGCCGAAGCCGTGGGAACTGACGATCCCTGGTCCCTACTTACGTAGGTGGGGGCCGTGTGAATGAGACCACGGTCTCGCTCAGGGACAGCTCCCTAAAGAATCGATTATAGGCCCTGGGAAAAATGGTTCCTCACCAACCCAGCAGCACCGCCGAGGATCTATGTAGGGAGGAATGAGGGCTAAGGCAAGGCGCTCAAATATCGGGGCGGGTATTCGCGGGCCGAATTTGAGTTTGCACGGCTTCTATACCTGCTTCGAGAATGCGATCTGACAATTCTTTTCCTTCCACTGCGCGGGCCAATTCCAGAGCGCCGAAGAGTGTTGCCAATACGCCAAGCGCTGTGCCTTGCGAATCTTTGCTTTGCGTCAGTGCGCCTGAGATTTGGCTGATTAAAATCTGCAGCCGATCAGTGTAGGCTTGGCGTGTTGCCGATGGTTGTCGCGCTATTTCAGGCAACAGCGCAGCAGAAGCACAACCCTTGGCTGGATTGTCGCGGTGTTCGGGTGAGAGATACGTTTTGATTGCCAGTTCCAAACCACCGTACGCCAAACCATCGCGCAATTGCTGAGACTGGGTTTCGAGCGCTTGGACAATACATGCACTCACAAGTTCAGCCTTGGATGCAAAGTGCGGATAGAATGCCCCATTGGTTAGGCCGGCATCATTCATGATGGATGCTAGTCCTGATGCCGCAATGCCATCCTTGCGAAAACGCTCGGAGGCAACTTCCATAATCTTGCTCCGCGATGAGTTTTTGCGGCCTTTTTCGTAACGCATGAAAAGGTCTCCATTTTTTCTATTGCATTATGATCATAATATTATATGACAATCGTAATTCAACAAGATATAAAACACAAGCCTATTCGATTTGGAGAGTTAAATGACGAGAATTTCAGGAAAAACCGCATTCGTAACTGGAGCTTCCAGTGGAATTGGCAAGGCAGCAGCTTTGGCTTTGTCAAAGACGGGCTACCGGGTGATTGGCACCAGCCGAAAGGCGGCACCGGGCGAGGTTCGCGATGGCATTCGGATGATTGCTTGCGATGTGACCGATGATAAGTCGGTAACGCAAGCGGTGGCGCTGGCCCATGCCGAGCTCGGGTCTATCGACCTTTTGGTCAATAATGCCGGTTACGCCTTGTCAGGTGCTGCTGAAGAAAGCTCAATCGAGCAGGTGCGTTTACAATTCGACACCAACTTTCTTGGCACCGTGCGGGTAACCAATGCAGTTCTTCCAATTATGCGTCAGCAGGGTCAGGGGCGCATTCTTAACATCGGCTCGGTTCTGGGGCTGATCCCGGGGCCGTTCGGTGCTTATTATTCGGCTAGCAAACACGCCATTGAGGGTTATTCGGAATCATTAGACCATGAAGTGCGTAATTTCGGCATCCGTGTTGCAGTAATAGAGCCTTGGGCCACAAAGACGTCAATCGAAACAAACTCTCCGCAAGGTGACCGCCCAGTTGCAGCTTATGCCCCGATGCTTGTCAAATATCGCGCAGCGTTCGATGCGGCCATGGCTGGCGGTGACACAGCAGAGGAGGTGGCAAGCACCATCGTGGCGGCAGCGCAGGATAAGGCTCCGCGATTGCGTTACCCATCAGGCAAGGCCGCGCGGCAAACATCCTTTGCCCGCCGTTTCCTGCCACGCGCGTTCTTTGACCGTACCCTCCGCAAACAATTCAACATCGCATAATCGAGAGACCATCATGACAAAAAAGAACACCTCCGCAACTTCCAATGAAACAATCATCACCGCATATAAAGATGCGCCAACCCGCACGATTGCTTCCGGCGGCGTGACCTTCGCTTACCGCGAGCTTGGCCCTAAGGGCGGCGTGCCAGTTGTCTTCTTTGTTCACCTTGCAGCCAACCTAGACAATTGGGATCCTCGCATTGTTGATGCGATTGCCAAGAATCACCATGTTGTGGCATTCGACAATCGGGGCATTGGCGGATCCAGCGGCCGCGTTCCAAACACAATGGAAGCTATGGCGGATGATGCCTACATTTTCATCAAAGCGATGGGTTTCAACAGAATCGACATTTTCTCTTTCTCACTTGGCGGAATGGTTGCTCAAGCTCTCGTTCTCAAACACCCCGAACTGGTCCGCAAAATGGTGTTGACTGGAACAGGCCCTGCTGGTGGCAAGGACATCGACAAGGTGGCAGGCGTTACCTACTACGATATGCTCCGCGCGTTCATGACATTCTCTGATCCAAAGGAATTTCTGTTTTTCAACCGTGACAAAGTTGGAAAGATTGCAGGGCGCGATTTCGTCAACCGCTTGAAGGAGCGCGTTGCGGACCGCGACACTGCTGTTTCGATCACGGCATTCCGTACGCAACTCCGCGCGCTGAAAACTTGGGGCCGCCAAGCGCCAGCGGATTTTTCGAAGATCACCCAACCGACACTGATCGCCAATGGCGACAATGACCGAATGGTGCCTTCTCCACTTTCCCACGACATGCACAAGCGCATCAAGGGTTCAGAGTTGGTGATTTATCCAAATTCAGGGCACGGCGGCATATTCCAATATTACGACACGTTTGTGAAAACCGCTCTGATATTTCTAAGCAAATAATGAAATTAAATAGTAATTTAGGAAACAAAAAAATGAAGGCAATAATCTTAAACGAAGCAGGTAGCGTTGGTAATCTACAATTTGTAGATATTGCAAAACCAACAATCAATTCCAATGATGTTTTGGTGAAAACAATTTCATTAAGCGTCAACCCAGTTGATTATAAAGTAAGATCTAATGATGGTGCCTTAAATTGGATTCTCGGTGCAGATAGGCCTGCAATCATTGGCTGGGATTTGTCAGGAACAGTGGTTGAGGTTGGTGATGCCGTAACTGATTTCAAAATTGGTGATGACGTATTTGGAATGGCAAATTTCCCGGGAAAAGGAAATGCCTATGCAGAATTTGTGGCCGTACCATCAGCGCATTTAACTTTAAAGCCTGCAAATATTTCTCATCCAGAAGCCGCAGCGGCCACACTTGCTGCACTTACAGCTTGGCAAACTTTGGTTGAAATAGGCAATGTAAAAAAGGGTGACAAAGTGCTCATTCACGCAGCGTCGGGCGGCGTTGGACACTACGCCATACAAATTGCCAAGCATCTTGGAGCTTATGTGATAGGAATATCATCTGCAAAAAACAAAGAATTTGTTTTGCAAAATGGAGCAGATGTTCACATTGACTACACCACTGAAAATTTTCAGGATATCGTTTCAGACGTGGATTTTGTGTTGGATACCCTTGGCGGCGATACGATTTTAAAATCACTTGATGTCATAAAACAAGGCGGAACAATTGTTTCAATTGCTTCGAGCAATTTGACGAGTGAAGAGCTTGAAAAAGCAAAATCAAAAGATGTGAACTTGTCATTTTTACTTGTGAAGTCATCGGGCGAAAATATGTTGCAACTTTCTCATCTCATGGAAAGAGGCGTAGTTAAATCACATATTTCTAAAACATTCACTTTTGACCAAATGGGCGATGCACACTTGTATTTGGAAAAAGGCAGAACCGTCGGCAAAATTGTCGTGAATATTTAACAACGGTCAGACACCAACACGGAATTATCCTCAGGAGTTTTTGAAATGAAAAAAATGATCAATGCTTTAGTCTTGCTGGGTATCGCCCCATTGTTCTTGCTAGGTGTAGTAAATGTATTTGCGCCGTCAAATACTTTTGCTCTGTATGGCATCGAACCATTAGGCATCATGACCTATAGTACATTCAGGGGAGTCATAGGCGGCCTGCTTATTGGCGTCAGCTTAGTAGTGATCATGGGCATGATGACTAAAAACAAAACCTGGTATCAAACCTCTTTGGTCCTTGTATCCACGATACTCGTTTGCAGATTTATTAGTGTGCTTTTTGACGGCTGGACAAATGATTTATTGCCTGCAGTTTTGGCGGAGTTGTATATCATCATCGTACTGTTTTTTGCTGCAAAACAAATGGACGTTTCTAAAAAAGTAAGTTGATTTCACTTAACCTCGCCGTGATTGCGGGAGGCCAATTTACTTAAGCTATGCGGCCGTGGGTAGGATTTCTACGGAGGCATATTTCAAAACCATTTCTAACTTCAAATTGGAGAACACCAATGAAAGCCTTCGTTGTTGATAAATATAAAAAGAATGCCGCATTGCGTCTTGCTGATATGCCAGAGCCTGTGATTGGCGCTGATGATGTTCTTGTGCAAATTCATGCGGCGGGTGTTAATCTTCTGGACAGCATAATTCGCAATGGCGAGTTTAAGATGTTTCTGCCCTACCGCACGCCGTTCATTGCAGGTCATGATGTGGCGGGAACTGTTTTCAAAGTTGGCGCGAATGTGAAGCGCTTCAAAGCGGGTGATGAGATCTACTCAAGGCCGCGTGATCATCGGGCAGGCACATTCGCTGAATTCATCGCCATCAATGAAGCAGATGTGGCGCTGAAACCAAAGAACCTCAGCATGGAGGAAGCCGCTTCCATCCCGCTAGTGGGGTTGACTGCTTGGCAGGCACTGGTTGAAGTCGGCAAAGTGAAGCCCGGCCAAAAGGTGTTTATTCAGACGGGCTCTGGTGGCGTTGGCACTTTTGCCATTCAGCTTGCCAAACATCTAGGTGCATATGTGGCCACCACGGCCAGTGCAAGCAGTGCTGAGTTGGTCAAGAAACTCGGCGCTGATCTGGTCATTGACTACAAGACGCAAGACTTCGAGAAAATTCTGTCAGGCTATGATCTGGTGATCAACAGCAAAGATGCAAAGACCCTTAATAAATCTTTGAACGTGCTCAAGACGGGCGGCAAGGTCATTTCCATTTCCGGTCCACCCGATCCTGCTTTCGCTAGGAAACTTGGGATGAACCCAGTCTTGAAGCTGGTCATGTGGGCGTTGAGCCGTGGCGTTCGCTCAAAAGCCAAAAAGCGCAGTGTCGATTATTCGTTCCTGTTCATGCGCGGCGATGGGCAACAGTTGAACAAGATTACTGCTCTCATTGAAGCCGGCACTATAAAACCTGTCGTCGATAAAATCTTCCCATTTGAAAAAACCAATGATGCGCTAGCCTATGTCGAAACGGGGCGAGCAAAGGGCAAGGTTGTCATCCAGCTCAAATATCAGGATTAGCTTTCTCGATATCTTTGATTGCTTGCACCACTGATTGCATATGCGGGTTGATGCTCAAGGTTTCGCGCAGCACTTTTAAGGCTGCGAGCGGTTTGCCTTGGGCGCGCAAAATCATCGCCTTTCCGGCCAGCGCCCCAAAGTGGCGGGGCTCTAATTCCAGCACATGTTCAATATCGATGAGGGAATCATCATAACGGCCGTCCATGAAATAGAGCGTGGCGCGTTTGTTCCAGCCTTCAGCGAAAGTGGGATAGGTTTCGATGAGCTGAATGAGGGTTTTCTCGGCTGCTGCATATTCATTTGAATTCATGGCGGCAACGCCCTGACTCAGCAGAAGCTCAGCCGTTGGGCTATCATTATGGGCCCAGAGCGCCCAGATATCGGCTTCGATTTTGCTGGCGTCTTGCGTGGCGGAGGCTTGGTGCAGGCTGCCAAACAACTTATCGAGCTGAATTTCGCGTGTGTCTTCAGCCAATGCTGGAGAGAGCAGGGCGGTTAACAGTGCGAGGGAAGCGAAAAGGCGCATGGCATATCATACCACAGATTGCGCCATAAAAAAGGAGAACCGCGCGGAAGCAAGCTTCAGCGCGGCGCAAAATTCAGCGAAAATCCGAATTAGCCCTGACGAGCCTTGAAACGAGGATTCGTTTTGTTGATAATATAAACACGGCCCTTGCGACGAATTAGCTTGTTGTCGCGGTGGCGTTTCATCAACGCTTTCAGTGAGTTACGAACTTTCATGATATACACCTAGTAGTGGGATAGAACTTATCCCTTGATTTCTGGCCGGACCATAGTCATCACATTTGAGCATGTCAACCACTGGAAACAACTGAATTAAACCATGTTAAATACTGAATTTTGGATCACGATTGGGTTTTTGCTGGCGGGCGCTGGTTTGGCGGGCTGGATGGGATGGTTAGAAAAACACCCACCCAAAAGCCTAACCCCGCGCCTGCTGCCAACCACATTTATTATGTTACTTGGCGGCTTGATATTCTTACTGGCACTGTTTCATTTGAGTGATGAGATAAAAGCCATGTTGGTAGTTGGCCAATAAAGACGTAGCCAGACGACAATGGGAGAATAGTATTGTCGGCTGGCTACAAGTTAGAGCAGTTATTTTTGGATGCAGGTGGCCACAGTATCCTTGGTGCATTCATCAAGACCGGTGAAAATAGGATCAGCAACTGCTCTGCCTTCGACCAAATCGATCATGGCAGTTGGTGCTTTATAACCCATTTCAAATGGGCGTTGACCCACAAGTGCAGTCACTAAGCCTTCGCTGGCGATTGCAACTTCATCGCCGATTGTATCAGCAGCGCCAATAACGAAGTCGTTGCTGGCGATACGTGCAGCTAATGGTGTGAACAGATCACGGTAAGGCTGTGGTGCGCCAAACAATGGCCAGCCACCCATGATGCCGAAGGCATCGAGCTTCGGATTGGCAGCTAGAATGTCAGTCATTGCCTGAACGCCCTTGGCACCATCGTCATTGGTGAATACGGGGCAACCCGCAACTTCAGTCCAGCCGCCTTCACCTGCAAGTGCTGCAAGGTCTTTCGTGCCAGTCAATGCATCACGCATACCTTGTGCGCGGCGCAAGATGTTGTCGGCACCTGGGTTGCCTTCAATCGTGCAGATGGTGCCGCCATTTGGTTTGGCTTTCTTGATGTAATCACCGATACGTGAACCCATCAAATAGTTGTCGGTTCCCAGATAGGTTTTGCGAAGGCCAGCGTCTTCCTTAGCCAAATCAGCATCCAAAGTCATAATTGGAATTGTTGTCGCTGAGGTTTTGATTGTTTGTGCAATCAATTTTGCATTGGATGGTGAAATGGCCATGGCCACTGTATCTGGTTTGCCAAGCATATCTTGCACAATTTGCGCTTCGCCGGCTTCATCGGAAGTTGAAGCGGGGCCAGTGTAGAAGCACTCATATTCTGAGCTGGCATTTTCCTTGTTCCACTTTTCGCAGCCTTGATGGATGGCTTCGAAGAATGGATTATCCAAACCTTTTACAACAATAACCAATTGCTTTTTTGCAAATGCTTCGCCAGCTGTTAGCGCCAGAAGTGCTGTTGCAAATAATAGTGCTTTATTCATTTCCCTTACTCCCTTTCTAGTGAGACAGACACTTTGTGCCTGCCAAGCAGGGCAAACTTCACCGACATTCGGACTGAATGTTTTTACACCCACGTCCGCTCGGCAGAGTCACCAAGCATTCTTATTGTTAAATTGAACCTAGTATCGACTTTCTATCGTCGTCAAGTTTTATTTGTCGGATAAATAGGATTATTAAGTAAATCGAATTTAATTAGTCAGACAAATGATTGACTTGAAAGAGTTAGTGTTGGTAGATCACGCTACATGCAAGGGAGTGAACAACACGGTGGCTATTTTAGAACTTAAAAATATTTCAAAAAATTTCGGCGCTATTCAGGCTGTCAATGATATTTCATTAGCGCTTCAGCCTGGTGAAGTGACGGGGCTTATGGGTGATAATGGTGCTGGAAAATCTACTCTGGTAAAAATGATTGCTGGAAATTATCGGCCAAGCAGCGGCAGTATTTTGATGGAAGATGTGCCACTGGAAATGCACAAGCCAATTGATGCGCGTCAGCATGGTATTGAAATTGTGCATCAAGATTTGGCGTTGTGCGATAATTTAACGGCTGCTGCAAATGTGTATTTAGGCCGCGAATTACGCACTGGCAAAGGACCATTCCAAGTTCTTGATTATACAGCCATGTATAAAAAAGCTGGGCAGATATTTGCTGAATTAAAATCAGAAACCAGGCCACGAGACTTGGTTAAACAAATGTCTGGTGGTCAGCGCCAAGCTGTTGCTATTGCGCGCACCAGACTCACCAATCCGAAGATTGTGCTGATGGATGAACCAACAGCGGCAATCTCGGTTCGCCAAGTTGCCGAAGTTTTAAATCTTATCCGCAGATTGCGTGATCAGGGCATTGCTGTTGTGTTGATCAGCCACCGTATGCCCGATGTGTTTGATGTGGCAGACCGCATCATTGTTTTGCGACGGGGCACCAAAGTTGCCGACAAGAAAGTTATTGAAAGTTCTCCTGAAGAAGTGACCGGTCTCATTACCGGTGCCATTGAACGCGCTTGAAAGGCCAGCCATGACCACGACACTTGAAAAAACGATTGAGCATAAACAACAAAGCTGGCTTGCTGAAAAATTGAGCAGCCAAACATTTTGGGTTTTTTTGGCAGTGCTCGCAGCCTGTGTGTTTTTATCCTTTGCGACTGATGCATTTGCCACACCGAAGAATCTTTATAACATCACGCGCAATGTAACCTTTGTTGCCATCATTGCCTTGGGCACAACAATGGTGATCATAACTGGTGGCATTGATTTGTCAGTTGGTTCGGTTTTGTGCCTGTGCAGCATGGTTCTGGCCGTGACAATGCACGCTGGCTATAGCATCGAAGTTGGCATTGCGGCAGCCATTGCAACAGCACTTATTGTCGGCGCGTTCAATGGAATTTTGATTGCCTATTTAGGCTTTCCGCCCTTTGTGGTGACACTTGGGATGCTCTCAATCGCACGAAGCCTTGCTATGGTCACATCGGGTAACACAGTGGTTTTCGAATTTGGACCAGACCACGATAAGCTACTGGCATTGGGTGGGGGTGCGTGGCTTTTTGGTATCGCTAACCCGGTTATTTATATGGTGGCGCTGGCACTGATTACTGGCTTTATTTTGAAGTGGACTAGGTTTGGCCGCTACTTATTTGCAATTGGTGGCAATGAACATGCAGCCACATTAACAGGTGTTCCAGTGCGGCCCATAAAAGTTGCAGTCTACATGGTGTCAGCACTTTCAGCAGGCATTGCCGGCATCATACAAACTGGGTGGCTTGGGGCCGTCACCACCAACATAGGTGCTGGCATGGAATTGCAAGTGATTGCTGCTGCGGTGATCGGGGGTGCTAATCTTGCTGGCGGTGTTGGCACGGCGATTGGCGCAATTATTGGTGCTGCCTTGATTGAGGTTATTCGCAATAGCCTTGGTCTGTTGGGCATTAACGCATTCTGGCAAGGCGTGTTTATTGGTGGGGCCATTCTTCTGGCTGTCTTGTTCGACCGTATTCGAAACTTGCGACAACGTGATTAAACTAAACCGCATCAACTCATAACCTTGCGGAATCAGTTGTTTCTGGCAATGAGTGTCGGAGACATGAGAAGGGGGCGGCAATCTATGGTGGGACTAAAAAAGACAGTTGCAATCACGCTTCCGCTTAAACGCGGAAGCGGCAGTGTGCATTCGTCAGTTGCCGAGGCCATTGGGAAGCGGATTGTGCGGGGCGAATTTTTACCCGGCACAATTTTGCCGAATGAAGCAAAGTGGGCCGCAGATTTTAAGGTAAGTCGGTCAGCTGTGCGCGAAGCTATCAAAATTCTGATGGCGAAAAACTTGCTTGTCTCACGATCAAAAATTGGCAGTCGCGTTGAACCAAAAGAAAATTGGAGCCTTCTCGATCACGATATTCTGACATGGTATGCAACGGCACCAAACCGAGAAAAGTTTATATTGTCGCTGCAACAATTTCGTTACATTATTGAGCCAGAG
>JANNBH010000063.1:0-21964 GCA_031385245.1 Hyphomicrobiales bacterium | reverse complement strand
GCAAGGCTCATTTATGGCTACCGCGTTTCAATTGCCTTTGGCTTGATCCTCACCTTATTCTCGTCAATCATCGGCATAGCAGCAGGTGCTGTGCAAGGTTATTATGGTGGCTGGACCGATTTGATATTGCAACGTTTCATCGACATCTGGTCGTCCATGCCAACGCTTTATTTGCTCATCATAATAGCGGCATTCGTCACGCCAACATTCTGGCTGTTGCTGTTCATCCTCGTATTGTTTTCATGGACGGGTTTGGTGCGTCTCATCCGAGCAGAATTTTTGCGCGCGCGTAATTTTGAATATGTGCGTGCGGCGCGTGCCCTTGGACTTTCCAATGCAAAAATCATGTTCAAACATTTGTTGCCCAACGCCATGATCTCCGCCGTCACCTTCATGCCATTTTTAATCGCAGGCTCAGTGACCACATTAACTGCATTAGATTATTTAGGCTTTGGCCTGCCCCCCGGTTCACCATCCTTGGGCGAACTCGTGTCACAGGGCAAAAATAACATCCAAGCGCCGTGGCTTGGTTTCACGATTTTCATTCTCATGTCCACCTTGCTCACACTGCTGGTCTTCATTGGCGAAGCTGTGCGCGATGCGCTTGATCCGCGAAAGACGTTCACATGAGTGATGTGTTGCTAGATGTGCAAGACCTCACTGTGGCCTTCGGCAAAAATGTGGCCGTGGACCATGTTTCATTTTTACTGAACAAGGGTGAGACACTGGCATTGGTTGGTGAATCCGGTTCCGGAAAATCCGTCTCCGCTTTGTCAATTTTAAAACTCTTGGCTTATCCCGCAGCTTCGCATCCTTCAGGCAAAATCCTTTTCAATGGCGAAGATTTGCTTGATTCTGATGAAGCCGATTTGCGCCGCGTCCGTGGTGCAAAAATCACCATGATTTTCCAAGAACCAATGACCTCGCTAAACCCACTGCACAGCGTGGAAAAGCAAATCGGTGAAATCTTGGAATTGCATCAAGGCGTCAAAGGCCAAGCGGCGCGCATTAAAATTATTGAGCTCCTCGAAAAAGTAGGCATCCGCGAAGCTGCAACAAGACTTCAAGATTACCCGCATCAACTCTCAGGCGGTCAACGCCAGCGCGTGATGATCGCCATGGCGCTTGCCAATAAGCCAGACCTGTTGATTGCCGATGAACCCACCACCGCCCTTGATGTGACCGTGCAAGCGCAAATTTTAAAACTGCTCAAAGACCTGCAACAAGAATTTGGCATGGCGCTGCTGCTCATAACCCATGACCTTGGCATTGTGCGCCACATGGCTGACCACGTGTGTGTGATGCAGAAGGGTAAAATTGTCGAGCGTGGTGATGCAAAAACCGTTTTTGCAAATCCACAACACGCTTATACCAAAATGCTGCTGGCCGCAGAACCCAAAGGCAATCCAGCTCCCATTGACATCACCGCCGAAAAAATTATCGAAACTAAAAATCTCAAAGTCTGGTTCCCTATACGGCGTGGATTTTTTCGAAGCCTTACTGGCCACATCAAGGCCGTTGATGGTCTCGATCTCACAGTGAGAGCTGGCCAAACTTTAGGCATTGTCGGTGAATCAGGCTCCGGCAAAACCACCACAGGCCTTGCTATTTTGCGCCTCATCGCGTCTGAGGGCGAGATTGCTTATAAAGGCCAGCGCATTGATCACTATAAATCTAAAGCCATGCGGCCTTTACGCAAAGACATGCAGGTCGTATTTCAAGATCCGTTCGGGTCGCTCTCTCCACGGCTCTCTGTTTTGCAAATTGTCGAAGAAGGTTTGGTCATTCAGAATCCAAACATGAATACCACTGAACGCCGCATCAAAGTAACAACCGCTCTTGAAGAAGTAGGTCTCGATCCTACAACCATGGACCGTTACCCGCATGAGTTTTCTGGTGGCCAACGCCAGCGCGTCGCCATTGCACGAGCCCTCGCATTGGAGCCAAAATTTATCATGCTGGATGAACCAACCTCAGCTTTGGATATGTCAGTCCAAGCGCAAGTGGTGGATTTGCTACGCGGGCTGCAAAAGAAGCATAACCTCGCCTATTTATTTATCAGCCATGATTTGAAAGTGGTGCGTGCCCTTGCCAATGAAGTGATTGTCATGCGTAATGGCGTGGTGGAAGAGCGCGGGGCCACAGCAGAGATTTTCAATAATCCACAAACACCCTATACTAAGGCGCTAATTGCGGCCTCGCTCAATCTCAAAGCCACCGAGGGAATTGTGAAGCAATGAGTGCTTTTGTTTTTGTGCTGCCAACCTGGCCTACTGATGTGTGGACAGCTGCTATGAAAAAAGCGGCACCCGAGTTGGATGTGCGCGTGTGGCCAAATGATCTGGGTCGCATTGAAGATATTAAATTTGCTGCCGCGTGGTTGCCCCCTGCCAATGTGCTGAAGAGTTTTCCAAACTTGAAACTCATCTGTTCTTTGGGAGCAGGTGTTGATGCCATTCTGGGCGATCCTACTTTGCCAAAAGATGTTCCCATCGTGCGCGTCAATGATGATGATCTTACCAACCGCATGAGTGAATATATCGTGCTGCAAGTGCTCATGCACCACCGCCAGCAACGGCGCTTTGATGCCAACCAGAAAAATATAATCTGGGATAGCTTTGCAACCCACGCCGCATCTGCCCTCACTGTAGGTATAATGGGCATGGGCGTAATGGGGGCGGATGCTGCAGCAAAGCTAAACATGATGGGCTTCAAAGTGCGGGGTTGGAGCCGCACACGCAAATCCATTATTGGCGTGGATAATTTTGCCGAAAACGAACTTGATGCGTTTTTAAGTGGCACAGATATTCTTATTTCGCTGCTTCCGGCAACTGCGGAAACCGAGGGCATCATCAACCGCGCCCTCATCCAAAAACTGTCGCGTCAAGGCCCCTTCGGTGCTCCAATTTTTATAAATGCTGGCCGAGGCCGCCAACAGATTGAAGATGATCTTCTAATCTGCCTGAACAACGGCGAACTTTATGCAGCAACTTTGGATGTGTTCAACAAAGAGCCATTGCCTTCAACCAACGCGTTGTGGACACATCCAAAAATAACACTGACACCGCACGCCGCCGCCGATTCTGATCCTGAAACCATTTGCCGTTATGTGCATTTGCAAATTCAGAAATTTGAAAATGGTGAGAAATTGCAAAATCTGGTGGACCATGATCGCGGTTATTAGGGTTAACGCAACCTTAATTTTATGCTTTTGCAACTGTAAGTGATCAGCTACAAGGCCTATCAACGCTAAACTGGCAGGAAGCCAGCGCGTTTTTTGGGGGTTTAAACCTATGTGGACTGAATTTAAAAATTTTGCGTTTAAAGGCAACGCATTCGATCTCGCAATCGGCGTGATCATGGGCGGCGCATTCGGCAAGATCGTTGACTCGATGGTGGGTGATTTGATTATGCCAATCGTAGGCGCTGTAACTGGCGGTGTAAATTTCAGCAATTATTTCTTGGGCCTCAGCTCTGCTGTAAATGCAACAAACTATGCTGATGCCGCAAAGCAAGGTGCCACTTTCGGCTATGGCAATTTCATCACTGTGCTGATCAATTTTTTGATCCTCGCATTCATCCTTCTGCAATTGGTGAAAATGTCAAACCGCATGAAGAAGGCTGAACCACCAGCACCACCAGCAGCAGCTTCAACATCAGAAGTTTTGCTGAAAGAAATCCGTGATGCACTGGCTCCTAAAGCTGCAGCTCCAAAGGCTGCCGCCAAGAAGAAGTAATTTCTCGCATAGCGCTATGAAACCCGGGTGCTGGTCGCCCGGGTTTTTTGTTGCCATAAGAGGCCATGAACCAGATTCTCAAAGCCCTCACACCGCAAGTTCAAGCCGAACCAGAAAGCGGCATTGTCACAGCCGCCATGCATGGCTTCACCAAACCGGGGATAATTCCATTTTGGTCGGGTCAAGGCACAGCGCCAACGCCTGAAGCGTTTTGTCGCCCTGCCACGGAAAGCCTTCTTCGCGGCGAAACTTTTTACACCTATCAAGGTGGCATTCCGGAATTGCGTGAAGCTTTGGCGTGCTATCACACGCGTCACTATGGTCGTGCCTTTGACGCAGCAAATTTTCTAGTGACAGGTGGCGGTATGCAAGCCATTCAAACCGCTATTCAAATGATTGCTGGCGAAGGCGATGAAATCATCATCCCAACTCCGGCTTGGCCAAATTATGCAGGTCCTTTACGTATACAAGGTTCGCGTCCTGTTGAAGTTCCAATGACCATCTCGAACGGTAAATGGGCGCTGGATTTAAATAGGTTGATTGCCGCCGTCACCCCGCGCACCAGAGCCATTTGCCTCAATTCGCCGTCAAATCCACTTGGTTGGACGGCGACTAAAGCCGAACTCATTGCCATTCGCGATGCCTGCCGCAAACGTGGAATTTGGATTTTGGCTGACGAAGTCTATGCGCGCTTTTATTATGAGGGCGAACGTGCGCCTTCGTTCTTAGATGTGTGCGATACGGAAGAGCAGCTTCTGCTCTGCAACACCTTCTCAAAAAATTGGGCCATGACCGGCTGGCGCGTGGGCTGGTTACAGGCCCCTAAGGCTCTGGCTGCCACCATTGAGCGCGTGATTCAATATAACACCAGTGGTACTGCGGTGTTTCTGCAGCGCGGCTGTGTGACTGCTTTGGATGAGGGCGAAGATTTTATCACAGCACAAGTGGCCAAGGCTCGCGCCAATCGCGATGCTGTAGTGGATGCCTTGCAAGCTTTCCCACAAATCCGCCTCGCCATTCCCGATGGTGCGTTTTACATGTTCTTTGGAATTGATGGCATGACAGATTCAATGGCAACAACCTTGCGTATCATTGATGAAGCCAATGTGGGCTTTGCCCCGGGCGGCACTTTTGGTCAAGGCGGCGAAGGCTATTTGCGGATGTGCTATTTGAAAGAACCCAGCCAATTGGTCGAAGGTTTAGAGCGTTTTGGCAAATGGCTAAAAACCAGCCATCCTCTCTAGTGCTGCCTTTTTAGATGCTGCGCTGCACAATTTTTGACCGTTTGGAAAAATATAGAAATTAGCAAAAGCCGATTAAATCTAAAAACTATACAATGAAATCAATTGGATGTTAGATTTTTAAGGTGATCTGAAAATCTGGCATGGCATCTGCATCAGTGAACGAGCGGCGTAACACCATCAATCACAAACTGCACGGCCAAGGCTGCGAGAATAATCCCAAGCAAGCGCGAGATGACGGCACGTCCTGTGATCCCCATAGTCTTGGAAATTTTATCGGCCATCCGAAAGCTAAAATAGCAGGCCAGCATGACTACAGCAGTAACAGCAAACAAAGCGCCAAGCATCATCACATTGCCATCAGTTTTTCCGGCCAGTAGAATCATCGCAGTAATAGCACCCGGGCCCGCAATCAATGGAATAGCCAAAGGAAAGGCCGCAATGTTTTTCACATGGTCAACATCAACCGCTGTTTTAGCCGTGTCTTGAATGCGAGCCGACCGACGATCAAAAACCATTTCAGCAGCTGCTGATAAAAGCAACAAGCCACCCGCAATGCGAAAAGCGGAAAGAGAGATGCCCAAAAGCGAGAGCAGCTTTGCACCACCAAGCCCAGCAGCAATCAAAATAACCAGTGCAATGATGGAACCGCGCAAAGCAACTTCACTGCGATCCTTGTCTGAAAGCCCATTGGTTAGGCCGAGGAAAACCGCGCTGAGAAAAATCGGATCGGCCACTACAAGTAATGTGGCGAGGGCTGAGGTGATGTAATCTTGCATGGTCGGGCTATACACTGCGCTTTATAAGTTGAATAGCCGTTTCCATCGCCTGCAAAAACTGCGACCGATCGCGCGGGGTAAATTCTGCATTAGTGCCGCGCATCTCTGTGGTCTCGCGCAGATCAGTCATTAAGTTACGCATGGCCAAAGCCATATGAATTGAGTCTTCGGTAAAAGCCTTGCCGCTGTTTGAAATTACACGAGCCCCTTTTTTATGGGCACGCGCCGCCAGTGGAATATCCGCCGTTACCACAATATCATTGGGCAGGATTTGCTCAACAATCCAATCATCCGCCGCATCAGCACCAGCCATCACAACTACGCGCTTCACATTTTCGCCCAATGGCAAACGCATGTGAGAGTTGGAAACATAATGGATGATCAAGTTATGCCGCGCCGCAACTTTTGCAGCTTCATCTTTCACCGGGCAGGCATCAGCATCAATATAGATTTGCATTAGCTTACACTGTTCGGCAATTCGCGTTCGCGCTTTGCCACGAATTCCGCCAGAGCCTCAGCAATACCTTCATCCATTTTCGGTTTTTCGTAAGCGGCTAACATGGCCTTGGCTTTGTCGCGGCCGCGTGTGTCGTGGTCTTTGGCACCTTCGGCGTTCCATTGTTCGTAGGAGTTGAAATCCATAATCGATGGCATGAAGAAGGCTTTTTCAAAATGCTCTAGCGTATGTGCCGTTCCGAGGAAGTGTCCTGCTGGCCCCACTTCACGAACCGCCGCCATCGCCTCTTTGAAGTCATCAAATTTGAGGCCGCCTGCATATTTATACCAGCCACCCAGTTGCTCGCAATCCGTCATAAATTTAGAATAGCCACACGCCAGCCCCGCTTCCAGCCAGCCCGCCACATGCCAAATGTAATTCGCGCCTGATAATATGGCAGCGTGCATCAGCATATTTGCTTCATAGCCGGCTTGAGCATCATTGATTTTGGAACCCACATGAAATCCTGAGGTGCGCCACGGCAATTTATATTTGCGCGCCAACTGCCCCATCACAAACATCATTTGTGCGGCTTCTGGTGTTCCCCCCATGGGTGCTCCCGTTTTCATATCCACCGTCACCATAAACTGCCCATAAATTTGGGGAGACCCGGGCCTGATCAATTGAGTGAAAGCCACGCCCGCCAAAGCTTCGGCATTCACTTGTGCGACTGCACCAATGGCAGAAGCCGAAGTAGATGCACCGCACAGCGCAAAGGGTGCTAAGATAACCGGTTGATTATGCGACGCATAAACCCGCATCGCATCCAGCATGGTCTGGTCCCACACCAAGGGTGAATTGCAATTGGTGATGGAGACGACGACGGGATTATCTTTCACATAGTCTTGGCCAAACACAATGCCCGCCATATGCATCACATCTTCGGCGCGTTCTTTAGACGTGACGATGCCCATGAAGGGTTTGTCGGAGTGGGTGAGGGCTGATTGAATGATATGCAGGTGGCGCTTGGGGACCGGAATTTCCATCGGCTCGCAGATTATCGAACTGGTGGAGTGTAGTTGCGGCGACATGTAGGCCAGCTTGTGAAAATTCTGCAAATCGTCGAGCGAACCATAACGGCGCTTGCCTTCAAGATCACGCACATAAGGTGCGCCATACATCGGCACAAACACTGTGTTTTTGCCACCCACTTTTACGGTGCGTTCTGGGTTGCGGGCATTTAAAGTGAATTCGGATGGAACTTTGGCGATCAGCTCCATCAGAAGCCCACGATCAATTTTCACCAGCGTGCCTTGCACATCGGCACCGGCCGCTTTCCACATGGCCGGGGCTTGGTCATCACGGAATTCGCAGCCCACTTCTTCTAATATCTTGAGCGATTCTTGGTGGATCAACTCCACCGCATCTTCGGGTAGCAATTCGTAGGTGGGGATTTCGCGCACCAGCGTCGGGAATGAGAGCATGGGGGCTGCGCGAAGGGCGCGTCTGGCGTCACGGCCGCCGCTGCGGCGATGATTTTGAATATCGGTCATGCCTAAAGCCTAGCATGAGATTTTCCTGATTGGCGAGACGTGAGGCCAAGAGGTGAGGAAATATCAACGAGACTTGCTGCACTGCACACTGGACTCATCAAGCGTGGTTGACGCTTTGCCACAAAGCGGCCACAATGCTGTTAAGGGGTTGTTAACTGTGCGAGCGGGGGAATGTTTGCACGGAATTAAAATCAATGAAATGCCGTTCCGCCCTTGAACGCGCTAGGGAGTGCCATAATGGCTGACAATACACATATGACCGAGGACGAAAAAGTCCTTCACGGAATGGGCTATGCTCAGGAATTAACCCGCCGTATGGGCGCGTTTCAGAACTTCGCAATTTCATTTGCTATCATCTGCATCGTGGCAGGTGGCATCACTGCATTTCCGGTCGCACTGAGTGCTGGCGGTGGTGCTTCAATCGGCATTGTTTGGCCGCTGGGTTCAATTTTCGCATTGCTCGTGGCAGCTGCCATGGGCCAAATTGCATCGTCTTATCCGACAGCAGGTGGCATTTACCACTGGTCGTCCATTCTTGGCGGGCGCGGCTTTGGCTGGGCTTCGGCGTGGTTCAATTTGCTCGGCTTGCTGTTCGTGGTGTCATCGGTGAACTGGGGCTTGTTTAATCTGTTCCGCGATTTGTTCCTCGCACAAGTGCTAGGCATGGATGTTTCAGGTTGGGTTCCATCAGGCGAATTCTCTAATGGCTGGTGGATTCAAACCATTTTCATTACTGCCGTTACTGTTTTGCAGGCTCTGCTCAATCATTATTTCCTGCGCCTCACCACCATCCTCACCGATTGGAGTGGCTACATCATCTTGGCAACGGCAATCGTTTTAACAATTGCGATGTTGGCATTTGCTGATAGCCACGAATTTGGTCGTCTGTTCACCTTCCACAATTACTCTGGTGAAACGGGCGGCAATGTGTGGCCTGCTGCTGCGGCAACGGGTTATGTGTTCCTCATCGGCCTGCTGCATGTGGTTTATACAATCACTGGCTTTGATGCTTCCGCTCACACGTCCGAAGAAACCCGCGATGCTCAGAAGGAAGTGCCAAAAGGTATGCTCCGCTCAGTGTTTTGGTCATTCTTGGTTGGCTATGTGATGGTGTGCTCTTTCGTTCTGGCCCTTCCAGACCAAAAGGATGCAGCTGGCGTAGTCACACTTGATGGTGTTTCAGCTGGTGCTGCCCAAGGTTGGAATGCGTTTAACTGGTTGATTGCTCAAGTGCAGATGCCAGGCATTCTGCGCTCACTCATCATCATTGGCATTGTTGTTTCAAACTTCCTCTGCGCGCTTGCTGGTCTCACATCTTGCTCACGCATGATGTATGCCTTTGCGCGTGATGGTGGTTTGCCAGCATCCGACACGTTGAAAACTGTAAGTGCACAATATCGCACACCAGGCGCAGCAATTTGGGTTGGTGGTATCCTCTCGATTGCGGCAACACTTTATGGTGGTGCGTTCCTTGTGCTCTCCACAGGTTGCGCTGTGTTCTTGTATCTTTCTTATCTGATGCCAATTGGTGCAGCGCTCAAAGCTGAATCGGCTGGTGGTTGGAAAAACAAGGGCCCGTTCAATCTGAAGGGCGCTTCCATGCTGGTTGCTGGTTTGGCCGTTATTGGCTGCGCCATTCTCATCTATGTTGGCATTCAGCCACCACAAGAAAAAGTGGGCTATCTGATTGTTATTATGATCCTTGCTTTGATTGGCTTCTGGCAATCGATGGAAGGTCGTATGCCAATTGGCCTGCTGTTTGCCGCACTGACTGCTGCTGCCGTTTATTATTTCTGGCATGTGGAAGGTGATAGCTTTGGCACTTATGCCGGAATTGCAATTGCTGTTGTGATGGCCATTTTGGTGTTCATGCTGCAAGGCAAGCGTTTTGCTGGCCCACCGGTGGGTGGCGAAATTGCTAAACGTCAAGCGGCTATCGCTGCTGCTGAAAAAGCCATGGCAAAATAAACTTATAGAATTTTAAGAAGGGCGGTCATTTGGCCGCCCTTTTTTATGTGCAAGTATGTGATCATGGATAAGAGATTCGATATTGCTATAATTGGCGGTGGCGTGGTGGGGCTGGCCATCTTGCGCCGCTTTGCCATGGCCGGCTTGAAATGCGTTCTACTGGAAAAGGGTGCTGATATTCTATCCGGCGCTTCCAAAGGCAACAGCGCCTTGCTGCACACTGGCTTTGATGCACCGGCCAAGAGCATTGAACTTCAATGTATGAAGACAGGCTATACCGAATATCTCGACATTCGCCAGAAATTAAATCTGCCGTTGCTGGAAACTGGTGCTGTGGTTGCCGCATGGACAGAAGAGGAATTGGCGGCACTCGATGGCATCATCAAGAAGGCCCATGCCAATGGCGTTGCTGATGTTCGAAAGCTGTCGCAAATTGAACTGCGGATCCGTGAGCATCAACTTGCAAAAACAATTTTGGGCGGTGTGTTGGTGCCCGGCGAGCATGTGATTGATCCCTGGTCAGCACCACTTGCTTACGCGCAGCAAGCTATAGCGCATGGTGCAGTGATCATGCGTAACTGCGAAGTGACCAAAGCCAAATTGGTAAAAGACGAGTGGCAACTGGTGGGCATCGCAGCGCGCGTGGTGATAAACGCGGGGGGATTGTTTGGGGACCATGTTGAAGCATTGGCGCGGCCAGCACCTTTCACCATCAAACCTCGCAAAGGCCAATTCGTGGTGTTTGATAAGCCTGCTTCCAAACTGGTGCGGAGCATCATACTGCCAGTTCCAAATGAGCGCACTAAAGGTGTGGTCTTATTCAGAACCATATTTGGCAATCTCGCCATCGGCCCCACCGCAGAAGAAACCGACGAACGTGAAAATGGTTCAACCGATTCCACCACACTCGAAAAACTCAAAACCCGCGCCATTGAAATTGTGCCAGCGCTCATTGATGTGAATGTCACTGCTGTTTACGCTGGCCTTCGCCCTGCAACGGAGCATAATGATTATATCATCGAAGCACTTGCTAAACAGAACTGGATCACCGTTGCGGGCATTCGTTCGACGGGTCTCACCGGGTCGCTGGGCATCGCGCAGCATGTGGCAAAACTTTACGCGAAAAATTTTGGCAAGCTGCCGAAGAAACCACCCACTCCAATTTTCACACCGGTGCCCACTCTCGCTGAGCATTCTATCCGACCTTATATGAAAGGTGGTGAGATTGTCTGCCATTGTGAATGGGTGACGCGTGGTGAAATTGAAGCGGCCTGCCAAGGGCCATTGCCTGCTTGTGACATAGGCGGCGTGAAGCGCCGCACCCGCGCCATGATGGGCCGCTGCCAAGGATTTTATTGTGGTGCCGAAGTTGCCTCCCTTTTTAAGGAGGCTTCCGATGGAAAACCATGATGTGATTATCATTGGTGCTGGGCCTGCTGGATTAGCAACTGCTATTCGCTTGCGTGAATTGGGCGTGAAAGATGTGGTCTTGCTTGAGCGCGAAACGCACGCTGGCGGAGTGCCACGCCATTGCGGGCATTTTGGATTCGGGTGGGAAAGCCACAAGCGCTTAATGACTGGCCCAAACTTCGCCAAAAAAATTCTCAAATCCGCAGATGGCATCGACATTCGCACCAGCACCACGGTTCTCGAATTCACCTTGCGCGGCAGTTTGCGTGTTCATTCGGCTAAGGGCATTTCCGATATGAGTGCCAAGCGTGTGGTGTTGGCTACCGGCACACGCGAAACTTCGCGTTCGGCAAGATTGATTGGCGGCAATCGTTTGCAAGGGGTGATGAACACTGGAACATTGCAGCAAACAATTTATTTGAAAAACGAAAGGCCATTTTCAAATCCGGCAATCATCGGCAATGAATGGGTGACGTTTTCTGCTTTGATGACATGCAAACATGTGGGCATAAAACCTGTTGGTATTTTTGCCGAAGAAGCAAAGCTTGACGCACCGTGGTATTTTCCGCTTGGCTCCAAGCTGCGCTATGGTGTGCCAGTGCAAACCAAAACCAAACTCATTGCCATTCATGGCAGCACGAAAGTCGAAGCCGTCGAGGTTGAGCGCGGCGGGGCGCGGAAGATGATCGTTTGTGATGGCGTGGTCCTCACTGGAAAATTTGTGCCTGAAATAGCATTGCTTTCAAACTCATCTTCGCAGGTTGTAAAATCAGGCAATGTGTTGGGCACGGTCAACACGGCGGGGCGCTGCTTTGTTGATGCGCGACTCCTTGCAGAAAATATCGCCAAGGAACTTGCATGAAAGTTCTGGCCATTGATCAAGGCACCACGGGAACCAAAGCCTTCACGCTTGAAGAAGATGGCACCTTTACAAAACTAGCATCTTATGAGCATGAGCAAATTTATCCGCAAGCCGGATGGGTGGAACATGATGCCGAAGAGCTGCTGAAACATATTTCGTCTTGCATCAAAAAAGCTGGAATGGTGGATGCAATCGGCATTGCAAATCAAGGCGAGACTTTGGTGGCGTGGGATTCTGAAACCGGCAAACCGATTTACAATGCAATTGTGTGGCAAGATGACCGCACCAAAGATGTGACTGAAAAACTGAAGTCCGATGGTGCTGAGGCACTTACCCAAGGCAAAGCGGGCTTGCCGCTGGACCCTTATTTTTCTGCCAGCAAAATGCGCTGGATTATTGATCATGTTGAAGCCGCACAAGACCTATTAAAGCTTGGCCGTTTGCGACTGGGCACCAGTGATTCATTTTTTCTGGATCGTCTCACTGGTGAGTTTGCAACGGACATAACTACTGCCTCTCGCACCTCGCTCATGTCACTCGACACGTTGCAATGGGATGATGAGCTGTGTGAACTTTTCGGAGTGCCGCAAGACTGTTTGCCGGAGATTAGAGATACCACAGCGCCATTTGGTTTTATTGGAAAAGCACCTGTGACGGCCAGCATGGTGGACCAACAAGCCGCCCTGTTCGGCCATGGTTGCGCCAAACAAGGTGATGCGAAGATTACATTTGGTACGGGCGCATTTGCTTTGGCGATTACAGGTCAAACCCGACCTGAAAAAAATGCGTCAGGATTGCTTCCTACCGTCGCATGGAAGATTGTTGATGAGCCAGCACTCTTTGCTGTTGATGGCGGAATTTATAATGCAGCGTCTGCCGTGAATTGGGCCAAAGGGCTGGGGCTGTTCAGCGAATATGCTGAAATCAATTCTTTCGCTGCTGAAACCGCAATTTCGCGCGGCCTTGCTTTTGTGCCCGCACTTTCAGGCTTGGCCGCTCCGCATTGGGACCGTAACGCCTCTGGGCTTTGGCTTGGGCTGGGGCTTGATACGACTAAGCAAGATATGATGCAGGCGGTGCTTGAAGGGGTGGCGCTCCGGGCTTGCGAAGTGGTGCAGGCCATGAGCAGGCTGGGAGCCAAGGGCAGCTTCATTTCTATTGATGGGGGATTGGCGGCCAACCCCTATTTTGGGCAGTTCCTCGCTAATGCTTTGAATCGCAATGTGACTGTTGCAGGCTCCACTGATCTCACCGGCTTAGGTGTGGCGCGCATGGCTATGCTGGGGGCAGGCATAACGCACCTCCCCCCACTGCCGCCGCCCCAAAGAAATTATTTTCCAACAGCCCCCTTGAGTGCCGCTTTGCACGCACGCTTCAGCATTGCCGTGATGCGTTCAAAAGGCTGGAAGAGTTTTTAGGCCGCCACTTGCAGGGCTTCGGTTATTTCGCCAGAAGCAGCAATCAAACCTTCTGCGCCATCCAAGGCTTGCTCGGTGAGTTCTAACCCTAGGAAACGAGCACGGTCTACTGGGCCAGGCAAATGCAAGCTTCGTGTGAGGCTTTGCGAAAAGCCAAAGCGCGCATAGTAAGGCGCATCACCCACCAATAAAATTGAATCATGTCCTTCGACCTTAGCAGCGGCAATGGCATGGTTCATCAAAGTGGCACCAATGCCTTGCCCTTGAGCCGCAGCATCTACAGCCAAAGGGCCAAGCAACAGTGATGGGCCAGCCGAGCCAGCAATGATGTTCCACAGGCGCACCGTGCCAATCACATTGCCTTTGTCGTTAAAGGCAGTGAAAGCAAACGCGGCAACACGATCTTTGCGTAACTTCTCCGAAGTCTTGCGAAAGCGCGCCGGGCCAAAGCCACGGTTAAGCAAAGCTTCTCTAGCACCGACATCAGACGAAATTTCAGCACGAATTGTGACCATTGAAAGTCTCCAAAACACCAAAGAGGGATAGATTATTGTGTGAAGTTTAGATGACGTAAGACTTCAGCGGCGGGAAGCCGTTGAAGGCGACGGACGCATAAGTCGTGGTGTAAGCGCCACAGCTTTCGATCAACACATCATCGCCCACTGAAAGTGTGATGGGCAAATCATATGGCGTCTTTTCGTAGAGCACATCTGCTGAATCGCATGTTGGGCCTGCGATCACGCATGGGGCTTTGGCATCGCCATCTTTGGCTGTTACGATTGGATAGCGAATTGCTTCGTCCATAGTTTCAGCAAGGCCGCCAAATTTACCAATGTCTAAATAAACCCATCGGAGGTTATCATTGGCATGTTTCTTCGACACCAAAACCACTTCAGCTTTGATCACACCGGCATTGCCCACCATGCCACGGCCTGGTTCGATGATTGTTTCAGGAATGGCATTACCGAAATGTTTTGCAAGGCCATCATGGATGGCATTGGCATAGGCATTGGTGCCGGGAACGGCTTTGAGATATTTGGTCGGGAAGCCGCCACCAAGATTGACCATTTGCAATTGAATGCCAACAGCAGCGCATTCGTCAAAAATAGTCTTGGCTTGCTCAAGCGCTGTATCCCACGCACCCAGACGAGTTTGTTGCGAACCCACATGGAAGGAAATGCCATTGGCATTGAGGCCTAATTTATGAGCGTGCATCAACACGTCGGTTGCCATGGAAGGCTCGCAACCGAATTTGCGGCTCAAAGGCCATTCAGCACCGGCACCATCAGTGAGAATGCGGCAGAATACTTTTGCGCCGGGGGCAGCGCGGGCCACTTTTTCAACTTCTTCAACGGAATCGACCGCAAATAGCGACACGCCATAAGCATGAGCTTTGGCCACATCGCGTTCTTTCTTGATGGTGTTGCCGAATGAAATACGATCAGGTGAAGCTCCAGCAGCAAGGGCCATTTCAATTTCAACAACCGAAGCAGTGTCGAAATTTGAACCCATCGATGCAAGGAGCGAGAGAATTTCTGGCGCTGGATTTGCCTTCACAGCATAAAAAATGCGCGTGCCGGGCATAGCGCGGTCAAAGGCCGCGTAATTATCACGGATCACGTTTAGATCAACCACAAGGCAGGGGCCTTCTGGTTTTTCGGTTCGCAAAAAATCTAAAATGCGTGCAGTGGTGGCCATAGGTCAAATCTCCCGAATCAAGAGTTCAAGTGGCAGATGGCTTTTCCCGCATAAACGTGATGGAAACGTTAATACGCGTTAACCAAACTGTTGCGCCTTAATTTTGAATGGGGAACCCAATCGCTGTTACGGCAATGATAGTGGTGCCTCTCAGAACCACTGGCCGATGGAGAGCCAGCAGAGACCAAAAAACCTTACACCGTCGTTGCTTTGGGGAGACCTTGCGGCACGTGCGACTTCTGGTGAGGCGCATATGATGGATTCGTGTGTTACATTCAAGAATTATTTTGGCTTGGAGGAAATTTTTTCGTTAATTTTTTGTATCAAAGCTCTTCCAGCCGGCCAGCAGCCGCGTAGCCGTCGTCACGCAACACATCGTGGCGTAGATATAGGCAAATATCGCGAAGTGCTGCGGCCACAGACACATAAGCACGAAGCAGGTGATGGTCTCAGCCCCCTCAGTCAGCCCGCCTAAATAATAGAATGATTTTGTGGGATAGTCAGCACTCTTGTCGCCACGCTTTTCAGCAATAATGGCGTAGGCCAGAAAACTAGTGCCTGTCCCGATGAAGGCAGCGAGCAGAACTGCTGCGGCCAACGGGTCAATTGTTGCAAAGGCTAAAGGTACTGAAGCATAGAAGAGAAAATCGAGGCTGATATCGAGGAAGGCGCCGCGATCCGTGGTTTGGCTGAGCCGAGCCAAGGCCCCATCAAGACCATCGAGAATACGTCCTACGATCAATGGCAGAATGGCTAAATAACTATCCCCCACAGCAATTAGCAGCGCAGCCGCAATGCCAAAACCAAAAGCGGTCAACGTCACCTGATCGGCAGTGTAGCCAGCACGGTGGACGCGAACCGCTGCTGCATCAACGAGTGGTTTGGTAAGCTTCAGAGCAATGCGATCAAACATGAATGACTCTTCCACCTTCTGGCACATCTTCAGGATCATGGGTGACCAAGAGCGTTGGAATTTTGCGCGCCCGCAAATGTGCGAAGGTATAATCGCGGATGGTGGCCCGAAGAATTTTATCCAACTTGCTGAACGGCTCATCAAGCAGCATGGCATCAGGCTTGGCCAGAAGGGCGCGCATGAGAGCCACGCGCGAACGCTGCCCGCCAGACAATGTATGGGGTGCGCGGTTCTCGAACCCCTCAAGCTCTAAGCGTTGCAGAGCCGTTTTCAGCATCGCTTCACGCTCATGTTGTGGTCCACGCGCCATGCCGAATAAAAGATTTTCTCGCACTGTGAGATGAGGAAACAAAAGGTCATCTTGAAACAAGCGACCAATGCGGCGGCGCTCTGGGGCAATGCGGGTTAGGTTCAGATTATTCAAAATCACTTCGCCGACGGAGTACAGTCGTTCTGGTAAATCACCAGCCACAGCCGAGAGCAAAGAAGTTTTACCACTGCCGCTACGGCCCATTACGGTTACTATTTCTCCGGGTGCAATGCTAAGCGAGTGCGGTTCAAAAATGCGCTTGTCTCCAACATAGACAGATATGTTTTCAAGAACCAAACTCATATACTTCTCCAGCGGCTTCTGCCGAAATAAGCTGCAGCACCAAATGCCAGCAAGGGCGGCGCCATTAACAGCAACGCAAAGGCTGCGTTAAGTGGACGGTTGATTCCAGACGTCAGCGTCACGGCCTCCATGGGTAAAGTTGAATAACGGCCAGCGGCAATCAGCTGCGCTGGCACATATTGGCTAAAACTAACTGCAAAGCCAATGGCGCTGGCGGCCAGCAAAGGCGCTTTGAGCAGTGGTAATTTTATGTTCCATAAAAAACGCGAGAAGCTTGCGAGGAGACCCGAAGCCGAAGAGCGCCAGCGTGGATCAAAACTTCGGTAAGGACCAGCAAGAACGATGAACATATAGGCAGTAACTGGGATGAGATGAGCAAGAAATAATCCAGGCGCGGTTCCAATTAAACCTATTTGTAAGAATGCGCGATACTGACCAAGCGACAATAAAATGGTTGGAAGGCCCAGAGCAATGAGGCTGAGACGCAAGACAATTTTATCGCGGCTTTTCGGCTGGCTTTCGATCCACGCAACAATCAGTGTTAGGGCAGTTACCGTTGTTGTGATGGCGAGGAGAAGACTGGTGATGAGCGAAGATGGATTGCCACACACACGCAGCCACGCAGCAACATCAAGTGTATGCGGCCACAGAAGTGGAAACGGCCATAAGGGTGCAAAGGAAAGAAGGATGAGGGTGGCGATTGCCACTACATAAATTGCAGTGAACTTTAAGAGCAGAATGCGAGTGAGATATAGACGAGGTCTCGTTTTGAATGATGGTCCCCTCACCAACCAATTGCGCCTCGTCGCTATCATCTTACCAATACCCCAAACAAAAAGTGCAGTCAGTGCAACAGCAAGAGATAAAAATATCGCCCCCACAGCACCGCGTGCATTGTGCAAAACTTCAGCATCATTGATATCTGTCCATATGATGATGGCAAGGGTTGGTGGCTGGGTTGGGCCAATGACCAAGGCCATATCAACCACCGTTGCGGCATAGGTAAACACCGCCAGAATAGGCCACGAAAGTTTTGGTAAAATCTGTGGCAGAAAAACGCGCACCCAAATTGATTTTAAATCATGGCCCAAACTTGAAGCGACTTTGCGCTGGCCATTAAAATTCCTCTGCACATCTTCGCGATTTAAAACGCTGGCAAGAATCCAAATAAGAAATGGTGTTTCTTTAATTACCAAGCAGGCAATTAAAGCCAAGCCATAAGGGTCATGTGTGGTGATCCAGTTGGGGGGGACAGTCCACCCCGCAAACAACGCAAGTAAGCGTGCAATAAATCCGCTGGGCATTATTAAAAATGAAATGCCAATGGCCATAGCCAAATGTGGCACTGCCAGCATGGCCCCAATATGGGATGACAGACGCGGCCAATTTTTAGTTTGGTAGAGGCCAGACACAACGAACACAGCAGCAAGCAATGAGAAGCTCGTGCTGGCGATCCCTGTGAATAATGAAAGTTGCAAGGCAGGCCAAAGTTGCGGGTGGGCGAAGAGCGCTGCCCAGCCAGTTACATTGAAGATTTCGCTCATTGCAAAAATGAGACTGACAGTGAGTGGAAACGCGAAAAGAAATACGAGGGGAAATGCAAATGCAGCTTTTTTCATTTTGCTTTTACCTCCACCAATCCGTCATTCCCGCGAAAGCAGGAAACCAGCTTCGAACCACATTCCGACTTTAAAGCTGGGCCCCCGCTTTCGCAGGGGTGACGGTTAAAAGAGCTGTGGTCAACAGTAATTGTGATCAACCCTTGCCGTAATGTTCAAGCCAAGTGGATTCAATCAACGCTACAAAGCTTGCATGGGGTTCTAAAATTGCTGGGCCTGGAAATATAACACTGCCGGGGGCTGGAAGGGTTGCAAATTGCTTGGCATCCTCGCCCGATAATTTAGTCAGATCCAACACTGTAGGATCACCCCAGATTTTCAAATCATTCTTGCGTGCTTGTGCTTCAGCCGAGAGCAGAAAATTCGCCACCACCTGTGCTGCCGCTTTGGCTTTTGCATTGGTGGGAATGGCCACGAAATGTGAATTGCCAATGGTGCCGCCCGCATGTTGCCAAGCAATCGTGGTTTTTGGCAAAGTGCCAGCCGCAACCAAATTTGCTGGCTCATTGGGATTGAAGGTGAGGCCGATCAGCAATTCACCATCAGCCACCATTTGCGTGATTTCACTTTGCGATTTTGGATATTGCTTACCTTCACGCCACAGTGATGGGCGGATGTCATCCAAGAAAGCCAGCCAAGGTTTTGCCGTTTCTGCGAATGCACCTGCATCAATCACTTTTGCAAAAATACTTTTGTCAGAGGTTGCTTCGAACAAAGCTTGTTTTAGAAATGTTGTGCCGTGAAAATCTGGAGGGGCGGGAAAAGCCACGCGGCCCGGGTTGGCTTTTGCGAAAGCTGCGAGTTCCATCATACTTTTTGGCGGAGCAGAAATTTTTGCACCATCGCCAAAGAATGTAAATTGCGCCATGCCCCATGGGCTTTCTAAACCATCAACAGATTCAGTGAAATCCTGCAATGTCGTAGGCTTGCCCGCCACATCGACATTTGCAAAATTGGGCAAGCTTCCTGTGAAGGGTCCAAACAATAATTTTTCGGTTTTCAGTGTGCGGAAATTTTCGCCATTGATCCACACCAGATCGACCGAACCATCAGCCTTGCCAGCGGCCACTTCATCGCGCACGCGTTTTACAACTTCAGCAGTATCAGTGATTTTTACATGATTCAACGTCACACCATAACGCGTCTTCACCTGCTCCCCCACCCATGCAATATAGGCATTGATTGTGTCAGCACCGGCCCAGGCATTGAAATAAACCTCTTGGCCTTTTGCTTCTGCTTCAATGGCACTCCAATCTGCGGCTTGTGCAATAGGTGAGAAAAAGGGAGCAAGGCCTGCTGCTGCGGAAAGCGAGAGTAAATTGCGGCGCGTGATGGTCATATGATGGTGTCTCCTTTGTCTGCCTTCTAACGGCAAAGCGGCTTGCCGCAAACTACAGTTTTTTCATAACTGATCAGAATCTTATGATTAGACACGGAGGGTCAAAATCGCATATTGCAACAAGATAATGGTTTTTGCATCCACAATGCCGCCGCTGGCAATCAAGCCATAAGCCTCAAGCAGTGGCATTTCGAGAACTTCAATGTCTTCATGTTCCGAAGCCAAGCCACCCCCAGCGCTCACTCTATCGGCTAAACTATAGTCAGCAATAAAAAGGCTGATTCTTTCAGACACAGCACCCGGCGTTGAAAAACAATCGCCGAGATGTTTGATGTTATGAACGTTGGTGCCAAGCTCTTCGTAAGCTTCACGGGCAGCACAGCCCACGGGATCGTCAGCATCCAGAAGACCCGCACAGGTTTCAATCAACCAGCCATCATGGCCGGTAAAAGCTGCCCCCGCCCGCCACTGGCGCACCAGCAGCACAGTGCCTCGTTCTTTATCTATGGGCAAAATGGATGCGCCATGGCCATGGTCGGCCACTTCACGGTCCAGTTCCACATGGGTGCCATTGCGAAGTTTCGCATCCACTTTCATCTGCCACAGGCTAGACCAGCCCTTAGCCATCAGATTCTTGGCGGTTATTTTATAAGTGCTTTGGGTCATGCCGCTTCCTAGCGCGGCCCTTGCGTTGACACAATCTTAACCTTGACTTGGCAGTCATTGGGGGAGTTTTAGGAAAATTGACCGTGGCCAAACCTGCAAGAACCCGCCAACGCATAGCAACCACATTTGTGGTTCTGGCTTGCCTTGGGCTTGCGGCAGGCGTTGCGTGGTCATTCATCGGCAAAATTGGTCGGGTGCAAAGTAATGCAGATGGAAAAGCCGATGTGGCGGCCCAGCAGCTTGGCGCATCCGGCCTGCCCATCCCGCGCTTTGTGACACTTAAGGCCGAAAAAGTGAATGTGCGAAAAGGCCCTTCCAGTGATCATCCGGTGGCATGGGTATTCCAAAGCAAAGGTCTGCCAGTTGAAATTGTCGCCGAGTTTGAAACCTGGCGGCGCATTAGAGATAGCGAAGGTGCTGAAGGCTGGATTTTGCAGAACATGCTTTCCGGCAAGCGCAATGTGGTGATTGCCCCTTGGCGTAAAGACCAGTTCACAGTGTTGCAGGAAAGCGCCTCAATAAAAAGTGGCGTGGTGGCCAATTTATCCGCTGGAGCCATGGGCGAGGTTAAATCCTGCGATGGCAATTGGTGCGATGTGAGTGTGGGTGGCTATTCTGGTTATGTTGAACAATCAATGCTCTGGGGTGCTTACCCCGGTGAAGTGGTGAACTAGTCACGGATATCTAATCACTAGAAAATCTTCATAAAACCTGCTACCAAATTGAGGTCCGGGGGTCTCTGTTTGAAGGAGGCTGTTATGGCTTTAACTGAATGGATGATACGCGGTCCTGAGATCGCTTCTTGTAACTGTTCCTATGGTTGCCCTTGCCAGTTTAACGCTTTGCCCACCGATGGCACCTGTCGCGCTGCGGTGGGGATGCAAATCGAAAAAGGTCATTATGGTACGGTGAAACTTGATGGCCTGCGCTGGGCTGCAACGGCCGCATGGCCGGGTGCAATCCATATGGGACATGGCGAAATTTTACCGATTGTTGATGAACGCGCCACCCCAGAGCAACGCGAGGCTCTGCTCAAAATTATGTCAGGGCAAGACACTGAACCCGGTGCCACATTCTTTCAGGTGTTTATTTCGATGTGTGAGAAAGTTCACGATCCCATGTTCAAGCCCATCGCTTTCTCGGTCGATATGGAAAGCTGCACTGGCCATCTGAGTGTGCCGGGCGTGGTTGATGTCAAAACCGAAGCTATTCGCAACCCGATCACCAATAAAACCCATCATGCCAAAGTTTCTATCCGGCAAGGATTTGAATATGCCGATGCTGAGTTTGCCAGCGGCACAATAACCTCAAAGGGTCCAATAAAACTGGAAACCAAGGGGCGTCATGCCCATTTGGCCATGCTGCATCTGACGGGTCAGGGTGTTGTCCATTAAACTTGAACGGCTCGTGAAAAAATGTCGATAATTGAACTCTCGGCGAAAAATGAACGCTGGATTGTGCTGGTGGGTCTTGCCTTGGTTGTCATTATAGGATTGATCGCCACAGTGCAGATGGGAGACCGTCTGATGATGGTTGAATTCTCAGATGGTTCAGGCGGCTTCACGTATCCGTTGCTGCTCTTTATGATGTGGTGGACCATGATGCTGGCGATGATGTTGCCTTCGGCAGCTCCCGCCATCCTCACTTATGCGGCAATCAATAGAAAATTGCTGGGAGGCTCAGGTGCTGCTCCACGGCTCACTGCATTTGTC
>JANNBH010000037.1:0-3766 GCA_031385245.1 Hyphomicrobiales bacterium | reverse complement strand
GGTGGCCATCACCAACCCAACGGTAAATTCTTACAAACGCATCAATGCGCCGCGCACGATTTCAGGTGCAACATGGTCGCCAAACACTGTTAGCTTCGGTGGCAATAACCGCACGCATATGGTCCGCATTCCTGATGCTGGCCGTTGTGAATTTCGATTGCCAGATCCATCCGCCAATCCTTACTTGATGCTCGCCGGAATTTTGGCCGCAGGCATGGATGGCATTGAGCGCAAAATAAATCCGGGCAAACGGCTCGATATTGACATGTACACCCAAAGCCACACCGTGAAAGACTTGAAAAAGCTTCCGCTCAATTTGCTTGATGCTTTGCGAAATTTTGAAAAGAATACAACTTTGCGTTCCGCCTTAGGAGATGAATTATCCTCTGGTTATCTCAAGCTGAAACATAACGAGTGGAACCAATATGCCCGTCATCTCACCCAATGGGAACGCGACACCACTCTGGACTGCTGATGAAATACTCCATCTTATCACTTCTTAAGAACTCCCTGTCGGGCCATAAAAACTGGACACCCGCTTGGCGTTCACCTGAGCCGAAAAAAGAATACGACATCATCATCGTCGGCGGTGGTGGTCATGGCTTAGCCACGGCTTATTATTTAGCAAAAGAACACGGCCTAAAAAATATCGCAGTATTGGAGAAAAATTATATTGGCTCTGGCAACGTGGGCCGAAATACTACAATCATTCGATCCAACTATATGTTGCTCGGCAATAATCCATTTTATGAATTGTCGATGAAATTGTGGGAAGGCTTGGAGCAAGATTTTAATTTCAATGCCATGGTTTCACAACGCGGCGTTCTTAATCTTTGCCACACCGATGCCCAACGCGATGCCTTTGCCAGACGCGGCAACGCCATGCGAATTGATGGCGTGGATGCGGAATTGTTAGACCGCAAAGCCGTGCGTGATATGTATCCGTTTTTTGATTATGAAAATGCCCGCTTCCCCATCAAAGGCGGATTGCTACAACGGCGCGGCGGCACCGTGCGCCATGATGCTGTGGCCTGGGGCTTTGCCCGTGGCGCAGATTTGCGCGGGGTCGATATTCTGCAAGGCTGCGAACTGACAGGCATCAAGACCGAAAAAGGCAAAGTGGTTGGCGTGCAAACTTCGCGCGGTGAAATTAAATGCAAGAAGCTGGCCCTTTGTGCAGCAGGCCATTCATCCGAAGTCGCTTCTATGGCCGGATTAAAACTCCCCATCGAAAGCCATGTATTGCAAGCCTTTGTATCGGAAGGCTTGAAGCCTTATATTGATGGCGTTGTCACATTCGGCGCTGGTCATTTCTATGTCTCGCAATCAGACAAAGGTGGTCTGGTTTTTGGCGGCGATATTGATGGCTATAACTCCTATGCCCAGCGCGGCAATTTGCCGATGGTGGAACATGTGATTGAGGCAGGTGTGGCCATGATCCCATCACTCGCCCGTGTGCGGGCTCTGCGCTCTTGGGGTGGTGTGATGGATATGTCGATGGATGGCTCACCGATCATTGATAAAACATCAGTATACGGATTATATTTAAATGCGGGCTGGTGTTATGGCGGCTTCAAGGCAACGCCCGCTTCGGGCTGGTGCTACGCCCATTTGATTGCCAAGGATGAGCCACACAAAGTTGCAACTGCATTCAGGCTGGACCGTTTTAAAACTGGCCACATGCTTGATGAGAAGGGGCAGGGCGCAACGCCCAATTTACACTGATGCTAATCCCTTGCCCCCATTGCGGAACGCGGCCCGTCGAAGAATTTACATTCTTGGGCGATGCCACTGTGCAGCGCCCTCAAAGCTTGGATGATCCAAACTGGCACGCTTATGTCTACGAGCGTGATAACCCGCGCGGAAAAATCGATGAGTTAACCCATCACTCAGGCGGCTGCCGCGCGTGGCTGGTGGTTTCGCGCGACACCAAAACCCACGAAGTATTTGGCGCAGTAATTGCGAAGAACTTTAAACGGAAGCAAAAACTATGACAGGCTTTCGCATCAAAAATGGCGGACTCATCGACCGCGCTTCAAACATGAATTTCAAATTCGACGATAAGTCTTTCACTGGCTACGAGGGCGACACACTCGCTTCGGCACTCATCGCCAATGGCGTGCATCTCATGGGCCGCAGCTTCAAATATCATCGCCCTCGCGGTGTGATTTCGGCAGGCAGCTCTGAGCCTAATGCCCTTGTGGAATTGCGTGATGGCGGCCGTAAGGAAGCCAATACCCGCGCCACCATGGTTGAACTCTATGACGGCCTCATTGCCAAAAGCCAAAACCGCTGGCCATCATTGGATTTTGATGTGGGTGCAATCACGTCACTTGCGTCGTCGATTTTCGTTGCAGGCTTTTATTATAAAACCTTCATGTGGCCCAAAAGCTTTTGGGAAAAAATATATGAACCACTGATTAGAAAAGCTGCAGGCCTTGGTTCAGCGTCAAAAGAAGCTGACCCCGACACTTATGAAAAATCATACGCGCACTGTGATCTCTTAGTGGTGGGTTCCGGCCCTGCTGGGTTGATGGCAGCCCTCACCGCTGCTCGCTCCGGTGCCCGCGTTATTTTAGCAGATGAAGGTTCACGGCTGGGTGGCTCATTGCTTTTTGAAAATGAAGAGATTGCAGGGCAATCAGGTTTCGAGTGGTCGCAAAGCGTGATCGCAGAATTGGCTTCACTTCCAAATGTAACGCTCATACCGCGCACCACAATCTTTGGCTGGTTTGATGGCAACATCTTTGGCGCGCTTGAACGCGTGAATGATCATGTGGCGGTGCCTGCGCCCTTTGAGCCGCGTCAACGCTACCTTCGCATTCATGCCAAGCGCGCCGTTCTTGCAGCAGGTGCCGAAGAGCGGCCATTGGTGTTCGGCGGCAATGATGTGCCGGGCGTTATGCTGGCCTCCGCCATGCGGCATTATTCAAATCGTTATGCGACAGCGGCAGGAAAATCAATTGCGATATTCACCAATAATGATTCAGCCTTACGCACCGCGCAAGATATGAAGCGGCACGGCATTCATGTTGAAGCGATTATCGAAACGCGCAAAGGCGGGCGTATTTTAAATGTCAAAGGCGGTAAGAACGTAGCGGCAATTGATGATGGCAAACACTCCATTCCCTGTGATGCGGTTGCCATGTCGGGCGGCTGGAGCCCCATCGTAAACCTCATGTGCCACCGTGGTGCCAAACCAATCTGGAATGAAAGCATTGCAGCTTTCACACCACCTGATGTGGGCACAGAATTTACCGCAATCGGCAGTGCGGCGGGGCACATGTTGCTATCTGAATGTCTGGCAGATGGTGCCCGCGCTGGCACCATGAAAGGCCGCATTCCCACCACACCAAAATGCTGTGATGAAGCCTTCGCCATTCAGCCTTTCTGGTGGGTAAAAGAATCCACTGGCAAAGCTTTCATCGATTATCAAAATGATGCCACCGCAAAAGATTTGCCCTTGGCAGCGCGCGAAGGCTATGGCCATGTAGAGCTGGCCAAACGTTACACCACCACGGGCATGGCCACAGATCAAGGCAAGCTTGGCAATGTAAATACGATTGCAATTCTTGCGGAAGCTTCCGGCAAATCAATCGCCGAAATGGGCACCACTACATTCCGTCCCTTCTACACGCCCGTGTCCTTCGGAGCATTCACCGGCCCCTTCACCGGCCATCACTTTCAACCTGTTCGCAAGACACCTCTGCATGACTGGGCTGTGGAGCAAGGTGCCGTGTTTGTGGAAACTGGATTGTGGATGCGT
>JANNBH010000012.1:0-114456 GCA_031385245.1 Hyphomicrobiales bacterium | reverse complement strand
ACAGTAACATGAGTTTTAATGCTGCAGATATAGAGCTCGTCAACCAAGAATTTTTTGAAAGCATGTGGGCTAAACTTAACCCAAGCGTTATGTAGTAATTACACTTAAAAATATGCAGAACTCAAAAATAAATTTGGTGCCCTGAAGAGGACTCGAACCTCCACACCTTTCAGTACACGGACCTGAACCGTGCGCGTCTACCAATTCCGCCATCAGGGCATTGCGGCCCTCATAGTGGGCCAAAGCGCATATTGTCAAATCATGTCTTTTCAAACTAGCCTTACCAAGGCTAAAAGGCTTCTCGAAATTCGAGGGTAATCCAGTGACAATAGCAAACTCAGATAAACTCATCACGGTTTTTGGTGGCTCCGGCTTTGTGGGCCGCCAAGTGGTGAGAAGCTTGGCCAAGCGCGGTTTCAGGGTGCGTGTGGCCTGCCGCAGGCCTGATCTGGCTGGGCATGTTATATCAAGTGGCTCGCCCGGCCAGATTGCTTTGGTGCAAGCCAATGTGCGCTTTCCAGCTTCAGTGGCTGCAGCCTGTGATGGCGCTTATGGCGTGATAAATTTGACAGCTGTGTTCCATGATGCGGGCGCGCAAAGCTTTGATGCGGTGCATGTGTTTGGTGCAGAAGCCGTGGCCAAAGCCGCCCGCGCCGCCAAGGCTGAAATTTTCATCCATATGTCTGGCCTCGGCACTGATCTGCCCACAAACAGCAACTATGTAAAATCGCGTGCTGATGGCGAAGCCAAAGCCAAGGCGGCATTTCCCAACGTCATCATATTGAGGCCCTCGATTATTTTTGGGCCAGAAGATAATTTCTTCAACAAGTTCGGCGCCATGGCGCGCTTTTCGCCAGTGATTCCGCTGATCGGTGCGGCCACCAAATTTCAACCCGTGTTTGTGGGTGATGTTGCTGAAGCCGCAGCAAGCTTGGTGGACCGTGGTGTGCCCGATGGCAAGATTTATGAACTGGGCGGGCCTGAGCAAAAGACTTTCAAAGAGCTTATGCAATATGTGTTGGCTGTCACCCAAAGAAAGCGCGTATTGTTGCCTTTGCCTTTCCCCGTTGCTTCGCTTCTTGGTGCCGTGCTTGGCATTTTGCCAAATGCGCCAATCACCATGGATCAAGTGGAACTGCTGAAAACCGATAATGTTGTTTCAGCAAGGGCCGAAGCCGATGGACGCAGTCTGCAAGGTTTAGGAATCGCCCCGCGCAGCATAGAAGCCATTGTGCCTGCCTATCTTTATCGCTTCCGCAAAGCCGGTCAGTTCACCGTGCCGAATGTGACGCCGGAATAAATCATTCCTAAAATAATGCCGCCCAGTGCCACGCGATAAAGCACGAAGGGCAGGAAACTGTGGTTGCGGACAAGGCGCATCAAAATAGTGATGGTTCCAAGGCCAACGAAGAAGGTGAGTATGCCTGTGAGGATCACAGGTGCCGAAATGCTCTCGCCAGATTTCAGTGCATCGCCAATAATGAATATCGAAGCCGCTGCATTGGCGGGTATGGAAAGCAGAAATGAAAACCGTGCAGCTTCGGGGCGCACGAAACCAAGGGCCCGGCCTGCCGTCATGGTCACACCTGAGCGGCTGGTGCCGGGGCTGAGCGAAAACATTTGCGAGATACCAATAATCAAAGCGGTCTTCCAAGTGAGATCGCGAACCGTGCGGCGCATCAAGCCATAAGCATCCGCCGCATAAAGCAGAAAGCCGAAGATGATCGAGTTGATCGCAACCAACAAGGGGCTGCGGATCACGTCGTCCATATGGGTCACTTTTAACAAAAGCCCAGCCACTAAAATCGGAATGGTACCGATGATCACATTGGTCACAAGATTGGAATTATAAGTGCTGCGGCGCTTCAGGATGTCGATTAGGCCGTGAAACATCGCTACCACATCACGCCAAAAGAAAATCATCGTCGCAAATAAAGTACCCAAGTTGGTCACCATATCGGTGAGCACACCTTGATCGCGCCAGCCAGTTAAGGCAGGCACCAAAATCAAATGCCCAGAAGATGAAATTGGCAGATATTCGGTGATGCCTTGGATCAAGGCCAAAACAATAATTTGCTCTAACGACATATAAACCCCCGTTAAGCCCAACCCGCGAATCGCTTGCTGACCAAGCACCACAGGCTTATATCCCAAAAATTCCAGTGTAATGACGGCATTATTGCCTTAATTTATCGTAATACGAGTGCCATGCCGAAACTTTTGCATTTCCCCCTCGACCCCTATAGCCGCCGCAGCCGCTTGGCTTTGGCTGAATATGGCCAAGTCTGCACACTTGCTGAGGAACGCCCGTGGGCCCCCACGCAGGTTTTGTTTGATTATAACCCATCGGGAATTTTGCCAGTGTTTGTCGAAGATACCGGCCTTGCTGTGTGTGGTATTGAAGCTCTTTCCGAATATCTCGAAGAAACCCGTGGAGGCACATTAAGTCTGCTCCCAGGCACAGCCACCAAGCGCGCTGAAATCCGCAGATTGGTTGCGTGGTTTGATGTGAAATTTTATACTGAAGTGTCAGAGCCTTTAATTTCAGAAAAAGTGGTGCGCCGGTTTTTAAGTGTTGAAAATGGCGGTGGCGCACCAGATATGGCCCGCGTGCGTAACGCGCGCCAGCACCTTAAATCGCACCTCAATTATCTCTCTTATTTGGTTGAAGAAAATTCGTGGTTAGCCGGCGATGAGTTATCCTTGGCCGATCTGGCAGCAGCAGCCCATATTTCAGCGCTTGATTATTTGGGCGACATGCCATGGGATGAACATGCGGTAGTAAAAAGCTGGTATCAGCGCATCAAGTCGCGGCCGTCGTTCCGCGTTTTGTTGCAAGATAATTTAGGCAACATGCCACCTTCAGCAAGTTACGCTGATCTTGATTTCTGAACTGAAAATCAAAGCAAATGAACTGGGTTTTGCGGGTTTACGCATAACGCAAGCTGCGCTGCCATCTCACATTGGCAATGATCTTGAGGCCTACATAACTAAGGGCCATCACGGCGACATGGCGTGGATGCCAGAAACTTTGCAGCGCCGAAAATCGCCGGAAAAAATGTGGGCAGAAGCCCGCTCCGCAATTGTGCTGGCGATGAATTATGATCAAGGCCTTGATGCATTTGCAAGGTTAGAGAAAAAATCAAACGGCGTTATTTCAACCTATGCCTTGCACCGTGATTACCACGATGTGATCAAAGGCAAATTGAAAATCCTGGCTACATGGTTTGCCAAAACCTTTGGCCATGATGTGAAAATTTTTGTGGATACGGCACCCTTAATGGAAAAACCTTTGGCCGCCCAAGCGGGCCTCGGTTGGCAAGGCAAGCACACCAATTTGGTCTCGCGGGAATTGGGCTCTTGGTTTTTCATTGGCTCCATTCTCACTACGGCAGAATTACCTTTTGATGAACCAGAGATTGATCATTGCGGCAGTTGCCAAGCCTGCCTTGATATCTGCCCCACGCAAGCATTCACGGCTCCTCATCAGATTGATGCACGGCGCTGCATTTCATATTTAACAATCGAACACAAAGGTGAAATTCCACATGAATTTCGCAAAGCCATTGGTAACCGTATCTATGGCTGCGATGATTGTTTGGCCATTTGCCCATGGAATAAATTTGCCAGCGCTTCAAATGAAATTAAATTTGCAGCGCGTGAAGATTTAATTGAACCAAAAATAGCAGAGCTTTTACAGTTGGATGATGCAACCTTCCGCGCAAAATTTTCAGGCTCTCCAGTCAAACGCATTGGCCGTGAGAGTTTCATTCGCAATGTATTGATTGCGGCGGGAAACAGCGGCGACGAAAGTTTGAGACCTTGCCTTGAAGCGCATTTTGCTGACCCATCAGCAACCATCAGAGAAGCAGCACACTGGGCGAGGGCGGAACTGCAATGAAGCACCTTCTGTGTTTTGGCTTTGGCTTTTCAGCACAACATTTGGCAGCCATCTTAGATAAATCTGAATGGCAAATTTCAGGCACCAGCCGCTCCATTGATGGAGTGGAGGCTATAAATGCACGTGGCTACAAGGGATTTTTATTCGACGAACTTGAATCAATTCCAAGCTCTGTCACTCATATCCTCTCGTCAGTTCCACCTGATAAATCAGGTGATCCAGTTTTGCGCCAATTTTCAAGCGCTCTTAAGGCCCATCACTTTAAGTGGGCAGCTTATCTTTCAACCACAGGCGTTTATGGCGATCGCGGAGGCGCACTGATTGATGAAACCGCAGAGCTTCGCCCCAATGGCGAGCGCGGTCAGCGCCGCGTGAATGCGGAACGCGAGTGGCAAGCCATTGCCAATCTCCCTCTGCATATTTTTAGATTGCCCGGCATTTATGGGCCGGGCCGCAACCAGCTTGAATCTGTCAAAAATGGCACTGCAAAACGCATCATCAAGAAGGGCCAAATTTTTAGCCGCATTCATGTGGAAGATATTGTGGGCGTCTTGAAAGCGTCAATTGCTAAACCAAACCCCGGACAAGTTTATAATGTGGCTGATGATGAACCTTGTCCACCACAGGATGTGGTGACTTATGCGTGCGAATTATTAGGTGTGGCACCACCCCCAGAAATTCCATTTGAGCAAGCCGAATTATCGCCCATAGCGAGAAGTTTTTACGCAGATTCAAAACGTGTTTCTAATGCGAGAATAAAAACCGAATTGGGTTACGCATTGAAATATCCAAACTACCGCGTGGGGCTCGATGCACTTCTTAAAAACTAATCCCATCCGCGCGTTCTGCCAGCCGCAGCACCACGTCTTGAATCAATTGAATTTGCAAAGGCGTGGAAAGTCGGTGGTCGCCACCCTTGATAAACGTAAGGGAAATATCTGGCCCCTTCAGCGCTTCAAACGTTTTAACGGCGTGAGCAGGCGGCACATCAATATCTTCGGAACCTTGTAAAATACGCACCGGAAATGGCAGCTGCAAACCATCTCTCAGTATCAAATGTTTCAAGCCATCAGAGATCAACCGTGCCGTAATCACATAAGGCTCACCATAGTCGGATGGCCGCACATAAGCGCCGGTCTGATCAAGTTCGCGCTTCTCACGCACCCCAAATTCATCCCACATTAAATCTTGGGTCATGTCAGTGGCGGGTGCAATCAACACCATGCCGGCAATGCGTTTGAAGCCTGAAGGGTCTTCCGCTTGCAAGCGCTTAGCAAGCAGCAATGCCAGCCAGCCGCCCATGGATGAGCCTACGATAATGCGGCGGCCTTTGGTGTGGCGCAGGAACATGTGAACGGCTTGCTCCAACCATAGCGAAATTGTGCCGTCCGTAAAAAGCCCAGCGGATTCGCCATGGCCGGAATAATCAAAACGCAGGCAGCGCCGTCTGGTGGCTCTGGCCATATCGGCCATGGCCTCGCCCTTGGTGCCCGTCATGCTGGATTTATAGCCTCCCAGCCAGAAAAAGCTGGTGGGTCCCATCTCGTCATCACCACCGTCAAGCTTATAGGCCAGGCTTGCTTGCCCCAGATCTTCATCAAATAAAGTGTTCGCCATGATGCCCCTTATACAAGCCCAATAGTTCTGCTATGGAAATCCCGCTGGAGTCGTAATTTAGACCGAACCAGTCAGATCAACCAAGGAGAATTAACCCACTTGAGCATACCTCCACGCAAACCCGCACCTATTAGAAGTGCCACACCTGCCCCTAAGGAAGAAACCCATAAAATCAATAGTCGTATCGATAGCCGCGAAGTGCGCTTGATTGATGCTGATGGTAATAATGTGGGTGTTGTGCCCACCAGACAAGCCTTGATAATGGCCGAAGAAGCCAATCTTGATCTTGTAGAAATTTCGCCGGATGCCAAGCCGCCGGTTGCTAAAATTCTGGATTTTGGCAAGTTCAAATTCCAAGAACAAAAGAAAGCCTCTGAAGCGCGTAAGAAACAACGCGTGATCGAAATCAAAGAAATCAAGCTCCGTCCGATGATCGATGATCATGATTATGACGTGAAGCTGAAAGCCGCTATGCGCTTCTTTGGTGAAGGCGATAAAGTGAAAGTAACCTTGCGTTTCCGTGGCCGTGAAATGGACCATCAGGAATTGGGCCATAAGCTGCTCAATCGCGTGAAGGCTGATACGCTTGAAATTGCCAAGGTCGAAATGGAACCGCGCTTTGAAGGCCGCCAGATCATTATGATTTTAGCGCCGAAAGCAACGAAATAAAACAGGGCCCCAACTGGGGCCCTCATTATTTTCAAATAAGATCCCGTTCAGGCGCGCGCATAAGCATCGTCGTAGCGAATAATATCATCTTCACCCAGATAATCTCCAAACTGCACTTCAATGATCTCCACAAGCCCTTCATGGAGGTTTTCCAAGCGGTGTTTTGCCCCCAGTGGAATGTCAATTGATTGGCCTCGCGTCATCGCAACCACGGCATCGCCCACGGTCACCGTGGCAGTGCCATTTACAATTGTCCAATGTTCGCTACGGTGTTTATGGCTTTGCAATGAAAGTCTGCCCCCTTGGGTGACCGCAATGCGTTTAACCTTAAATCCCGGTTGTTCATCCAAAACATGGAATGAACCCCAAGGCCGTGTTTCACTATACATGATACATTTCTCCAGCGAATCTTGTAAAAAACCACCTTAAGTGTTTGCTAGGCATCCGCCAACTCATGTCTGCCCTAATAGAAAATGAGTGAATCCTAGCGATTGACGGCAGCAAATTGTCCACCTATAAGCCCGCCATCGCAAGCGGTGTAGAGAGGGCTTTACACCTAATTTTCTATTTAATCAGGAACTCTTATGGCCAATACCTCGTCAGCCAAGAAAGCCACTCGTGCATCCGCACGCCGTGCCGAAGTGAACAAGAACCGCACCAGCCGCATTCGCACCCATGTGCGTAAGGTTGAAGAAGCTATCGTTGCTGGCGTTAAGGTCGATGCTGTAGCAGCCCTTGCGGTTGCGGCCCCAGAAGTGATGCGCGGCGCCCAAAAGGGCATCATGCACAAGAATGCCGCTTCGCGCAAAGTTTCGCGCCTCACCTTGCGCGTTCGCGCGATGCAAGGCTAAATAATTCACCGATCATCTTTCAGGTGATTTGGTTTTGAACGCCGCTGATTATGTCAGCGGCGTTTTTATTTGTCCGAACACGGACAGTTATGCACATAAATATCTGTTTTGAATCATTAACTTGGAAGGCTTAGGATTATTTACTGTGAAACAGCCGTGTCCAACAGGGCAAAAAATTCGCTAAATTGCTACTAACTAGAGTTAGGTTGAGGCAAATTGTGATCTGAAAACCAACATTTTTAGTTATAAAAAACAATCAGTTAAGTTGCAGTTTTTACAATTTAAAAAGAGTTCACAAATAATCTCTGTGCTCCGTGTACGGAGTTTCTGCTGATTCATGTTGCCTAAAGCAGCAAGCCTTAGCTAGCGTAAATTTAAGTTGACGTTTTGAGTAGGCCAAACCCACCTCAAAACAAGATCGACAGGGGGCATGTGTGTGCGGTTTGCGTTTCTGCAACTGTATAGCTGTCATAATTTTTATGTGTGTAACGCTGAAAACTTAAATTCAGCGGATGGAGAGCTTTGTGTTGCGTAGTGGGCATTAGTGTTGACGGGGATGGGCCAGACCTCAGGGTTTAAGGCATAGAGTAATGAGTAAGCACATCAACATTCATGCGGGGCCGCATGGAGTTGAACAAAAGTGTGATAAAATAAAAGGCGGCAACATATGACGAATTTAGCACAAGCACTGGTCAGCACTGCAAAGCATAGCCAGCTCAAAGATAACCCATTAAAAGATCATTCTTTAAAAGAGCAGTGGCAACGCATTGCCCAGCGTTTAAAAGTCGAACTTGGTGATGATCTTTATAATAGCTGGTTTGGCCGCATGGATGCAGATGACTGCACCTCTGGATTGTTAACTGTATCTGTACCCACTCGTTTTTTACGGAGTTGGATTGAAAATCATTATCTCTCTAAATTGCATAAAATTGCCGAAAGCGAATTTGGTCCACTGAATTCTGTGCAAGTGCGCGTTCGCGTTCAAGGCGAAGTTTCTCGCGCCAATGGTCAATCCGTGCTCGATCAACCGCGGGCCGCCGTGGCCATGCCCGAGCGTAACAGCGCCGTTGCGGCACAAATCCAAACTTTTCTCACCGCCGAGCGCGGCAATAATTTTGATGAGAACCAAACTTTTGGTTCCTTCATTGTGGGCTCATCCAATCAATTGGCCCATGCCGCTGCCATGCGTGTGGCCAATGCTTTAAGTGGTGCGGCCCTCACATTTAATCCGCTGTTCATTCATTCTGCAGCAGGCCTTGGCAAAACCCATTTGCTCAATGCCATTGCTCAGCATGTGCGGATGACGCAGCCGGGCCGCAAAGTGCTCATGCTCACTGCCGAACGTTTTATGTATGGCTTCATTCACGCCATCCGTCAGCGCGATACGCTGGCCTTCAAAGATCAGTTCCAATCGGTTGATGTGTTGTTGATTGATGATTTTCAATTCTTGCAAGGCAAAGCCATTCAGCAAGAATTCTGCCATGCCTTTAATTCGCTGGTCGATTCAAAACGTCAAGTTGTTGTGGCTGCCGATGTGCCGCCAGCCCAGCTTGATACCATTGATCAACGGATGCGCTCACGCCTGATGGGTGGTTTGGTGATTGATATTGAAACGCCTGATTTGGAGCAACGCCGCAAGATTCTCGACGTGCGCCACAATGCGATGTTAAACGGCGATCTTTCGTCCGCCATTGCCCCAGAAATTCTAGAGCTTATTGCTAACCGCATCACTGGTGGGGGCCGTGAACTTGAAGGTGCTTTAAACCGCATCATGGCCTATCAGCAATTTAACAAATCGGCAATCACGCTTGATTTAGCTTCGATGGTTCTGCGCGATGCCGTAGGCACGGCTGATTTAGGGCGCATTAAAATTGATGATATTCTGAAGATTGTGGGCCGCCATTATAATGTGGGCCGCACCGATTTATTGTCGCCACGCCGCGCCCGCGCCGTGGTTATGCCGCGCCAGATTGGCATGTATCTCGCCAAGAAATTAACCGCGCGCTCCTTGCCTGAAATTGGAAGGCGTTTTGGTGGCCGTGATCATTCAACAGTGCTTCATGCTGTACGTAAAATTGATGAGCAAATTAAAGGCGATGAAAAATTAGCCCGCGAAGTGGCTATGTTGATCAGACTGGTTGAACAACAATAAAGCTCAACAGGCCACCACGTTAACAGCGAGGCCGCCTTGTGAGGTTTCCTTGTATCGCTCGCTCATGTCCATACCAGTTTGGCGCATGGTTTCCACGCAACTGTCTAAATGCACCAAATGCGTGCCATCGCCACGCAGAGCCAGCGATGCAGCGGTTACGGCTTTCACCGCGCCAAAGGCATTGCGTTCAATGCAAGGCACTTGCACAAGGCCACCAACTGGATCGCAAGTCATGCCTAAATGATGCTCAAGTGCTATCTCAGCAGCATTTTCAACTTGCTGATTTGAGCCACCCAAGGCCGCACATAATCCGGCAGCGGCCATAGCTGAGGCGGAGCCCACCTCGCCCTGGCAGCCCACTTCAGCACCTGAAATTGAAGCATTGTGTTTAATAATGCCGCCGATTGCAGCCGCAGCCAGTAGAAAAGTTCTAATGCCAGCTTGATCAGCGCCGATGCAATGATCCAAATAGTAACGGATTACGGCAGGCACCACACCAGCGGCTCCATTGGTGGGGGCCGTCACCACTTTGCCGCCACCAGCATTTTCTTCGTTCACGGCCATGCCATAAACCGACAGAAAATCCATAATCTGATGCGGCTGAATAGAATTATCACCCTGCTCAGCTTTCAGTTTTGCAAAAATATCGGCCGCGCGGCGTTTCACTTTTAGCCCGCCTGGCAAAATGCCTTGGGCTTTAAGCCCCCGGTTCATGCAGGCATTCATGGCATTCCAGATGCGGTCTAAACCGGCATCCAGTTCTTCATTGGATGTTCCAACAGTTTCATTGGCGCGTTTCATCGCCACAACGGAAAGGCCAGATTTTGCACCCATCTCCAGCATCTGTGCCGCATTGCTAAAAGGGTGCGGCACATTGATGGTGATGTTCACTTTTTCAACTGCGCGCTCAGCCGCAGTTTGCACAAAGCCACCACCGATGGAAAAATAAGTTTCCACCAAAATCTCTTTGCCAGTTTTGTCATGCAGGCGGAACACCAAGCCATTTGCATGGCCTTTGAGAGCAGGCCCCCAATCAAAAATCACGTCGCGCTCAGCATCAAATGCAATAGTGTGCCCGATGTCGATCGACTTCATACCTAAAAGTATGGGCTCAACTTTATCTGGGTCAATATCTTGCGGATTTTCACCAGCAAGGCCCAGCACCACGGCGCGGTCGCTGCCATGGCCCTTGCCCGTGAAAGCCAATGAACCATGCAAAGTGGCGGTGAGGCGAGACGCTGACGGATATGATTTCGAAATCTGCAAAAAACGGTGCGCTGCAACCATCGGCCCCATGGTGTGAGACGAAGAGGGGCCAATGCCAATTTTGAATAGGTCAAAGACTGATAAGAACATGAGAGCATTTTAGGCTCAAAATTCGTGAATGTCAGTCGTTTCCAGTCATGGTGTCATGCAAAACCGTCATTGGGGCACACAGCTTGGGCTGCTATGACCGAGCAAAGGGGATTGTTATGTTCGCGATATTGATTGGCCTATTTGCAGCAACATGCTGGTCGGTGCATGATTTGCTGGCGCGTAAATATGCCGCCGCCATTGGATCATACCGTATGGCCGTGGCCACCATGTTGGTGGGTGCTGCGTTATTAAGCGGATTTGTAATCAGCAGCGGATCATTGTTGCAAGCACCTTCTTCAACACTCCTTTTGCTTTTAGCGCTGGGCGTAATTTATGGCATTGCGGTGAGCAGCTTGTTCAAAGCCTTCAGCTTGGCTCCAATTTCTATTGTTGGGCCATTCACGGCGGGTTATCCAGCACTTGTGGTTTTGTGGGGGCTTTTCACCGGTCTTGCCCCAAGCCTATTGCAATATGGCGCTGTGGTTTTGATTTTGGCTGGTGCCGTGGTGGTGGGGCGAACGGGCGCAGAGGATGGCGGCCTTCGCAGCGTAGCCAAGGGTAAAGTTTTTGCGCTGATTATATTTTGCAGCTTGGCTGTTGTGTGTTTTGCAGCTTCAGTAGTTCTGGGTCAAATGATCAGCACGTCGCTTGGCGAGCTTGAAACCACGGGCCTTTCGCGTCTGCCTGCGGCTTTGTTTCTCATTCCATTTATTTTAATCGAAAAGCCAGACGTGAAAAAAATTGGTAAAGCGGCTTGGGGCGGTATTGCAATCATGGCCAGCCTTGATGTAGTGGCTGTTGCTGCAATCAATTATATGGGCCGCTTGCCAGGCAAAGAATTTGGCGCAATGGGCATCAGCGCTTACGGTGCAATTTCAGTTCTTCTCGCCATGCTGTTCTTGAAAGAAAAAGCAACCGCATGGCAATGGGTTGGCATTGCCATGATTGTGTGTGGTGTTGCGGTGTTGGGCGCACCCTTCTGATCAGTGCGCCTCATCCCAATTCTTTGCGGCGCGTGCATCAACTTGCAAAGGTACGGCCAGTTTAAGCGCTGGTTCTGGCGCTTTGATCATAATTCTCTGCACCAATGGCAAAGTGGCTTCGATTTCACTTTCTGGGCATTCAAAAATCAACTCGTCATGCACTTGCAGCAACATGCGGGCTTTAAGGCCAGCCTCTTGCAAAGCAGGCATCATTCTAATCATAGCACGGCGGATAATATCGGCTGCAGAGCCTTGTATAGGGGCATTGATTGAAGCCCGTTCGAGAAAGGCCTTTTCTGAAGCATTTGGCGAATTGATGCGCGGAAAATGCATCCGCCGACCAAATATGGTTTCCACATAGCCCTTGTCATGGGCGAATTTTTTGGTGGCTTCCATGTAATCTTTAATGCCGGGGAAGCGCTTGAAATAAGTGCGGATATATTCGCCGGCCTCTTCGCGGCTGATTGACAATTGATTGGCCAAACCAAATGCCGAAATGCCGTATATAATGCCGAAGTTAATCGCCTTGGCGCGGCGGCGCACGGATGATTCCATGCCTTCAATCGGCACCCCAAACATTTCACTTGCGGTCATGGCATGAATATCCAGGCCATCAGCGAATGCCTTTTTAAGTTGCGGAATATCTGCCACATGGGCCAGCACGCGCAGTTCAATTTGTGAATAATCGGCACTTATCAGTTTTGAACCAAGTGGTGCCACAAATGCTGTGCGAATGCGGCGACCATCATCAGTGCGAACTGGAATGTTTTGCAGGTTAGGATCGGTGGAAGAGAGGCGGCCTGTGGAGGTCGATGCCATAGCATAGGACGTGTGAACGCGGCCAGTTTTGGGATTGATAAATTCAGGCAAAGCATCAGTATAAGTTGAGCGCAATTTAGCAAGCTGCCGCCATTCCAAAACCTTTTTGGCAAGATCAATGCCTTGCGTGGCCAAATCATCCAGCGCATCGGAATCTGTGCTCCACGCCCCTGTCGCAGTTTTGCGGCCACCAGGCAATTGCATTTTTCCGAATAGAATATCACCAAGTTGTTTTGGCGAACCGATGTTGAATGATTGCCCAGCAAGAGAGTGAATTTCAGTTTCGACAGCACCTTGCTTGGTGGCAAATTCAGACGAAAGCTTGGCCAGCACGTTGCGGTCAACTTCAATGCCTTCGCGTTCCATTTGCATAAGCACGGGAACCAGTGGGCGTTCCAATGTTTCATAAACCGTAACTTTGTGCATATTGAGAAGTCGCGGCTTGAGCAGCATCCACAGGCGCAATGTAATATCGGCATCTTCGGCGGCATAAGCGGTGGCTTTATCAATGGCCACGCGATCAAAGGTGATTGATGATTTGCCGCTACCCGCAACGTCTTTAAAAGCAATAGGCTTGTGGCCCAAGTGGCGCTGAGAAAGCTCATCCATGCCATGCCCCACATCGCCCGATTCAATCACATAGGAGAGCAGCATAGTGTCATCTAATGGCGCAACACTAATGTCATAGTTTGAGAGCAGCAGCATATCATATTTCAAGTTCTGGCCGATTTTGAGAACGCTTGGATTTTCAAACAGCGGCTTTAATTTCTCAAGCGCTAGTTCTCGCGGAATTTGGCCTGTAATTAAACCAGCACTGAAGAGACCATCACCTGCCCCTTGATGGGCCAGCGGAATATAGCACGCCTTGCCCGGAGCCGTGGCCAGCGACACGCCAACGATATTGGCTTGCATGGCATCAAGGGAATCAGTTTCAGTGTCGACGCACACAAAACCTTGGGCGGTGGCGGTGGTAATCCAACGCTCTAAAGATTCAAGCGTGGTTATGGTTTCATAATCGGCATGGCTGACGGGGATGGATTTGAGTGTAGCTTCAAAATCATCTCCTTTAGCCTCGTCATCCCGACGAAGGTCGGGATCCATTCTCGGCTGGGTATCCGTACTAAGAATGGGTTCCGGCCTTCGCCGGAATGACGGATTGGAAGAGGATTCAGCAGTTTCCCCCTCTGGTGGCCAATGCAAAAACGTAACCGGCACTGCATCAATTGCATCGCTGCTGGCATCCAAGGCTGCCGCAATTTTGCGTGTGAAGCTGGTGAATTCCATCGCCTTCAGAAATCCAATGAGCTCAGAAGCGCGTGGGCTATCCACAGCAAAGCTGCCCAAATCTTGCGTCACTGGAACCTGTTGATCCAGTGTCACCAAGCGCTTTGAAATGCGCGCTTGGTCGGCAAAGGCGATCAGGTTTTCGCGGCGTTTATTTTGTTTAATCTCCGAAGCCTTTTCCAGCAGGGTTTCAAGATTGCCATAAAGGTTGATAAGCTCTGCGCCCGTCTTCAAGCCAATGCCCGGCACGCCAGGAACATTATCAACCGAGTCTCCGGCCAGCGCCTGCACCTCAATCACCTTATCTGGTGTCACCCCAAATTTTTCAAACACTTCCGCGTCAGAAATTTCCTTGTCCTTCATGGTGTCGAGCAATGTAACGCCGGGCTTTATGAGCTGCATCAAATCTTTGTCGGAGGTTACAATGCGAACCGTGGCACCTGCTTCCACAGCGAGCCTTGTATAAGTGGCGATCAGGTCATCAGCCTCAAAATTTTCCATCTCCACACACGCCACATTGAAGGCTCTTGTGGCTTGGCGGATCAAACCAAATTGCGGGCGCAAATCAGCCGGTGCTTCAGGGCGATGGGCTTTATAGTCAGGATAAAAATCATTGCGAAAGGTTTTGCCAGAGTGATCAAAGATCACCGCCAAATGCGTGGGTTTCTTCTCACCTGATTTTTCCTCAAGCAGCTTCCACAACATGTTGCAAAAGCCTTGCACGGCCCCTACGGGCAAACCATCACTTTTACGCGTGAGTGGCGGCAGGGCATGATAGGCCCGAAAAATATATCCAGAGCCATCAATTAAATAGAGATGATCACCGGCTTTTAACTGTGTTGAGTTTGACATGGCCAGCACTATGCCATTGTGCATTGGGTTTTGCCAGCTTTGCCCATGCTGGTCTTGTGAACAAGAATGACAGCTTGGTGTGGTCAGTTACCCAATAGAGTGAAACGGCACCAATCACGCCACAAGCCGTGGTGATCAGTGAAATGAGCCCCAAATCTAAATTGGGAACAAACTTCAAGAGCAAAACGCGCGCCGGTGCCATGAACAGTGAGAATGATAAATAAATGACAATTGAATTTTCACCGCAATAGCGAATGGCATTAGCGAGTTTGGTTTTTGCCAGAAACACGCCAGCGCTGACCACGGCTGCGGCTCCGACAAAACCCATAACCAAACCAATGCCCGGCAGTGTGGAAAGACCAGCGTGAACCAACATATAATTTGCAAAGCCCCAAATAACCAAACCAGAAAGAATGACTGCAAGCTGACGGAGTTTCACGGCCGCCGCATAATTCAAAATGTGCTTGGCCAGCCAGAATCCCGTAAAGAAATAGATGTAGCGCGAGGCAAATTCATCGATCACCATGAACCCCGTTTCAATCGGGGCCATTTCCAACAGCGCAGCGGCAGCAAAAATCAAAAGCGCCGGAACTTGGCGCAGCAGCTTGGTGACAACGAAGAAAATCGCCAAAAGATAGATGAACCAAAGCGTTCCATAAGGTTCATAAAAACCTTCAAGATAGATTTTTAAAAAGCTAGCCACACCTTCGCTTTGCAGCACACCAAAAGATTTCATGAATGTTTGTATGGTCATCCACAACACATAAAAATAGGCAAAATGTAAAACCTTGCTGTCGAGATAGGTGCGCCACGGCTTGTCAATGCGGCTGGCTAAGAACAACCCTGAGATCATAAAAAAATCTGGCATACGGAAAGGCCGCGCCCATTCAATAAAGCCATGAAGCCAAGAAAGCTCGCCAGCCGTTTTTTCCACACCCAGAGTAGAGTGCATCATCACAACAAGAATGATGCAAATGCCCTTGGCATAATCAACCCAGTCAATGCGGCTTTTTTCAAATTTGTCCATGGCACATTTCCAATTCTCGAATCGGCACAAGTCCGTCTAAGTTGAATTGATGCAAGCCGTGGTCCGAATTGGGGAGATGATGGGTGCATTTGAATCTAAGGTTAATATCTAAGTACTCAAACCTGCGGAATATTAAAAGGTGTGATCACTTGAATGGCTGAAAGTAGATTTATGTGTTGATCAGGCAAAGCGCCATTCGCTTGCATAATAAGTCTACAACAGGTGTTCATATCGGCTTTTAGGTTGTGATGCAGCACCGCATTTAACTTCGACTGTTTCAACAATTTCACATTATCCACATCAAGATCATGGGCGACGAATACTTGAATTTGGCGCTTCATTGCAGTGAAGGCATCAACAACAGCCATATTGCCACCGCCCACTGAATAGACCGCGCAAATATCAGGATTCTTGTGCAAGGCGTCTGTGACCAGATTCCCCGTAGCTTGATTTTTGCCATAGCCTTCACTTACTTCAACAAGTTTTAAATGAGGATAGTTTTGCCGAAGCGCTTTGCGAAAACCCATTTCACGCTCTTCTTCACCGCGAAAACCGAGGCTTGAGAGTGTGACCAAAACTGTAGCCTTGGTTTTGCCAAGCCATGACCCTGTCAAATAAGCAGCTGTCTCGCCTGCTGCCCGATTATCAATGCCCACATAAGCAATGCGTTTTGAATGTGGAATATCGGTCACCACCGTAATCACGGGAATACCTTTTTGCACGAGAGCATCCACAGCCTCAACAATCTCCGGCAAATCTGGTGCCTTCAGCAAAACCCCATGGCTGCCACGCAGGCCAATCTGGCGAAGCTGAGCTATGATTTTTTCCTGCTTAATAATTTCCGCCATGTGAAAACGGCAGCGAAATACGGCAGGGTTCAAGGCTTGCAATTCCTGCTCAAGAGCACCGCGCAATAATTCCGTAAAGCGATCTGGCGCTTCCACTAAAACATCAATCATAAACTTTCGCCCAACCATAAAAATCTGATCTTGCTGGTTTTTAAGTTCGCGAAGGGCTTGCTTCACGCGTTTCAGTGTGGATGGTTTAACGCCGGGTCGAACGTTCATCACACGGTCAATCGTGGCAAGGCTGAGGCCCGCTTGATGGGCAATTTCCTTGAGGGTAAATTCGTTTTTTTTCATTTTTTTGCTGAGGTGTTTTTGAGGTATTTGAGAGGTGTAACTATCTTAGACATGAAGTAGGCTTTTACAAACAAACAAATGGCGAGGACAAAATGGACAAAGATCAAACAAATGCAGATCGCGCAAAGCGCGTGTGGCTCACTCCAGAATCTTGCAATCTTGAAGATTTTAAAAAACTGATTAACCGCAGAACGGATCCACTTGACTATCCATATGCTGCGGTAATCGAAAAGAATGTGCCCATCTATGACAGCGCTGCAATACTAAAAATTGTCACAAATCCTGAAGGTCGCAAAGCTGTGATGGCTGAATGGGCCGAGGTGTTTCTCACTGGCCCCGGCATTGTAGTGCTTAAAGGTGCTCTTAAAGATACGGCAGCACTCGACCAGATGAGCGCACATTTCAATACCATCATCGCTGAACAACATGCAAGCAACACAAGTGCAGGTGATCATTTTGCCAAAGCCGGTTCCAATGACCGCATTTGGAATGCGCTTGAAAAAATCGCACTGCGAGACCCTGCATGTTTTGCGCGATACTATGCCAATGAAATGATTGCTATGGTGAGTGAAGCGTGGCTGGGCACTGGTTATCAAATCACCGCACAAGTGAATGTGGTCAATCCCGGTGGTGAAGCCCAATCGGTTCACCGAGATTATCACATGGGTTTTCAAACGGCGGCAGAAATTTCAACGTTTCCAGCTCATGCCCATTTGCTTTCTCCCGCACTCACGCTGCAAGGTGCTGTCGCTCATGTTGATATGCCGCTTGAAACTGGCCCCACGCTCTACATGCCCTTCAGCCAAACCTTCGCACCTGGATATTTTGCGTGGCGTAAACCCGAGTTCAAAGAATTCTTCAATGCCAATTACACCCAATTGCCTTTGGCTAAGGGCGATATGGCGTTTTTTAATCCGGCACTTTTTCACGCCGCAGGCCACAATAAATCCAAAACTGTGCGGCGCATGGGGAACTTGCTGCAAGTGAGTTCAGCCTATGGGCGCGCCATGGAGGCGATGGACCGCGCCCGCATGAGTGCTGCACTTTATCCAGTTTTGCAGCAGCTAAACTTGGATGAACGTTCCGCCCATAATTCCATTGCCGCCTGCGCTGAAGGTTATGCCTTTCCCACCAATTTAGACCGTGACCCACCCATAGGCGGTCTCGCCCCCGAAACGCAAGCCGCCTTAATGCGCCGGGCTTTGCAAGAAAACTGGCCAAGTGATAAGTTTGCTGCTGCACTTGGCGAGCATAGCAAACGTAGACTTACATAAGGTTGCGACTTCGAACCAGCTCCGCTATAGCCAACAGCACAGCACCCGTAGCTCAGCTGGATCAGAGCGCTGCCCTCCGAAGGCAGAGGTCACAGGTTCGAATCCTGTCGGGTGCGCCAATTCAGTGTTAGTTCAAAATGATGTTGCAATGACCCAAAAGATTAACTTCCACGAGCTTGCCAAATTAAGCAGTGCAGAACGAGCTAAGCTGCAACAGCGCGTTGAAGCTGATCTCTCTGTGTTCGAAGCAAAATCACGCCCCATTGTAGAGGCGGTTCGTGCCGAAGGTGATGAGGCATTGGCGAGGTTTGCACGTGAATTTGATAAGGCACCTGTGCAAGCCAACGAGATTGCCGCAACACCTGAAGATTTTGCTGCGGCAGAAAAAGCCCTTGACCCTAAAGTGCGCGAAGCAATGGAATTTGCTGCTGATTCAATTCGCAAATTTCACCATGCTCAGATGCCTGAAGATATGTGGCTGAATGAAATCAGGCCCGGAGTTTTTGCCGGCGACCGCACAAGACCTATCGCTTCGGTGGCTTGTTATGTGCCGCGCGGCAAGGGGGCGTTCCCCTCGGTGGCATTGATGACTACAATTCCGGCCAAGGTTGCAGGCGTTAAAGATGTCATCATCATTACGCCACCTGGCCCCAACGGAAAAATTGATGATGCAACTTTGGTTGCAGCTCAAATGGCGGGTGTTTCAAAAGTTTTTAAAGCAGGGGGTGCTCAAGGCATTGCAGCCGTTGCTTACGGCACACAGACTGTTCCAAAAGTTGTTAAAGTTATTGGCCCCGGCAGCCCGTGGGTTTCAGCTGCAAAACGGCTTGTGTCGCATCTCATTGACACAGGCTCACCTGCTGGGCCAAGCGAAGTTATTATTTTTGCTGATGACAGCGTGGATGGCGCACTTGCTGGCCTTGATCTTTTAGTTGAGGCCGAACATGGGCCAGATAGCTCGGCCTATTTGGTGACATGGAGCCGAAAAGTTGCCGAGCAAGCCATTGCCTCCATTCCAAATTATTGGAAGCAGATGGGTGAGCAACGCGTTTCATATTCTTCAACAGTATTAGGCGGGCCGATTGGAGGGGTGATCCTTGCCCGCGATGAAGAAGACGCCATTGCATTCTGTAATGAATATGCACCCGAACATCTTGAAGTTCTCTCTAAAGAGCCCTTCGCCTATTTAGGTCGGTTGGAAAATGCTGGCGAGATTTTGTTGGGTGAACACACCCCAACAACTTTGGGAAATTATGTTGTGGGGCCTGATCATGTGCTGCCCACTGGCGGCTGGGCGCGCACGGCATCTGCGGTTTCGGTGTTTGATTTTCTCAAGCGAAACTCAATTGCTTATGTCACCAGCAGAGGTTATCCCGAACTTGCAAAACATGCCCATGCCCTTGCAACCTATGAAGGGTTTGAAGCCCATGCCAATGCCGTTTCAAAAACCCGCGATGCGTTTTTGAAAAAATAAATGCGCTATTTGTAGTTTTCGGCGTCCATAGTTGTAATTTTAGGATTGCGACCTGTGAGTGGATTTTCAGGGTTCCACTTTAGTTTTGTTTCAAAAAATCTGGCTAACAGTGCATCATACATGAGGATGCGGCCGCTCAAGCTTTCGCCTATTTCCAAAATTTCTTTGAGCACTTCCATGGCTTGCATGGAGCCTATAATGCCAGGCAGTGCGCCCAAAATGCCGGCCTCTTCGCAGGCTGGAAACATGCCCCGCTCTGGAAGATCGCCGATGAAGCAACGGTATGTCGGAAAGGGTAAACCTTCGGCGCTATTTAGGTACGGCTTATATGTTGAAATCTGGCCATCAAATTGACCGACAGCTGCGGAGACAAGTGGCTTCTTGGCAAAGTAACAGGCATCAGCCACCAGAAAGCGCGTGTTAAAATTATCGCAAGCGTCAGCAATCACATCATACTGGCTCACCAGCTCCAGTGCATTTTCAGCTGTGATGCGCGCGTCATGTTGAATGACCTCAACATGCGGGTTGATGGCTTGCATCAATTCGGCCGCGCTTTGGGTTTTTAACTTTCCCACATTTGGTGTGGTGTGAATCACTTGACGCTGTAAGTTGGAAAGACTCACGGTGTCATGGTCGCAAATGCCGATATGGCCAACGCCCGCTGCTGCAAGATAAAGCAAAATTGGGGCACCCAAGCCACCGGCACCGATCACTAAAACACGAGCGGTTTTTAATTTATTTTGGCCGGGGCCACCCACTTCGGGAAGCACCAAATGGCGGGCATAACGTTCAATCTCTTCTGATGATAAAGCCATTAGCTTTTTCCTGATGAACCAAAGCCACCAACTCCCCTCATTGTTTCATCGAGAGTGACAACTTCTTGCAATTGCACTTGGATGACGGGAGCGATGATCATTTGGGCGATGCGATCGCCGCGCGCGATCACAAAATCTTCTGTGCCATGGTTGATCAGCGGCACTTTTATTTCACCGCGATAATCACAATCAATGGTGCCGGGTGAATTTAAAACTGTCACGCCGTGCTTAACCGCAAGGCCAGACCGCGGGCGCACCTGCGCTTCATAATTTTCGGTTAGAGCAATGGCAATCCCTGTGGCCACAAGAGCACGCGCATTTGGTTTTATGGTGAGAGCCTCGGCACTGCGTAAATCTAATCCTGCTGCACCTGCAGTTGCATAACTTGGCAGGGGCAAATCTGCCCCATGCTCAAGCCGCATGATGTGAATTTTCATTTCAAAAGATTCGCAAGATGCGCCATGATTCGCGAAGCCACTTCAGCTTTGGAAAGTTCGGGCCAGGTTTCAACGCCATTTTTCGAAACCAAATGCACTGTATTTCTATTGGTGCCGAACACGCCATGGCTCACATCATTAGCGATGATCAGATCACAAGATTTTTTGGCGAGTTTTAATTTTGCGTGCTCTAAGACTTTTTCAGTTTCAGCGGCAAAGCCCACAACCAATCGCGGGCGCATTTTGCCTTTGGAAATTGTTTGTAAGATATCCGCGTTCTCGACAAAGCTGAGCGTTGGTGCCTCGCCTGATTTTGATTTTTTGATTTTCTCTTGCGAAGGTGTGGCCACTTTCCAATCGGCCACGGCTGCTGCGAAAATGGAGATGTCCGCAGGCAATGATTTTTCACATGCAGCCAACATGTCACCAGCCGTTTGCACATCAATAATCTTAACGCCAAATGGTTTGGGCAGAGACACTGGGCCTGATATTAGCGTTACATCAGCGCCGAGACGCACAGCAGCCTCGGCGATGGCGTAACCTTGCTTGCCGGAAGAGTGATTGGAAATATAGCGCACTGGGTCAATAGGCTCCCTCGTAGGGCCAGCGGTGATGAGAATTTTTTTACCTGCTAAAGGCTTTGCCGCGCCCGACATAAGATTTTCAATGGCCGCGAGAATTTCAACAGGCTCGGCCATGCGGCCCGGGCCAAATTCACCGCAAGCCATATCGCCGTCATTGGGTCCAACCACATGAATGCCATCTGCTTCTAATGTCGTCAGATTGCGCTGGGTTGCTGCATGAAGCCACATCCGCACATTCATGGCGGGCGCAATGAGCACGGGCTTATCGGTGGCCAGCAAAGTGGTGGAGGCTAAATCATTGGCAAGACCTTGCGCCATTTTCGCCATCAAATCAGCAGTAGCTGGAACCACCACAACGAGATCAGCCGAGCGCGAAAGTTCAATGTGGCCCATTTCAATTTCATCAGTAAGATTAAACAATGCACTGTGAACTTTTTCGCCAGAGAGACTGGCCACAGAAAGCGGTGTTACAAATTCTTCGGCGGCCTTGGTCATTATGGCGCGAACAGCAAAGCCTCGGCTTTTTAACAGCCGGATCAATTCCAAACTTTTATAAGCTGCAATGCCACCACCGATGATGAGGAGGACTGATTTTCCCATAAGTTATCTAAGCACCATTTTGAGGGCGATCACAACCAGCGCTGTTGCACCCGCCAGCAGAGCAGGTGTGTGCCAACGTGAGGACTTGGGTGGTTCGGCATTTGCTATATCTGACAATTTTCGGGTAATTTTGTGGGCGTCGTCGATGATCGCCGGAATTTTCAGGCTCAGCCGCGCCAGAGACATGACGCTGCCGCCAGCTTGCTCGATCTTTCCGATCGGCCCCAATTTGCGTTCAATCCAGTGGCGCACCACGGGTTCACCCGCCTGCCACATATTGAGGGCGGGGTTAAGTGTGCGGGCAACACCCTCAGTTACCACCATGGTTTTTTGCAGCAGCAGCAATTGCGGTTGAGTTTGCATTTGAAACTGTTCGGTCACTTCAAACAATTGCGTGAGCAGGCGCGACATCGATATTTGTTCGGCAGGAAGCCCCATAATCGGCTCACCAATCGCTCGCAAGGCTTGAGCAAACGTGTTCACGTCTTGTGTATCTGGCACATAGCCTGCATCAAAATGCACTTGGGCAATTCGAAAATAATCGCGCGTGATAAAGCCATAAAGAATCTCAGCGAGAAACAATCGGTCGCTTTCGCTCAAGCGCCCGGTGATGCCCAAATCCAGCGCCACCAATGTGCCTTGCGGATCAACAATCAAATTGCCTTGATGCATATCAGCATGAAAAAACCCGTCGCGAATGGCATGACGCAGAAAACTTTGAATGACTGTATCAGCGAGTTTAAAAAGATCAAAACCTTTGGCCCGCAAAGCCGCCACATCCGCCATCGGTGTGCCGTCAATCCACTCCGTTGTCAGCACGCGCTTGGCGCTTCTTGTCCAATCTACGTCTGGCAGGCGAAAGCCAGGATCATCTTTAGAGTTCTGAGCAATCTCAGAAATTGCCGCAGCCTCCATTCGCAAATCCAATTCCAGCTTCATCGAGTCTTCCAGCATAGCAACAGCTGATGTGGGGCGCAGGCGTTTGGCTTCTTTGCTCAAGCGCTCGGCCATGCGGGCCGCGAATGCAAAGCTTTCAATATCATTGCGGAAGCGAATTTCCACATTGGGCCGCAGAATTTTAACCGCAACAGTTTTGCCTTCAAGTGTTGTGGCCTTATGCACCTGAGCAATAGATGCGGCGGCAATTGCTGGGCCAAAGCTTGAAAATAATTCGGCAATGGGTTTTCCCAATTCGCGCTCCACAATGGCGCGGGCTTCCGCATCTGGAAATGCCGGCAAACGATCTTGCAGAACTTTCAATTCAAAGGCGCGTTTGGCACCGATCATATCGGGCCGCGTTGCCAAGAATTGTCCAAGCTTAATATAGCTAGGGCCCAAACGTGTGAGAGCAGATGTGAGATTATTATGTTCGCCACCTGCGAGAGATTCAGTGCGACCAAGTTTTGCCAATTTCAAAATTGCGCGCGCAGGCCACGGCGCTTGTTTTAATTGATCAGCGGGGATAAGCGCGTCATAACGCGCCAGCACAAAACCAGCATGAAGCAACCGCGCGATGTTAGAAATCACATTGGCCATTAAATGCGCCAGCCTGAATGAATGGCCACCACGCCGCCACTGAGATTGCGGTGCGTCACTTTGCTAAACCCAGCGGTCCGCATTTTATCGGCAAATTCTTCCTGTTTTGGAAACATCCGAATGCTTTCGACGAGATAGCGATAAGGTTGGCCATCGCCTGTCACCACTTTACCAACGGCAGGAATGACGGTGAAGGAATATGCGTCATAGATTTTTTGCAACAGTGGTAATTCCATGCGCGAAAATTCAAGACACAAAAAGCGGCCACCCGGGTTCAAAACTCTGTAAGCTTCAGCAAGAGCCTTATCAATGTGGGTCACATTGCGAATGCCAAAGGCGATTGTGTAGGAGTCAAAATTCCGATCAGGAAAGGCAAGGCTTTCAGCATTGCCCACGGTGAAAGAACAGCGGCCCAAACGGCCTTCGCGTTCACCACGTTTTTGGCCTTCGCCCACCATTTCTGGTGAAATGTCAGCTACCGTCACGCGGGTGTTCACACCACCAGCATCTAAAATACGAAATGCAATATCACCGGTGCCACCCGCCACATCCAAGGCGTTGAAGGCGCGATCACCCTTGGGCGGGTTGAGCATGGTGATCATGTCGTCTTTCCACAGGCGGTGCAGGCCAGATGACATCAGATCATTCATCTGGTCATAGCGGGCAGCAGCCTTGGAGAAAACCTCGTTCACCAACCCTTGCTTTTCGCCAGTTGGCACTTGGCGAAAGCCGAAGGCTGAATTTTCAGTATCCTGTGTCATGGACCTAAGATAGTGCATTGCGGCAAAGACTTCTATTGAAACTGTGGTGCGACCCGTTAACACGGTTAACCATGCCAGAACTTCCAGAAGTTGAAACAGTAAAACGTGGCCTTGAACCTATTCTTCGCGGCCAAAAAATCATGCGCGTGGAGCTGCGGCGGGCCAATTTGCGTTTTGCCTTCCCTCCTGATTTTGCGGCAAAGCTCGAAGGCGCCACCGTTCAGAACCTCTCACGGCGGGCTAAATATATCCTCATTGAGTGTGACAATGGCCAATGTTTAATTGTGCATTTGGGCATGACCGGGCGTTTTACAGTGCTGAAGCCCGAAGGCGGGCCCGATAATCTGGGGGTTTTTTATTTTGAAACAGGTGCTGGTGATAAAGCCGATGGCCCGCATGATCATGTTTTAATCACGCTCCACAATGGCGTGCGGCTTGTCTATAGCGATCCCCGCCGCTTTGGCATGATGGACTTGGCCGAAACACGTAGCTTGCATGAGCATCGGTTGCTCAAAGACATTGGCGTTGAACCCTTGGGCAATGAGTTTTCGGGTGCTCATCTAGCGGAAAGTTTTCGCGGCAAAGCTGCGCCACTTAAAGCTGCACTCTTGGATCAACGCGTGGTGGCCGGACTTGGCAATATATATGTGTGCGAGGCGCTACACCGCGCTGGTCTTTCGCCCACGCGCAAAGCGGGCAGTTTGGTGAAGGTAAAATCTTATGACCCGCGCATTGATTTGTTGGTGCGCCACATCAAAGAAATTTTGCATGAGGCCATTGTTGCTGGTGGCTCAACGCTGCAAGATTTCGTTGGCGCTGATGGTGAGAAAGGTTCGTATCAACAACGCTTTTCAGCTTATGATCGTGAGGGTGATAATTGCGACACGTCAAATTGTTCTGGGAAAATCAAACGCATTGTGCAGGCAGGACGTTCAACTTTCTATTGTTTCGTCTGTCAAAAATAGGAAACACTCATGGCTTATGAAAATATCATCGTGTCCACCCAAGGTGCCGTCGGCATCGTTCAATTCAATCGGCCCAAGGCTTTGAACGCGCTGAATGCTGCCATGGTCACTGAGTTGAACACGGCTTTTGATGGTTTTGAAAATGATGCTGCTATTGGTGCGATCATTCTCACGGGCAATGAGAAAGCTTTTGCGGCGGGCGCTGATGTTCGAGAAATGAAAGATAAAACCTTTGCCCAAGTGAAGGCCGAAAATTTCCTGCATGACTGGGATTATATCAACTTCATCACCAAGCCCATCATTGCTGCCGTATCAGGCTTTGCTTTGGGTGGCGGCTGTGAATTTGCCCTGGTCTGTGATATTATTATTGCAGCAGAAAGCGCCAAGTTCAGCCTGCCGGAAACAGGCCTTGGCATCATGCCAGGGGCAGGTGGCACGCAGCGCTTGGTGCGTATGGTGGGCAGAACCAAAGCTATGGAGATGATTTTAACCGGACGCATGATTGATGCTGCCGAGGCTGATCGGATCGGTTTAGTATCACGCGTGGTGCCAACCGAAAAATTGATGGACGAAGCTTTGGCTGTTGCGACAAAAATCGCCAGCCTTTCTCGCCCCGTTGCTAAAGCCGCAAAGCAAGCAGTGAAAGCGGCAGAGGAATTGCCTTTGAGTGCTGGATTAAAATTGGAGCGCGAACTCATCCATGCGATGTTTGATCTTCACGATCAAAAAGAAGGCATGGCCGCATTTTTAGAAAAGCGACAAGCGAAGTTTGAGAATCGTTAAACCGCCCGCACTTCTGTAACTTCGGGCACGAAATGGCGCATCAGGTTTTCAATGCCGTGCTTCAAGGTTGCAGTTGAGCTTGGGCAGCCAGCGCATGAACCTTTCATGTTCAAATAGACAACGCCTTCTTTGAAACCCTTGAAAGTAATGTCGCCGCCATCTTGGGCCACAGCAGGGCGCACACGCGTATCAAGCAGGTCTTTAATTGTTTTTACAATGTCAGAATGTTCGTCTTCAAAAAACTCTTCGCCTGAAACTTCGATGACGCCAGCATCTGTCAACACCGGAGCACCCGAAACATAATGGTCCATAATGAGGCCCAGAATTGCTGGCTTCAAATGTTGCCATTCGCCAGTGCCCTTGCTCACCGTGATAAAATCATGGCCCAGAAATACGCCTGAAACACCTGTGACACTGAACAGTTTTTCAGCCAGTGGCGATTCAAGCGCATCCGCCGCTTTTTTATATTCACGGGTGGAGCCCGGCAAAACAGGTTTGCCCGGAATGAATTTCAGAGTGGCAGGATTTGGCGTAGCTTCGGTTTGAATAAACATAGTTGAGTCCTCTGCTCGGATATATAGACCCTAATTGCTGAAATTTAAAGGGCTGGCTTCACGAGACCAAAAAGCCCACAATTTCGCGCACTTCTTTAACAATGGGAGCAGCAATGGCCCGTGCCCGCATCGAGCCATCGGCCAAAACTTGATCAATATAGGTTTGATCTGATTGCAGGCGTTTAGTTTCGGCTGCAATGGGCGCCAGCTTTTCCACCGCCAAATCTGCCAGTGCATTTTTCAAGCCCGAAAACTGCCCGCCACCAAATTGCGTCAGCACATCTTGCACGGTGCTCCCATTTATAGCGGCAAATATGCCCACCAGATTTTCAGCTTCCGGCCTGCCTTTAAGGCCAGCTGGTTCGGACGGCAGCGCATCCATATCAGTTTTGGCTTTGCGAATTTTCTTGGCAATATCATCGGCTGAATCAGTCAGGTTAATGCGTGACAAATCAGATGGATCAGACTTTGACATTTTCTTGGTGCCATCGCGCAAGCTCATCACTCGGGTTGCCGTGCCTACAATATAAGGTTCAGGCTGGGGAAAAAACTCAACTTCATAGTCATTGTTGAATTTCGCCGCAATATCGCGCGCCAATTCCAAGTGCTGCTTTTGGTCTTCGCCCACGGGAACATGCGTGGCTTTATAAGCCAGAATATCAGCGGCCATCAAACTAGGGTAAACATAAAGCCCAACGGACGCTGCCTCTTTGTCCTTGCCAGCCTTGTCTTTAAATTGCGTCATGCGGTTCAACCAGCCAAGCCGCGCCACGCAGTTAAACACCCAGGCAAGCTCGGCATGTTCTGGCACTTGGCTTTGGTTGAAAATGATTGAGCGTTTGGGGTCCAGCCCACACGCCAGATAAGCCGCCGTCACATCGCGAATGGCTTGGCGCAAAGCTTTCGGGTCTTGCCACAGGGTAATCGCGTGCATGTCCACCACGCAATAGACACACTCATTGGTGTCTTGCATTTTCACCCAATTGAGCATGGCGCCCAAATAATTGCCGAGATGCAAATTGCCCGTGGGCTGCATTCCAGAAAAGACGCGCGGGGCGAATGTGGTCATGGGACGAACTTTCTCATTTAGCGTTTCAGCGCCGCCTTTAAGTCAGAAATTGTAAAAGCGCCAGTGAGTTGTGCAGCCACAAAATAACTCACAATGCCAGCCCCCACGAGAAGGCCCAAGGCCCAGAGTGATGTGAGAAAATGTGCATTTGCTGAAAACTTGTTTTGCAGAAACAGATTGCCACCCCAAAGCACTCCCGCCATTATCAAGGTCGAAACTATGATGAATGGCAGGCGCTTCTTGCTTCGAGCATCAAAAGCAAAATGTTCAAGCTGATTAAGCTTCAGATAGAGCAATATCGCATTGGTCCAAGCGGCCAACGTGGTGGCCAGCGCAATGCCCACATGGCCATAGTATTGCGACAAAACCAAACTTGCCACGATATTTACAACAACTGAAATGATGGCAAAGCGCATTGGGTTTTTGGTGTCTTCGCGGGCATAGAAACCTGGTTGAAACACTTTCGTCAAAGCATAGGCCGGAAGCCCAGCAGCAAAGGCCATCACCGCCATGGCAACACCTTGCGTATCTCCGCTGTGAAATGCGCCATGTTCAAAAACTGTGTGAATAATGGGAACCGCAATCACCATCAAAGCGGCGGCAGAGGGCAGTGTTAAAAACAGCGAAAGTTCAAGCGCACGGTTTTTTGCATCCATGGCCCCTTGCATGTCGCCAGCGCGAAGTTTTCTGGAGAGTGTGGGCAACAACACAACGCCAATGGCCACAATGATAATTCCAAGCGGCAATTGATAAAGCCTATCAGCATAATAAAGATAACCCACGGCATGATCGATTGATGTTGCGATCATAGTGGCGATGAGCAAATTGATCTGCATAATGCCACCGGAAATAATGCCGGGTACACTAAGTTTCAAAACCTGTTTCACATCCGGCGTGAGCTTTGGCCATGATGGCAGAAAGGCCATTCCTGCTCTGCGGCAAGCAATTGCCAATAATATAAATTGCGCCACACCGGCCAACGAAACCCCAACCGCAAAAATATAGCCTGTCGTTGGCGTGTTGCCGGTTTGAAAAAACCACGCCACCACGTTAGAAGCAATCATCACAATGTTAAGCAAAATGGGGGCAGCCGCTGCTGCTGTGAATCTGTTCAAGCTATTGAGCACGCCACCTTGCAGCGCTGTGAGCGACATGAACAATAAGTATGGAAAGCACAGGCGCAAGAGATCGACAGTTAAGGCCATACGTTCTGGTGTTGCCGAAAATCCGGGGGCGATCACATAAATCAGCCACGGCATGAAAATTATCGCGGCGATGCAAAACACCAGCACCCATGCCAGCAAAACCGAAAACACCTCATGGCCAAATTTTTGTGCAGCACTCAACCCTTCACCTTCCACCTTCTTGGCAAAAAGGGGCACGAAGGCCGAATTGAACGCGCCTTCCGCAAACAAAGCGCGAAACATGTTTGGAATGCGCTGCGCCACAAAAAAAGCTTCGGCAACAAACCCTGTGCCCAAGGTAAAGGCCACAAGTTGATCGCGCACAAACCCAAACACGCGACTTACCGTGGTATAGCCGCCAACAGTTAAAGCTGAGCGCACAAGCGACATGAATTATGCTTTCAAAATTTGGGGTTCAGCGCTGACAGGCGCCAAAACACTCATCAAAGATTTTTCAATTTGCAATTTACGATTTTCGTTTTCAATTTTAGCACCCGTCAAATCCGTTACATAAAACACGTCAATCGCCTTCTCACCAAAGGTTGTAATGTGAGCTGATGCTATATTGAGATTGAGGTGAAATAAAGCGTCAGTCAGCCCATGCAACAGACCCACTCTATCGAGCCCATTGATTTCAACGACAGTATATTTGTTCGAAGATGTATTGTCGACAATCACCCGTGGCGTCACTTTGAAGGCCAGCGCACGGCCATGGGGTTGTTGGGCATTAGCCAAAGCTTCGCGCAGACGCAGTTGGCCGCGCAGGGTTTTGACTATTGAATCGCAAACGCGAGTTGCACGTCGGAGTTCATCGTCTTCGTTTTCAAATTCGCGTTGGAGCAAAATGGTATCAAGTGCCATGCCGTCATTGGTGGTGAAAATTTGAGCGCCAATAATGTTAGCGCCTGCTGCTGCACAAGCACCCGTAATCAAAGCCAGCAGACGCGGATGATCCGGCGTGAAAACTGTAATTTCTGTAACTGCAGCAAATGCATCCATGTGAATGTCAGTTGCGGCTTCGCCAGCCTTGGCTTGGTCAATCAAAGTTTGATGACGCACTTGCCGCTCAACCGCAACATTAAGCCAATAGGCATCATAATGGCGATGGCTTGCGGTTTTGCGTTTTGCTTCATCCCAGTTAGGATAGTTTTTAAGAAAGATGTTTTGGGCTTCAATCACGCGGTCTTTGCGTGAAATCGCTGTGTGGCCACCAGAAAGCAGTGGGTCTGCTTCAGCATAAAGTGTGCGGAGCAATTGGCCTTTCCAGCCATTCCAAACACCTGGCCCCACAGCTCTGATATCTGCCACAGTCAAGATCACTAAAAGTTTCAAACGCTCTGGGCTTTGCACAATGGCGGTGAAATCTAGAATGGTTTTGAAGTCGTTCAAATCACGCATTTGCGAAGTTTCGCTCATCAGCAAATGATAGCGAATGAGCCACGCCACAGTGTCAGTTTCAGATGCATCAAGCCCCAACCTTGGGCACAGTTCACGCGCAACGCGCTCACCACCAATGCTGTGATCTTCTTGGCGGCCCTTGGCGATATCATGTAGAAAAGTTGCGACATAAAGCACGCGGCGCGAGGTGAGGGTTGGAAACAGCGCAACTGAAAGCGGATGATCACCGGATAGATTGCCACGTTCCAAATCCGCAAGAATGCCCACACTGCGGATCAAGTGTTCATCGACTGTATAATGATGATACATGTTGAATTGCATCATTGCGACGATTTTGCCGAAATCAGGAATGAATCTACCCAACACGCCAGCCTCATTCATCATCCGAAGCAACGTTTCGGGTGTGGTGCTTTCTGTTAGAATATCAAGAAAGAGTTGGTTGGCTTCCGCGCTATTGCGTAAATTTTCGTCAATTAAGCGGAGGGACTTTCTTAATTCCTTCAATGCATCAGGGTGAATTTCCAAGCCAGTGTCACTGGACAGTTTGAAAATACGCAGCATGTTCACAGGCTCAGTGGCAAACACGTTATCTTGCGAAATCGAAATCCGCCCACTTTCCAATTTAAACGCGGTGCTGCCTTTAAACACGGTGGATTTGCGCGGCAAAAATTTCCCAATCATACGGCTAAGTGAAGGCGCATCTTTAAATTGCTTGGCTTCTAAACTTGCACAGAAAATCCGCGTGAGATCACCCACATCCTTGGCGATCAAGAAATAATGCTTCATAAAGCGCTCAACATGCTTGAGGCCTTGATGCGATTTATAGCCTAAGCGCTCAGCCAATTCGGATTGCCGATCAAAGCTCAGTTTATCTTCGCCGCGCTTAGCAATGAAATGCAGGTTACAGCGCACTGCCCAGAGAAAATCTTCGCATTTTTTAAACTTCGCCAACTCACTGTGCGTGAAGGCACCTTTCTCGGCCAATTCTTCTGTTGAATTTGCGTTGAATAAAAACTTGGCAATCCAGAATAGGGTATGGAGATCGCGAAGTCCGCCCTTGCCGTCTTTCAAATCGGGTTCCACGGCATAGCGGCTCTGGCCAGATTTGGTGTAGCGCGTGTCGCGCTCAGCCAATTTATCGGCGACAAATTTCTTGGCACTGCCTTGAACAATTTCGCCGCGGAAGCGAGCGTTCAATTCATTGAAAAGCTTTTCTTGGCCACAGATATAACGCGCTTCAAGAATAGACGTGAGGATGGTGTTATCGGTTTTTGCAAGGCGCAAACAATCATCAATGTTGCGCGTGGCATGGCCCACTTTTTGCCGCGCATCCCATAAGGCATAGAGCAAGAATTCAACAATGTGGCCAGCCCGGGTGTCGGTTTTCCCGGGCAGGAGAAACAACAAATCAATGTCAGATCCAGGGGCCAAAGTGCCACGGCCATAACCACCCACAGCCACCACAGAAAGGCCGGAGGGCTGGCCTCCTGGAAACACAACAGCACTGGCATAAGCATAGACAGCCCTAATTATCGCATCTTCAGTGTTGGATAAATGTTCGGCACATTTGGTGCCTTGACCATCTTGCACAAGCTGCGCTTCCGCAAGTTCGCGCGATTCACTGAGGCAGGTTTTGATCAGTTCTGAAATTTGCGTCCGCAAAGGCAATACTGCAATGGTGGGCAGTGCTTGTAAGGCAGCGACAAATTTAAGTTCAGGTGTCATATTTTGTCCGGTTTGGTGGCAAGTTGTTTCAGTTCATAAATGAGCGTAAGGGCTTCGCGCGGAGAAAGTTCATCGGGTGCAAGAACTGATAATTTTTCGCGCAAGGCATCTGATTTTTTAATGTGAGGTTTCTGCACAATCGAAAAAAGTGGCAGCTCACTCACAAGATTTTGTTTGTGTGGAGAATCTCGGCCTTCTTCCAAGCGTTTCAAAACTTCATTGGCGCGGGTGATGACGGCACTTGGAATGCCTGCCAATTTTGCCGCTTGAATTCCGTAAGACCTCTCAGCAGAACCTGCTCCCACTTCATGCAAGAAAACTATATCGCCCTTCCATTCCTTCACCATCATGGTGGCGCAATGGAGCTGCTTCAGTGTAGCGGTCAGCGCCGTGAGTTCGTGGTAATGTGTGGCGAATAAGGCACGCGATTCATTCACATCATGCAAATGTTCCAATGTGGCCCAGGCAATAGAAAGGCCATCATAAGTCGCCGTGCCTCGGCCAATCTCATCGAGGATCACCAGCGAACGCGCCGTTGCTTGGTTGAGAATAGCGGCCGTCTCAATCATCTCGACCATAAAAGTTGAACGCCCACGCGCCAAATCATCGGCCGCACCAACGCGGCTATAGAGCCTGTCCACACAGCCAATATGAGCTTTGCTGGCGGGCACAAACGAGCCTGCTTGGGCCAATATGGCGATTAAAGCATTCTGGCGCAAAAAGGTGGATTTACCCGCCATGTTAGGGCCGGTGAGCAACCACAGGCGTTTATGGTCAGCGCTTAAATTACAATCATTGGCAGCAAAGCTGCGGTCGCTTTGGGCGCGCAAGGCTTCTTCCACAAGGGGGTGGCGGCCTTGCGAAATATCAAAGGCCAATGAGTGATCAACAGTGGGGCGCACATAGCGGCGCTTCCGTGCCAGATTTGCAAAGCTGGCGTGGACATCAATCTCGGCAAGCGCTTGTGCCGCTGCTGAAAGAGCGGCGCGCACCTCGATTATGTTTTCAACAAAGCCTTTGAACAACTCTAATTCCAGCGCCACCACGCGCGATGCGGCGAGTGCAATTTTTTGTTCTAAACTTGCCAGTTCAGTTGTGGTGAAGCGCGAGGCACTGGCTATGGTTTGGCGATGGATGAAGCGAGCTTCAGTATCGGAGGCTTTGAGAAGTTCGGCTTGTTGCACGCTCACTTCAATAAAATAGCCCAGCACATTATTGTGCTTAACTTTAAGGGCGCGCACGCCACTGGCCGTGGCATAATGCGTTTGTAAAGCTGCGATCACTTGTTTGGTGTCATCGCGCAGTTTGCGGTTTTCATCCAACTCACCGCGGTAACCGCCAGCAATAAATCCGCCATCACGCGGCAAAAGGGGCAACGCATCACCCAAAGCTTGCGCTAAAATTTCTGCGATGTTTTGCGGAGCAGCGGCGAGGGACTTAAGGAGATGTGCAAGCCTCTGCGGCAATGAGCTGAGACCCTGCGGATTGTTCAAAAGCTGGTGCAAAGATTTTACCGCGAGAACACCATCACGAATGGCAGCCAAATCACGCGGTCCTCCGCGGCCACTGGTAAGTCTTGCTAAAGCACGTTCTAAGTCTGGCATGGATTTTAGCGCGGCGCGCAAATCGACACAGAGGCGCTCATCATTATAAAAATGCGAAACCGCATCAAGTCGCTCGTTGATCCGAACTGGATCAGAGAGCGGGCGCGAAATAACATCCGCTAGAAGCCTTGTGCCGCCCGCTGTAACAGTGTCCGTCATGCAAGCCAGTAAGCTGCCTTTGCGCTCACCTGATTGGCTGCGCGTAAGTTCAAGATTGGCCCGTGTTGCGGCATCAATTAAAAGCCCGGCTTCAGGCGCTTCCACACGCGGCTCACGCAAATAGGGAATGTTGCCCACTTGGGTGATTGAAATATAGTCAATCAGTGCGCCTAAAGCTGCAATATCAATGCGGCGAAAATCACCAAAGGCATCCAGCGTTTCAACCTTATAGTGGTCTTTAAGGCGGTGCTCAGCTGCCGTGCTTTCAAAGCGGCTGGCAGATATGGGTGTGAGGGACGCCCCTGATTCATTCAAAATATCATTAAGGCCACTTTCAGCAAAAAACTTGTCATTCACCAAAAGTTCGGATGCACCAATTGTTGCAAAATCAGCAGCAAGGCGTGTGGCGTCTGTTGCGGTTACCACAACTTCACCGGTTGAAATATCGGCGTAAGCCAGCGCCATTTCACCTGTGGCTTTTGAACCTGTCAAAGCCGCGAGATAGTTTCGTGCTTTGGCATCCAGCAGCGAATCTTCGGTGAGTGTGCCAGGCGTGATGAGGCGCACAACCGCGCGAGCCACCACAGATTTTGCCCCACGCTTCTTGGCTTCAGCCGGGTCTTCAATTTGTTCACAAATAGCGCAGCGGTGCCCATTTCTGATGAGTTTTTGCAAATACTGATCAAGCGCATGAACTGGAACACCGCACATGGCAATATCAGCACCCTTGTGTTTGCCACGCTTGGTGAGTGCAATGCCTAAAGTGGCGGAAGCCTTTTCCGCATCTTCAAAAAACAGCTCGAAAAAATCACCCATCCGGTAGAGCAGCAGGGCATCTGGGTGCTCCGCTTTGATCGCCAAGTATTGCGCCATCATGGGTGTTGGCGCGCTTTCAAGAGCGGCTTGCGTATCTTTTTCCATGATTGGGCTTACTTCCATGCCGATCACATATCAGATATGAGGTTGTTCTTACTATTGCTCTTTTGATCTGCCGACTAATGAGCTATTATCTATTTGTCATACAAATAAAAAGGTGAAGTTTTCCATGAGCAAAGTTCCCGCCCGCCCCTCGTTTACTGATGAGGAAGCCCTGCAATTTCATTCGCGTGGAAAACCTGGCAAACTTGAAATTACCCCAACCAAACCAATGGCAACCCAGCGCGACCTTTCGCTGGCTTATTCGCCAGGTGTTGCAGTTCCAGTAAAACGCATCGCGGAAAATCCTGATGCAGCTTATGATTACACTTCAAAGGGCAATTTGGTTGCAGTGATTACCAATGGCACGGCCATTTTGGGTCTTGGCGATTTGGGAGCTCTTGCCTCGAAGCCGGTGATGGAAGGCAAGGCGGTTTTGTTTAAGCGCTTTGCCGATGTTGATTCTATTGATCTTGAAGTTGATACCAAGGACGTTGATCAATTTATCAATGCCGTGCGTTATTTGGGTCCGTCATTTGGCGGCATCAATCTTGAGGATATTAAAGCCCCCGAATGCTTCATCATTGAGCAGCGCTTGCGTGAGCTTATGGATATTCCGGTGTTCCATGATGATCAGCACGGCACGGCGATTATCGCCACAGCCGCTTTGATCAACGCTTTGCACATCACTGGCAGGGATCTCAAAACCTGCAAGATTGTTTGTAATGGCGCTGGGGCTGCGGCGATTGCTTGCGTGGAGTTGGTAAAATCCTTAGGTGTTCCTCATCAGAACGTCATTCTCTGTGATTCTAAAGGCGTGGTTTATCAAGGCCGTACGGATGGCATGAACCAGTGGAAATCGGCACATGCTGTGCCAACCGATAAACGCACACTCACTGAAGCCATGGAAGGTGCCGATGTGTTCTTCGGCCTTTCTGCGGCAGGGGCCTTAACGCAACCCATGGTCAAATCCATGGCGGCCAATCCGATTATTTTTGCCATGGCCAATCCTGATCCCGAAATTTTGCCAGAAGATGTGGCAGCTGTGCGCTCTGATGCGATTATGGCCACGGGGCGCTCAGATTATCCAAATCAAGTGAATAATGTTCTGGGATTCCCATATATTTTCCGTGGCGCATTGGATGTGCGGGCCAGCACCATCAATGAAGAGATGAAGATTGCTGCCGCTAAAGCTTTGGCAGAATTGGCGCGTGAAGATGTGCCCGATGAAGTTGCTGCTGCTTATCATGGCTCAAAACTTTCATTTGGGCGAGATTATTTAATTCCGGCTCCGTTTGACCCACGCTTGATTTCACGTGTGCCAGTTGCTGTTGCTAAAGCAGCTATGTCCACTGGTGTTGCGCGAAAACAGATCACTGATTTGGGCGCTTATGCCGCCGAACTTTCCGCTCGTCTTGATCCGATTGCGGGCACATTGCAGAGCGTCTACGATTCTGTAAAAACCTCGCCACGCCGCGTGATTTTTGCTGAAGGCGAAGAAGACCGCATGATCCGCGCTGCCAATAGTTTTGCCAATCAAGGCTTGGGCAAAGCGATTTTAATTGGCCGCGAAGATGTGATCAATGCTTCACTTAAAGCATCATCACTTGAACTTAACGAGAATGTTGAAATTCTTAACGCTCGCATCTCCAAGCGCAATGCTGACTATGGTGATTATCTTTATGCGCGTTTGCAACGTGAAGGTTTCCTGCACCGCGATTGTCAGCGCATGGCCAATCAGGACCGCAATATATTTGCCGCCTGTATGCTAGCGTTGGGCGATGCCGATGCGATGGTAACGGGCCTCACGCGAAATTATTCGGTGGCCTTAGATAACGTGCGCCGCGCCATTGATGCCAAGCAAGGCCATCGCCCTATTGCAGTTTCCATGGCCTTGGTGCGCGGGCGCACGGTGTTTATTGCGGATACATCAATTCACGAATTGCCAACCGCTGAGGAGCTTGCCGATATTGCACAAGAAGCTGCTGGTGTGGCGCGGCGCTTTGGCGTTGAACCGCGCGTGGCATTCTTGTCTTACTCAACATTCGGATATCCAAAAGGCGACCGCGCTGAATATGTGCGGCGAGCTGTGAAGATTTTGGATGGGCGCAAAGTTGATTTTGAATATGATGGAGAAATGGCAGCCGATGTTGCCTTATCGCCAGAAGCCATGGCGCTTTACCCGTTCTGCCGTTTGAAAGGCCCAGCCAATGTTTTGGTGATGCCCGCTGCCCATTCAGCTTCAATTTCAACCAAGATGTTACAGCAATTGGGTGGGGTTACAGTGGTGGGGCCACTTCTCACAGGATTGGCAAAGCCAGTGCAAATTGCATCTATGTCGGCCACTGCCAATGACATTGTGAATCTCGCAGCACTGGCAGCTTTCGATATTAACTGGGTGGCGCACCAAAATGTGCGAAGTAGCGGGGGTTAATTTTGGCCACGGGCAGCACCACCAGAACATCGGTGGTGTTGAACGCATGGTCAATCACTGCTCCTTCGCCAATATAACTGCCAAGCCGCAAATAGCCCTTAATTAAAGGTGGCAAACTGAGCATAGTCTTGCGGCAGTCTATTGCACCTGCTGGTTTGCGCTTCATATCTACATAGCGATCATCATGCGCGCGGGCGTGCCATTCGTCTGGCAAGCTGGTGTGGTGACCTAGAAAACTTAGTGTATCGGCATGGCAATCAGGGTCTATGCCGTCAAAGCTGGCGCAACCAAACATCACATCCACTTTATAATGACGCACATAATTCCAAATGCCTTGCCATAAAAGCTCAATCACAGGTGTTCCGCGATATTGCACCAGTACGCAGGAACGCCCTAATTCCAAAAATGACAGATCAGATTTACGCGCCAGAAGCGGGTTCACATCAAATTCATTTTGGCTGTAAAAGCCACCATGTTTTTTGGCGATAGTTTGTCGCAACATGCGGTATGTGCCAACCACCTCATCATCATCAATGCAGAGTTCGGGATTTGAATTTTCGGTGCGGCTGCGAGTGACTAGCAGGTGATCGCAAATTTCATCAAACGAATCTTGATCGCGCTTTGAAGTTTGTATTGTTACATCTGGCAGCGCGCCCATTTCTTCATAAAATACACAATACCGCAGGCGCTGGGCCACCTCTATTTGCGCGGATGACTTAGCCAATTTAATACCAAGATCAAGCCGCTTTGAAAAATGTGGTTCAAGCTTCACAAAACACCCCTTGTAGGCTGCCTATCAACACCACAATTGTGACAGTTTTATCAAGGGGAAATTTTGCAGCTTATGCGCTTTTCCTTAGTCGCAGCAAATCATGCAGGGTATCTTCAAGATCAAGCTGATCAAAAGGCTTAGCCAAATGCCCGTCCATGCCTGCATTATGACAAGCCGCAATGTCGTCTGGTCTGGCATGGGCAGTGAGTGCCAGAATTGGTAACTTGTGATTGCCTTTGGCTTTAATTTTATGCTCACGGATCATCCGTGCTGTTTCGTGCCCATTCATGCGTGGCATTTCAACATCCAGCAATGCTAGATCAAATTTGCCATTGTGCAGTAGTGCTTGCACGGCGGCCTCGCCATTGTTAACGGCAAAAACCTCGTGGCCCATGCGCGTGAGCATGGTGCGAATAAGCAGGCTGTTCACTGGATTATCTTCAGCCAAAAGTAAGCGCAGTGGTTTTTGCGCCCGCGGTGGCTTAATGGCTTGGCGCAATTCGGTGCTGGTTTGTTTGAGGCCAGCACCATCTTGTGCCGCCAAAAGATAAAGCAATGTGGAGCGGCGCAAAGGCTTTAGAAGATAGCCCGAGAAGGGTCCAGAAAGCAGCGCCTTATAGATGCTGCGCTCTTCAGATTTTAACATCACCCAGACTGAGTCAGATTTTTTGGCCGATTTATTTTTAGCCCAACTTTGCAATTCACGCGCATAACTGCTGTCGCATATGATGGAAGAAAGTGGTGTGGCCTGCCTAAGTCCCATCATCAACTCGCTTGCGTTTTTAAGCTCGCTTACGCTGGCCCCTAGGTCTTTTAAGCTTTGAGCGAGATGGCGTTTAATAACCCCATCTGCCATGGCCAATGTGTAATGCCTATTTTTAAGCGCTGAAGTGACAAGGCTTGGCTGCGGTTGCAAAATTTGCGGCAAAGTAACGACAAATTTTGTCCCTTGGTCAGCCACACTTGATACATTTAAAGAACCGCCCATCTCAGCAATCAAGCGCTTGCTGATTGCGAGACCCAAACCAGTGCCACCATATTTTTGTGCTGTCCTAGACGTCGCTTGTTCATACTCGGAAAAGACACGGCCCAATTCTTCTTCGGACATGCCAATGCCTGAATCATTTATTGCAATTTTGAGTTGGCTTTTGCTGTTCAAAGTGACATCGATAGCCACGCCACCTTTATTGGTAAATTTAATGGCATTGCCAGCGAGATTAAATATAATTTGGCGCAAGCGAACATCATCGCCAGCAACCAGTGGCGGCACATCGCTTGCTATATAGGACGAGATTTCGATAGCCTTGGCATGGGCGCGTGGTGAGAGAAGTTCTGTTACAGTTTCAATGAGGCCAATCAAATCGACAGGTTCGGCCACTGTGAATTTTTTGGATGCGGCTTTGGCGGTGTCGAGAATTTCATCAACAATTGACAATAAGGTGCGGCTGGATGAATTGGCGATGCTCGCATAGTTTAATTGCTCAGGTGTGAGCTGGGTTTCCTGCAGCAGGCCCAACATGCCGATGATGCCATTGAGCGGCGTTCTAATTTCATGGGTCATAGTTGCAAGCAGGCGCGATTTTTCGCGCGCTGCAATTTCGGCCTGCGCTCGGGCTTGCTGGGCAGCAGCAACGGCCGTCATTAAACGGTGAGTGCTGCGGTCATGGCTGTTTTTCACCAAGGTGAAGGAAACGGCGATGACGCCGAGAATGCCCGTGAATAAAATTGTTCCGGCGATTTGAAAGTGCTGTTTAGTTGCCAAATAAATTGTGAGCATAATCACCAGCGAGGTGATTGCGAGTGCGAAAACAGGAATCAGCAGTGACCATGTGCCGCGATCGGTTTTCAACTCTTTTTTGATTTTATCTTTGTCCAAATGCAATTACTCACTCTCACCCATAGCCTCATTCTGGCAGGCTTGGTTTGAGAAATGCTAACTTCGTCAATTAAGAGTCAATAGGTGGTGAATATCCACTTAACTTCAAGCCGCTTGGCGCAAGCCTGCTGGCTTTTGGCGATAGCTCAATGCCTCAGCCAAATGCAGTCTTGAAATCATCTCGCGGCCATCAAGGTCAGCAATGGTGCGGGCCACGCGCAAAACCCGGTGATAACCCCGTGCTGAAAGATTCATGGCATCGGCAGCATCCCGAATAAGAGTAGTGCCAGCAGCATCCAAAGCCGAAATAATTTCAAGCACCGTGCCATCAGCTTGCGAATTGGTGCGTAAGTTTGGCTGGTCAAGTTCGGCAAAGCGCTGCTGCTGAATGGCTCTGGCTTTGGCCACACGCAAAGCTACATCAGCACTTTTCTCTTTGGGGGCAGGCAGCGTGAGATCAGAAGCGCGCACGGCGGAAAGTTCAATTTGAATATCAATACGGTCAAGCAAGGGGCCGGAAATGCGTTGCTGATAATCTGCAGCACAGCGTGGGCCCTGCCTGCAGGTATGGCCGGGTTCTCCTGCCATTCCACACTTACAGGGGTTCATCGCTGTGATCAGCTGGAAACGCGCTGGATAAGTGATGTGGTAATTCGCGCGCGCTACCGCAGTTTCACCAGATTCCATGGGTTGCCGTAGGGCCTCCAAAACGCGCGGTTGAAACTCTGGCAATTCATCAAGAAATAAAACACCATGATGGGCTAGCGCCATTTCGCCTGGCTTGGCGCGAAGGCCGCCGCCCACAAGGGCAGGCATGGAGGCCGAATGATGGGGCGAACGGAAGGGCCTGCGTCTGGTCAATTGGCCGTCTTTTAATTCGCCACCCAAAGAAGCGATCATGCTCACATCCAGCATTTCACGAGGATCCATGGGTGGGAGAATTGAAGGCAGGCGTTGGGCCAACATGGATTTTCCAGCCCCCGGCGGCCCTACCATCAATAAATGGTGGCCACCTGCTGCCGCCACTTCCAAAGCGCGCTTGGCAGCTTCTTGGCCTTTAATATCGGCCAAATCGGGGAGGGCCTTATCAACCATTGTAAGATGTGGTTTTGGACGCGAGAGAACTTGACTGCCTTTAATATGGTTGATCAACTGGATAAGATTATCGGGGGCTAAAATATCCAAATCATCAGCAGCCCATGCCGCTTCGGAACCAGATGATTTTGGGCAAATCAACCCCAGATCGCGGGCATTGGCGGCCATCGCCGCTGGTAGGGCCCCTGAAACTGGCAACAGGCTGCCATCTAAGGCAAGCTCGCCCATGACGACATAGCGATCAAGAAAATCTGGTGGGATTACGCCTAAAGCTGACAGTACGGCCAAAGCAATCGGCAGATCATAATGGCTGCCTTCTTTGGGCAAATCGGCTGGCGATAAATTAACCACAAGGCGTTTGCCCGGCAAGCCAAGACCAATGGCGTGAAGTGCGGCCCGCACCCGCTCTTTACTTTCAGCAATCGCCTTATCCCCGAGGCCCACAACTTGAAACACGGTTTGGCCAGACATGAATTGCGCCTGCACATCCACCGCCACCGCTTCAACGCCGTGAAATGCCACTGTTGCTACTCGTGCTGTCATGTTCCCCGCCCGCCGCACTCAATTTATGACCGAAGGCTAGCGCAGTTCTTTAAGTGTGGCAAGAACATTAAGTGAACGACAATTACATGAGTTTGTGCTATGAGATTTATAAAACAAGGAGTGAGCGGTGGCACCAGTATTTGTCGATCCAAGCAAGGTGCGTGAATTTTCCGACTCTGAAAGCTTTTATCTGTGGCTTTCGAAGAACCATGCCATCGAAGAAGAACTCTGGATAAAAATTCACAAAGTGGATTCAGGCTTGCCCTCAATCAATGCCAAGCAGGCCATTGATGTGGTGCTGTGTTGGGGTTGGATTGATGCAATTCGTAAAGGCTTTGACGAGAAGAGTTTTCTTCAACGCTATACGAGGCGGGGGCCCAAAAGCATTTGGAGCCAGATCAATGTTGATAATGTGGCCCGCCTGATTGAAGAAGGCCGCATGACCGAGCATGGTTTGAAACATGTTGCTGCCGCCAAAGCCGATGGGCGCTGGGACAAAGCTTATAAAAGCGGCAAAGACCTCAAAATTCCTGATGACTTGCAAAGCGCCATTGACGCCGACCCCAAGGCCAAGAAAATGCTGGCGAAGCTTAGTGAGCAAAACCGTTTCGCACTCGCCTTTCGCATTCACAATCTAAAAACCGAAGCCGGCCGAAAGAAAAAGATTGTGGCCTTTGTCGAAATGCTTCGGCGTGGCGAAACGATTTATCCGCAAAAACTGAAATAGAACTATTTTACATCCAATTTGTTGATGGCTTCAACATTTGAAGCTGATGATCCTTGTGGATCAAACTCAGACGCAAGCCACATATCAACGATGGCCTTGGCCAGCTCTGGCCCAATCACGCGGGCCCCCATGGTGATGATTTGTGCATTGTTAGATTTGGCTGCGCGCTCTGCCGAATAGGTGTCGTGGGTTAAAGCAGCTCTGATGCCTGGAATTTTATTGGCTGCGATGCACACACCAATGCCAGTGCCGCAACATAAAATAGCACGGTCATATTCACCATCAATCACAGCGCCCGCCACTTTTGCCGAAAGGTCAGCATAGAATCCAGATTGGCTGAGATTTGAAATCTCGTGTTGGGCTTTGGTTTTCAAGTGGGCTTCAATTATATCAATCAAAGACTTGCCTGCACTATCACCACCCAACGCAATTTTCATTTCTAAACTCCAGTTAATTCCAAAACCAAATTTATAATTTCAATATAGTCATTCGCATTCCACGCAGCACGTCCAATGAACAGCCCATCAATATGAGATTGCTTGGCAAGCTCCACACAATTGCTTTTGTTCACACTACCGCCGTAGAGAATAGGCACCGCTGTGCCAGTAATCTCAAGCGCAAGTTTTGCAATCCTGATATGTTGTTCATTGGCAAATTCAGGCGTGGCTGGGGTGCCGCCTTCGCCTATTGACCACACTGGTTCATAGGCGATGATAATTTTGCACGGAACATCAGCACTCACATATTTGAGCAACGCACAAACTTGTTTTTCTAGCGTTTGCGCTGTGCGGCCTTGCTCATATTCTTCGCGCGTGTCGCCAACACACACCAGCGCTATAAGCCCATGTTGCAAAGCGGCCCTCGTTTTTAACGCTACTGTTTCATCGGTTTCATTGAAATAGGTCCGGCGTTCACTGTGGCCTAGTTCAACCATGGTTGCGCCGCAATCTTTAAGCATCAGGGGGGAGACTTCGCCAGTCCATGCCCCTTGGTTTGCCCAATGCATGTTTTGTGCGCCAATTTTTATGTTTGTATCCCGAAGGATATCAGCAACATCAGCGATATAAGGAAAAGGTGGAATGACAAAGGGCTGCACTTTTGAACTTGATGCAATGGCGGAGGCTTTGAGGGTGCCAGCAAATTCACGCGCTTCAACGCGTGATTTATTCATCTTCCAACTGGTGCCAATCCAGGGGATTTTAATTTGAGTGTTATTTTTCACAAGCGACCCATTTTTGGCCCTTATATGTAATCATGGCTTTTCAAGCAATTGCAGATTATGTGGACTTTGCTAAAGGATGGCAGGCCGTGACTTAATGTTGAAAATCATTGACCGATATATCATGCGCTTGGTCTTAACGCCTATGGTCGCAACATTAGTGATCAGCCTCACGCTTTTATTGGCAGAAAGAATGTTGGGCTTTCTTGATCTTACATTGGGCAAGAAAAACTCCTTCACTGCCGTATTTAAAATGCTGGCCTATCTAGCGCCTAATTATTTAGGTTTGGCTGTGCCCATTGCTATTTATCTCGGCGTTTTATTTGGCTTCAACCGCCTCTCCAAATCGCGTGAGATCGATGCCTTGCAAGCGTCTGGAGTAAATTTGCCACGGCTGTTTCGCCCCGTGATGATGTTGGTGTTTGTGCTCATGCTTGGCAATCTTGTGGCAGTGGGCTGGTTGCAGCCTTATGGCAGGTACTCCTATCGTTCTGTGGTTTACACGCTGACCAATATAGATGCCTTTGAACTGGCCCAAGAAGGTATTTTTATGAAATCAGGGGGGCGGACTTTTATTGTCGATCAGCTTGATCAATCGAATAACAGCTTTCGTAAACTCTTCGTATTTGAAGATAAAAAAGAAAATGGCAGCGAGACTCTTACGGCAAGTACTGGAAATTTAATAAGCGCCACAGAAAGCACAGGGCCAGTGTTGCGGATGCAAACCAGCAACAGGATGCGGCTTGAACAAACGCCAAACTTAAATAGCAGTGCGGCAATTTCACTGCCACTTCTCGTACAATCCGGCAGTGTTGATTTGCCGCTTGATAGTGTCGTGGGCGGCGCCTTTCGACCACGCGGTGCAGACGAACGCGAACTCAACATGTGGGAACTTATGTCGCGGCAGGATAGTCCCCCAACCAACACAGAACGGGGACGCATGATTTCAGAATTGCATAATCGCGTTATGAAAATTCTTGCCATTCCTCTGCTCGCAGTCATGGCCTTACCATTTGCACTGGTGCGCGCACGGCGGGCTGATGCCTACCGCATTGGCCTTGCCGTTCTTGTCTTGGTTGCGATGATTGCCATCATCGAGCAAACATCAGTTGCTGCAAGTATTTCAGGCCTCTCGCCATGGTTCATCATGTGGCCGCCCTTCATCGCCATCAGCGTCATTGCGCTGTGGCGATTCTGGGGTGTTAGTTACCGTGTTCGCTGATTACTCTGCTGCCAAAACCTGAGCTGGCGGGTTAAGCTTAAAGCGAGAAAGCGCCTTGGCAAAATTTGCGACCAGCGTTTTTGCAGCCGCATCATATGCATTGGTATCGGCCCATGTGCTGCGCGGGTTCAAAAGTCGATCATCCACACCGGCCACATGCTCTGGCACCAGAAGATCAAAGTTTTCATCAACGCGCAGTGCTGTTTTATCAAGCTCACCTGAGAGAGCAGCTTGTAACAAGCGCCGCGTTACACTGAGCGGCATACGCGTGCCAGTGCCATAAGCTCCACCTGTCCAACCTGTGTTCACAAGAAAACATTGTGTGCCATGTTTGGTCATAAGGTCGCGCAACAGTTCGGCGTAAACTTGCGGATGGCGCGGCAAGAAGGGTGCGCCAAAGCAAGCCGAGAATGTGGCTTCAGGTGATTTAACACCGCGCTCGGTGCCAGCAAGTTTGGCGGTGTAGCCCGCCAAGAATTGTTGCAAGGCTTGTGTCGTGTTTAACTTTGCAATAGGAGGCAACACTCCAAACGCATCAGCCGTTAACATGATGATGGTTTTCGGCGCAGGTGCTTGCCGCGTGCTGCTAGCATTGGCAATTGCGTTCAAAGTGTATGCCGCACGCGTATTTTCAGTGAGCGTTCCATCGTTGAAATCAAGGGTGCGGGTTTCATCATCCATCGCAACATTTTCAAGCACTGTGGCAAAGCCCAGCGACGCTTTATAAATATCAGGTTCGGCTTTTTCCGAAAGATTGATCACCTTCGCGTAACAGCCATTTTCGATATTGAACACGCCATTCTCGCCCCAGCCATGTTCATCATCACCAATTAAAGTGCGGGTTGGATCAGCCGAGAGTGTGGTTTTACCCGTGCCGGAAAGACCAAAGAAAATCGCCGTATCACCCACTGGGCCAACATTAGCCGAGCAATGCATAGGCAAAACGCCTGATGCAGGGAGCAGATAATTGAGCATCGTGAAGACAGCTTTTTTAATTTCACCCGCATAGGCAGTGCCGCCGATCAGCACCAGCTTTTGTGTGAGATCAAGTGCAATTACAGTCTCGCTCGCTGTACCATGACGGGCTGGGTTTGCTTTGAAGCTTGGTATGTTGATGATGGTAAAGCCTGGTGTGAAGACCTCAGCCTGATTTGCCGGTTTCAATAAATGGCGGATGAACAATGCGTGCCACGCAAATTCGGTGATCACCCGGGTTGGTAGGGCATGGGCTTCATCAGCGCAGGCCACTAAATCTTGCACATAAAGATTTTTCATGCGGGCATAAACCATCATATCGGCTTTAAGCAGCTCAAAATGTTTTGGACTTAAGGCGTTGTTATTGTCCCACCACACAGTGCTGGCCGTGGCATCGTCGATGACAACAAATTTGTCTTTGGGGCTGCGCCCGGTGTGGGGCCCTGTTTCGGTAACCAATGCTCCTGTAGCAGAAGCGCTGGCTTCTCCATTGGCCAATGCAGCCTGATAGAGACCGGCTTGGCTCTCATTGCACGAGAGTTTGCCAATCCAGCGCAAGCCAATTTTAGCCAATTCCGCACGGATTTTGGGGGCGTGGGGCGATGTTTCTGCAACGTCAGTCATAGTCGTCTCCTCAGGTGATTGAGGCAACTTGGCTGAAATACAAAATGATGTAAAGATGTATTTACATCAATACTTAATGTGATCGCACCTTATTTTTTGAGTTTTTAACATCATTTAATCCGGTAAAATTGTGCCGCTGTCGCCCCAAAGACCTGTTCCCTTTCGTTAGGTTCAACACAAAGCTGAGCCGTGTTGTGCCACACGGGATAAGAACTGTTCATTTCTAAAACAGGCCAATCCGACCCCCACATCACCCGCGCTGCGCCAAAACTTTTGATTATATGGTGGGCATAGGGGGCTAAAATCTCAGTCGTCCAACCCGCCTTGGCCTCGGTAGCAAGGCCGGAAAGCTTGCAATAGGCTGATGTAGTTTCTGCTAGCCTCTGCATTCCTGATGCCCAATCGGCAAATTCGCCATCACGAATGCGCGGCTTCATGCCGTGATCAATGACGGCTCGCAAAGTTGGATAACGATCAAATAGCCGCTGGAATGGTGCAATGTGGATGGGAAATCCAAGCGCATCAAAGGTAAGATCTAAATCAATAATCGCAGCAAAGGCCCAAGCCACATCTTTGCGGTGCATCCATTCGAGATCAGCTAAATCTTGTATCATTGGCCTAACGCCTGAAAACTTTGGATGATTGGCAAGGCGCTGGAGATGTTTCAGATCATCCCGATTTTCAAAATCGACCCAACCCACAACCTTAGCAACAAAGTCAGTCGCATCGGCCACACCCAACATATACTCAGTTTCATTTAAAGTGGGGGCGGCTTGCACCAACACTGTGCGCTCAATGCCAAAAGCTTTTAGATGCGGCGCTAAATCAGGAGGCAAGAAAGGTTTTCGTAAAGGCTCTAATCCTGCCCCGCTCATCCAGCCATAATCACCGCGTGCTGGCGACCAAAAATGATGATGCGCGTCAATTTTCATTTGGAAGTTATGGCCCTTTCATCCATCAACCCTGCGGCTTTCAAATCTTTCCACAAGGCCTTTGGCAATTTAGCTTTGAGTGTTTTTACATTCAATGCCACTTGTTGTGGGGAAACAGCCCCCGGAATAACCGACACCACTGAAGGGTGCAGCAACGGAAAGCGCAAGGCCGCTTCGACCAATTTCACTTTGTGAAATTTGCACAGCGCTTCAATCTTTCCGACGCGTTCCAGAATTGCCTTGGGCGCAGGATCATAATTATAGAAGGCTCCATTTTTGGGGCCGGTGGCAAGAATGCCAGAATTGTATGGCCCACCTAGCACAATGCCAATGCCACGCTTTTGGCAGAGTGGCAGGAACGAATTGAGCGCTTGCTGCTCCAGCAATGTGTAGCGCCCAGCCAATAGAAATAAATCAAAGTCGCCAGCTTTGGCCAAAGTCTCGCAGACCTGCCATTCATTGACGCCTGCGCCAATTGCTTTGATCACTTTTTGATCGCGCAACTTAATAAGCGCTTTATATCCACCATCCAAAAATGTTTTAACATGCGCGTCACGCTTGGCTTCTGAGCCATGGGTAAAAACATCACAATCATGGGCATAGACAATATCAATGTGATCTATGCCAAGCCGCTCAAGTGAAAATTCCAATGACCGCATAATGCCATCATATGAATAATCAAAAACTTCGCGGCGGTTTGGAGTGTTGAAAAATTTGCCAATGCCGGTGCGCTGTTCAGGTGGGCATACTTCAAGCAAGCGCCCCACTTTAGTTGAAAGCACATAAGAATCTCGCTTTTTGTCACGCAAGAAATGATTAATGCGGGTTTCGGAAAGTCCTAACCCATAAAGAGGAGATGTATCAAAATAGCGAACCCCTTGGGCCCATGCTTCATTCAATGTGGCTTGGGCGGCGGGTTCTGATATGGCACTGTATAAATTGCCGAGAGGCGCGGCACCAAAGCCAAGTTCGGTAAATTGGATGCTGGCCCCTGAGGGAGCTTTAAAAAGTCGTTTTTTCATATTGTTTTGGGCCTTAACATTGTTGTTTTCGTCGCGGGCTGCGCCTATGAAACTGTTATAACAGTTTGAACGCGAGAATCTAGATCATGCAAGCACCCGCAATGTTGCGCTTAAATTCCAATGATAATGTGTTGGTGAGCACCCGCATTGTTGAAAAGGGTGAGACCCCTTCTGAAGGAGTTACCACTTTGGCGCGGATTATGCGCGGGCATAAAATGGCTGCGATTGCTATTCCTAAAGGAACACCCATCCGCAAATTTGGCCAGATTATTGGTTTTGCCAGTGCTGATATTGCGGCGGGTGATTGGGTGCATGAGCATAATGTGGAAATGGGCGAGCTCTCACATGATTACGCTTTTTCGCAAGGGGTAAAGCCTGTTGATATGTTGCCTGAAAAAGACCGCGCCACATTCCAAGGCTTTCGCCGCAAGAATGGCAAAGTGGGCACACGCAATTATATTGGCATTATGACTTCGGTGAATTGCTCAGCCACGGTGGCAACCTTTATTGCCCAAGAAATAAATCGCTCCGGCATTCTGAAAGATTATCCCAACATTGATGGTGTGGTGGCACTCACCCAAGATAATGGTTGTGTGATTGATTATCGTGGCGTGATTTTTGATATCTTCAAACGCACCGCCTGGGGCTATGCCACCAACCCAAATATGGGTGGGGTGATGATGGTGGGGCTGGGTTGTGAAGGCTTTCAAATTCCACGCTTCAAGGCGGCGTACGGCGTTGAGGAAGGTGAAACCTTCCGCACCATGACCATTCAAGAAACTGGCGGCACGCGCAAAACTGTGGCTGCTGGTGTTGAAGCCGTGAAGTCCATGCTTCCCGCAGTGAATGCCCAACGCCGCGAGACTTGTTCGGCTTCAGAATTGATCTTGGCGTTGCAATGTGGTGGCTCTGATGGTTATTCCGGCATCACCGCAAACCCCGCCTTGGGGGCTGCTGTTGATATTCTGGTGCGCCATGGCGGCACTGCTATTTTATCAGAAACCCCTGAAATTTATGGCGCCGAACATTTGCTCACGCGCCGTGCGGCCACCAAAGAGGTGGGAGAAAAATTGATTGAGATTATCAAGTGGTGGGAAGATTATACGGCCCGCAATCATATGGAGATGAATAATAATCCCTCGCCCGGCAACAAGCTGGGCGGGCTTACCACGATTTTGGAAAAATCTTTAGGGGCTGCCGCAAAGGGTGGCACTACGCCAATGACTGCGGTTTATCGTTATGCTGAGCAAGTGACGACCAAGGGTTTTGTGTTCATGGATACGCCAGGCTACGATCCTGTATCCGCCACGGGCCAAGTGGCGGGTGGAGCCAATCTTATGTGCTTTACAACGGGGCGCGGCTCAGCTTACGGTAACAAGCCTTGCCCCTCTATCAAGCTTGCCACCAACACATCAATCTATGAGCGCATGATTGAGGATATGGATATTAACTGTGGCGATATTGTTGAAGGTGTTTCTCTCGAAACCAAGGGCCAGCAAATCTTCGATCTGATCTTGCGAACCGCCTCAGGCGAGAAAACCAAATCGGAAGAATTGGGTTATGGCGATAATGAATATGTGCCATGGTATGTGGGCGCCGTGATGTGACCTTGCTCACGCCATTTTTGCACCATGTTTCAACCCGAAAATCTATTAGCTTAGGCTTGGCCATTCACACTTGGTCAAGGGATTAGGTGCTAGTTAACGCTGCCCGCTTGAATTGAAAATGCGGGGTGCGGGGGCGCTATATGTCATTGTTTGGCGGCAAGAAAACCAAAAGTCAAAAGGTTCGCAATGAACCGCAGCTTTTTGCCGAGACTTATCGCGGGCGCGTGCCCGAGGCCAAGCGCTCAAAACGCAAGCGCTCCCTTCTCGGGCGGTTCATCGGATTTTTCTTTGTATTGGGATTCTGGGGGACAGTGGCAGGCGGGCTTGCTTTTGCCTATATCTGGTTCAGCTTAGACTCGCGTGGCCTTCTGCATATTCCAGAGCGTGAGCCCGGCATTATGATGCTGGCTTCCGATGGCACGGTGTTATCAGAACAAGGAGCATTTTTTGGTGATGCGGCGCGCATCAGTGATTTGCCTGACTATGTGCCAAATGCCGTGATTGCCATTGAAGACCACCGCTTTCGCAACCACTACGGTGTTGATCCTTTAGGTTTGGCGCGGGCTATCACGCGCAATGTGTTGGCTGGCCGCATGGTTCAAGGCGGCTCAACCCTCACGCAACAATTAGCCAAGAACCTCTTTTTAACACCAGAAAAAACCATCACGCGCAAAGCCCAAGAAGCGGTGCTGGCAATTTGGCTCGAATCTAAATTCACCAAAGATGAAATTTTACAACTCTATTTGAACCGCGTTTTCTTCGCCCCCAATGCCAGCGGCATTGAACAAGCGGCCCATGTTTTTTTTAATAAATCAGCGGCAGAACTTTCAATCATGGAAGCAGCCACCTTGGCTGGCATGTTGAAGGCCCCCACCACTTATAATCCAAACAATCACCCTGAAGCTTCGGCAGCGCGCGCAACACTGGTTCTCAACGCCATGGTACGCGAGAATTTTATTACCGCCGAAGATGGCCAAGCATCAATCACAGCGCCTTCGAGTGTTGTGTCATCTGATTACATTCCAGCCAAACAATATGCGGTGGATTGGATTGCTGAGCAGTTGCCATTGCTGGTTAAAAATTATGAGCAATCAATTGTGATTGAAACAACCATTGATCCCATCATTCAAAATAATGCCGAAAAATCTCTACGCAAGCGTTTACAAGAAAGTGGCAAGAAACTTGGCGTGAGTGAAGGTGCGGTGGTGGTGCTTGATCCATCCGGTGCGGTAACAGCCATGGTGGGTGGGCGCTCTTACAAGAAAAGCCAATATAACCGCGTGACCAAAGCCAAGCGCCAACCAGGTTCCGCTTTTAAACCTTTCGTTTATCTCACCGCTTTTCAAGATGGCTATCGACCTGACTCAATCGAGATTGATGAGCCGGTGCGTTATGGCGCTTGGGCTCCGCAGAATTATAAAAATAAATATCAAGGCCCAGTGACTTTAGAAAATGCCTTTGCACTTTCCATCAACACAGTGGCCGCAAAATTAGCGCAAGCGGTGGGGCCAGAAAATGTTGCGATCACCGCAGAGCGCCTCGGCATCATGTCGCCACTGGGCCATGATGCATCAATTGCGCTGGGCACATCAGAGGTGACACCCTTGGAGTTGACCGCGGCCTTCGTGCCTTTTGCCAATGGCGGCAAAGCTGTGCAGCCTTATGTGGTGAGGCGCATCACCACGCGGGATGGCCAAGTGTTATATGAGCGTGGTGGCGATGGTTTGGGCCAAGTGGTGACGGACAATAATTTGGGCGAAATGAACCAATTGTTCAGGGCCGTGGTGCGCTACGGCACGGCCACCAAAGCCCAATTTGGTGATTTTGATATTGGTGGCAAAACCGGCACAAGCCAAGATTATCGCGACGCGTGGTTTGTGGGCTTCACGCCCTATTTGGTAACCGGTGTGTGGATGGGCAATGATGACAATAGCCCGACCAAAAACGTAACTGGTGGGTCACTCCCCACGCAAGTGTGGCGCGATGTGATGGAGCCTGCCCATGAAGGCCTCATTCCATCTGCACTTCCTGGATATGCAGAACCTGTTGTGGCTGAGGTTCAAGCTGAAGAACCCATCGAGGTTTCGGAAGCACAATCACCGTTACAAGAATCCGAGGATCCAATAGTGGTGCAGCCTAAAAAGAAAAAGAAAAAATATCTCTTCGATTTTATTTTTGGAAAGAACTAACTTCCATAACGGTGCAACTCTCGCCCATGATCGCGCAGCCAGCGCCGTGCTTGTTTGGCGGTTTTGCAATGGGTGACAACCAAGCGCCAGAAACGGGGACCATGGTTCATTTCTTTGAGATGCGCCACTTCATGTGCTGCCACATAATCCAATACTTCGGGTGGTGCTAAAATCAAACGCCATGAATATGAGAGATCGCCTGTAGCTGAGCATGAGCCCCAACGGCTTTTTTGATCTCTGATGGTGAGCTTGCGAAACTTCGCTTGCATGGCTGCCGCATAATCTTGCGAGGCTTGGCGCAGTTTTTCTTTGGCTTGCATTTTCAACCAATCAGATAAGCGCCGCGCCACATGCGCTGCATCACCTGGAACTGAAATTATCAATTGCTCAGGTTCATAGGTTATGAGACCGCGCCTTCCGCCTGTGGCTTTGATGGTGTGAAGTTGGCCTTGGAATAAAATTTTATGATCATGGGCGAAGGGAACAGGCGGCGACCGCTTTTCCATGGTTTTAAGCAACCATGGTTTAGACGTTTCCGCAAAACGCAAAGCCTCGGTTTTGCTGGTGCGTGGGGAAAGTGTGAGCACAGCACCAGCACCATCTGCCGTTAAGCGCAGCACCATGCGTTTGCATTTTATATTGCGGCGAAACGAGAGCTTCACCGCGCGGCCTTCAAGTTCAAGAATAACCGGATCGAGCTTTGGTGCCTCGCGTAATTTGCGAATGGTGCCAAGCAAGCTGATCATTATTTTTGCGCGTTGAGGAAAGCCACAATTTTTGGGGCAACTTCAGCGCGGAATTTTTTGCCAGAGAAAACACCATAATGCCCAACACCCATTTGCAAATGATGAAGCTTCATAGCCTTTGGAATGTTCGGGCAAAGATCATGTGCTGCCTCTGATTGGCCAATCCCTGAAATATCATCGCGCTCGCCTTCAATGGTCATCAAAGCTGTTTTGGTAATGGCAGCAGGGTTCACAAGATTGCCACGGTGCAAATAAGTGCCATTGGGCAAATCATGGTTGATGAAAACCCGGTCCACCGTTTGCAAATAAAACTCCGCCGTTAAATCCATCACCGCCATATACTCATCGTAGAAAATCTGGTGCTTTTCGGCATCCTCTTCAACACCATCAACCAGCGAACGATAGAGATCGCGGTGTGCTTTCATGTGGCGGTCCATATTCATCGAGAGAAAACCACCAAGCTGCATAAAGCCTGCATAAACATCGCGGCCAACACCAGCATGAGGACCAGTGACTTTCATAATCATATTATTGCGGAAATAAGCTGAGCCTTTTTCTTCGGCTAATTTGTTCACAGCCGTAGGGTTGCGGCGCGTATCAATCGGGCCGCCCATGAGCACCATTGAAAGTGGTGCAAGCTTATCATCCGCCGCATTCATCATCGACACGGCTGCAAGAACCGGCACCGAGGGCTGACACACGGCCATCACATGCGCGCGCGTTTTCAAATGATGCAACATGGTGATCACTTGATCTGTGTAATCATCAAGATCAAATGAACCAGCCTCAACGGGCACGTCACGCGCATCCATCCAATCCGTCACATAGACATCATAATGCGGTAACATTTCTTCGATGGTGCCGCGCAACAATGTTGCAAAGTGGCCCGACATCGGAGCCACCATCAACAATTTGGTTTGCGGTTTCTTGTGATCTGCTTTGGCGAAATTGATCAAATTGCAAAAGGGCGATTGCCAAACGATATTCTCTGTAACGGCAAAAGTCTTGCCATCCATCACAGTGCTCGAAATTTCAAAACTGGGCTTTTCATAACGCCGTGTGGCGCGCTCAAACATATTGAGCGAGGCTGCCGTGCTGCGACCAAAACTGGTGGCAGCCAAAGGGTTTGCATCGTGCTGCCAAAATGCGAGGCCAGCATTGGCCATAAAACGCATCGGTTGCAGGGCGGCGTGGTTCATTTCATAAAGTGGATAAAGCATGTGGAGTATCGGATTCCCTTTGGTCATTTCAGGGTTGTAGCACCTTTTTGAGGGCTTCTGCCAAGCCCTTTACGTCAGTGGTATATGGGAAGTGCTTAATGAATTTACCATCAGGCCCCATGAGGTATAAAATGGAACTGTGGTCCATTTCATAATCTGCAGGGTTTTTAGGGTCAGGTACTTTTTGGTAGTAGATGTGATAGATCTTGGCAAATGCTGCAATTTGTTCTGGTGTTCCGGTTAGCCCAACCAAGCGGGGGTGGAAATTTTTAACGTATTCAGCCATCACTTTTGTTGTGTCGCGCTCAGGGTCAACGGTTACAAAAATTGGGGTTATGTTATCTGACAAAGCGCCCATTTCTGTGAATGCTGCTGCCATAACCTGCAATTCGGTGGGGCACACATCGCCGCAATTGGTGAAACCGAAAAACAGCAACATGTATTTTCCGGCGTAGGTTTTTTCAGTAACCGTCTCGCCCTTATCGTTCATCATGGTGAATGACCCGCCAATTAACGCGGTGCCAGAACCCATTTGCGCGGGCTTCAAGGTGGTGAGCGCCAAGGCCGCAATGAGCACCGAGAGCAGAATAAGCCCCGCTGCTAAAATAAGCTTAGGGCGTGAAGGCAGAAGTGAGCTGTTTTGCACCATGGAAAAGACTATACTCACTCTATGCAATTTAGTGCTGAGACAAAATGACCATGACAGACACTCTCCCAAGCTTAGGTGATGCACAGACCGCTGGCTTGTTGCGGCTTCGCACCCTGGTGCGGTTGCGCTGGCTGGCGGTGATTGGGCAATCAATTGCAGTTTTAGCCGTGCAATTCCTCTTGGGCTTTCGCGTGCCCTTGGGCGAGTGTCTTTCGCTCATTGCTTTGAGTGCTTGGCTGAATGTTTTTCTCACGTTGCGCTGGCGCAGTGGGCAAAGATTAGCCTCAAGGCCCGCCGGATTGTTGCTGGGCTATGATGTGTTGCAATTGGCAGGCCTGCTTTATCTTACGGGTGGCCTTGAAAACCCATTTGCATTTTTGTTTCTGGTGCCTGTCACCGTTTCAGCTACATCGCTACCATTGCCATGGACTTTAACTTTGGCCAGCCTGGCCTTTGGGTGCTCAACATTACTCGCCTTTGTTCACAAACCTTTGCCATGGGCCGCCACTCAAGCTTTTGAATTGCCGCCAACTTATATAGCCGGCATGTGGGCGGCATTGGTTTCAGGAACAGTGTTCTCCAGCATTTATGCAAGGCGCATTGCCGAAGAAGCACGCCTCATGTCTGCTGCTTTGTCGGCCACTGAAATGGTGTTGGCGCGAGAACAAAGGCTTTCAGCTTTAGATGGTTTGGCGGCAGCGGCAGCGCATGAATTGGGAACACCTTTGGCCACAATCGCTTTGGTTGCCAAAGAGCTGAAACGCGAGGTTCCAAAATCTTCTCCGTATACGGAGGATATTGATTTGCTCATCAGCCAAGCGGCGCGCTGCCGTGAAATTCTAACGAGACTTGCCGTGCCAGAACAACTTTCTGATGATGTCTATCAGCAAGTTAGCTTTCACGCGATGATTGAGGATTTGGTGGCTCCTATGCGAGGCTCGGAGGTTCAAATTCTCATAGATGCTGGCCCTGCCGATGAGAAGAAGCCAACGCCTGAGCCCATCTTCAAGCGCAACCCTGCCATTAACTATGGGCTTGGCAATTTGCTGGAGAATGCTTTCGATTTTGCCAAAACAAAAGTTCAGGTAAAAGCTCGTTGGACTTCCAGTTTAGCAACAATCATCGTCTCTGATGATGGGCCGGGATTTGATCAATCAATCTTTGACCAGCTTGGAGATCCTTTTGTGACCACCAGACCTGGTTATGGGGCTGATGGCCAAACAGAACCTGGCCAACATGATGGCATGGGACTTGGATTATTTATTGCAAAAACCCTGCTTGAGCGATCAGGCGCTGTAGTCACCTTATCTAATCAAAAGCTGCCCTTGCAAGGTGCGGCAATCACAGTGGCGTGGCCGCGCAAGGATATTGATCTAAGCAAAGGAATAGACCGTAAGCAAAAGAAAGTATAAAGAGCCACCCATGAATCAGACCCTCGAAAAAACACTTCTTCTAGTTGATGATGATAAGCCCTTTCTCACCAGGTTAGGACGGGCCATGGAAACCCGTGGTTTTGTGGTGCGTATGGCAGATACTGTAGCTGAAGGTATTGCTGAGGTGCGTAAGGAAGCGCCAGCTTTCGCAGTGGTTGATTTGCGCCTGACCGATGGCAATGGCTTGGATGTTATTGAAGCTTTACATGCAACACGGCCTGATGCGCGCGTGGTGGTGCTCACGGGTTATGGTAATATCGCTACGGCTGTTACGGCTGTTAAACTGGGTGCGATTGATTATCTCGCAAAACCAGCCGATGCCGATGCAGTCTATAGCGCATTGATGGGTAGCACTGAAAACCGCAATGCGCTGCCTGATAATCCCATGTCGGCTGATCGTGTTCGCTGGGAACACATTCAGCGCGTGTTTGAACTGTGCAGCCGCAATGTGTCTGAAACAGCACGCAGGCTTAATATGCACCGCCGCACCTTGCAGCGCATTCTGGCAAAGCGCGCGCCTAAATAATTTAAGGATCCCACAACCCGTGCAAGCGTTGTGCTCCGGCTTGAGCGAAGGCGATGTGAACGGAGCGTCGTCTTGAGGCATGAAGCGAATGTGTTGAAGCTTCGCGCAGAATTTCAGCACCCCATTGATCGGCCACAATCAGCCCAGCCTCTTGAGGCATTATAAGTTGATCCATGGTGAGCGGAATGGCGAAGGAAAAGCGATCGCAATAATCGCGGTATTCTGGCCATTTGTTATCGGAATTAAAATCTTCTGGCGAAGATTTGATTTCAACAATCCACAACGTGCCATCAGGGGCAAGGCCAATCACATCGGCCCGGCGACCGGAAGCCAATGTAAATTCAGTGAGGATTGAAAAATTGTGGGCGCGCAATAATCTGCCCACGCCGCGCTGAATGGCAGCTGCCGTTTCAGATTGGCGGCCATCGGGCTTTAAGGCTGAGGCTGGAATTTCGACCAGATCATTCCTCGTCAAATTTTGTTGCGACTAGATTTTCAAGGGCGGCCATTGCAGTTTCGGCTTGCGGTCCAGAGGCTTCCACAGTGATTGATGTGCCAAGACTGGCGGCTAACATCATAAGCCCCATGATAGATGTGCCTGGAACAGTTTGCCCTTCGCGGCTCACTGTTATGTTGGCATCAAAGCCTTCAACACATTTAACGAACTTGGCTGATGCTCTGGCATGGAGGCCACGCTGGTTTATGATTGCTAATTCTTTGGAGAGTGTGGGCATTAGTCACCCAAAACCTGACTGGCGATATTGATATATTTGCGGCCCGCATCTTGCGCGGCAGAAGCAGCCTTATGCAAATTGCAATCTTTTCGCACCCGCGCAAGCTTCACCAACATTGGTAAATTCAAACCAGCTACCACTTCAACTTTGCCATCTTCCAAAAGCGAAATTGCAAGATTTGAAGGTGTGCCGCCAAACATATCCGTCAGAACCATAACACCGTCACCATCATTTACCCGCTCAACAGCTGCGGCAATATCAGCGCGGCGCACATCCATGCGGTCATCGGGGCCAATGCAAATGGCTTCAATTTTTTCTTGGGCACCCACCACATGCTGCAAGGCATGAATGAACTCATCAGCAAGGCGGCCATGGGTGACGAGAACCAGTCCGATCATAAAGTGCCAGCCTTATTAAACATCAATTCCATAATCCCATTTGTTCGAAGGCATTGCTTAGCGCTTTTTTACCCATGATGAAAAGACTTATCGCTGCAAAAAAGCGCGAATACGTGCGGGCGCTGAAGCCTGTTTACCATCAAGTTTAAGACGCGGAAACACATGATTCATCAAGCTTGTTTGCAGTTCAGAAACTTCAGGCATTCGGCTGATTTCTGCCTGTTCCACAAGATCAATAATATGGCTCAGTTTAACAGACCCAAGATAGGGCCGTGTAACGATCTCTTGGCCCCTGATTTCAAGTTTACCTATGAGTGTGGTGGGTGCTGAGGCAATGAGCACACCATCATGCTCGACAATTATAACCTGATCATCGGCCACCAAACTAACCCCACGCACCTCATCAAGCAAACGCAACACCAAGTCTGATTTTCCACTGCCTGAGGCCCCGCGAATAAGCAGGCCAAACTCGCCAATGGCCACACAACTGGCATGAAAATTTTGCGTGCTCATGCTTGATCGGCTGGCGTCCAGCCCTCAGCAATAGCTGGAATACGCACGACAAACCTTGCCCCTAAAACAGCGCGGTCACTATCGGCTTGAGTCTTGCTTAAGCGATTTTCGGCAATAATTGTGCCTCTATGAGCTTCAACCACTTGGCGCGAAATAGCGAGGCCCAAACCAGAGTTGCGGCCAAAATGCTGCACCGGACGATCCGTATAAAAACGTTCAAATACACGTTCAAGATTTTCTGCTGGAATGCCGGGGCCATGGTCTTCCACACGAATTTCAACATCATCACCCAAGCGCCGCACGCGCACATGAACCTTTGTATTTGGAGCGGTGAACGAGCGCGCATTATCAATCAAATTGCGAAACACTTGACCCAACCTAGAGTCATTGCCGAGCACCGTGTATTTAGTGGCGGCTTTATTTTTTTCCGTGACTGGCTGCACCACAAGCAAAATTTCAGCATCACCCTCTTTGCCCATTTCATTGGCAAGATTAACAATGCTGCCCAGAAGTTTTGAAATATCAACAGGTCTGGTTTCATTGCGCGCAAGTTCTGCATCCAAACGCGAAGCATCAGAGATGTCAGTGATCAAACGGTCCATGCGTTTCACATCATCGACAACAATTTCAATGAGGCGCTTGCGCTGCTCGTCGGTTTTAACAAAGCCCAAAGTTTCAACTGCACTGCGAAGCGAGGTGAGCGGATTTTTAAGTTCGTGGCTCACATCGGCAGCAAAAGCTTCAATGGCCTCAATGCGCGTATAAAGTGCGCCAGTCATATCGCGCAAAGAACCTGAAAGCTGGCCAATTTCATCACTGCGGCCAGTGAAATCTGGAATCTCTACGCGCTTGTTAATGCCGCGCCGCACGCGGTCTGCAGCGGCTGATAATTTGCGAATGGGGCTTGCTATTGTTGCTGCCAATAATGCGGAAAGCATAAGCGCTACTAAGGCTGCAAATCCAAACGTGAAAAGCACAACGCGGCGTTCGGCGCGCAGCACGCCGTCAATCTCGCCACCTTGGGTGGAAAGAATGAGTGCGCCAAGCACGGCTCTGAAACGTTGGACCGGAACGGAAACTAGAACAATAATTTCACGGTTATCATTCAGCCGAACCACACTCACAGAAGCGCCGTTCAAAGCAGCCTTAACCTCTGGCACTTCATTGTTGCTGTCCAAGCCATAATCAACATGGACTGGATAATCATTGGCGAAAAACCAATCGAGGCTGCGGTTGATGAGCTTGGTCACTACATTTTCATTTCCACTGCCTTGTGGATTTAAATTGGTTTGAATAATGTCATTACCACCATAGAGGAAGCTGGAATCCACTACCATGTTTCCGCCCGTATCAATAATCTGCGCGCGGATGGTCGTGTTGGCCAAAAGGCGTTTTAAAACGGGGCCAGCAGTTTCAGGACTGATCGGAAAATCCAAGCTGCTCTGTTCAGCTTCGGTGCTGCCATTGGAATCATCAAGTGAGTCTGGGTTGATGACGATGGAGCTCGTGTCTGCCGTGGCAGAACCAGCAATAGCCGCCGCAATAATTTGCCCCTGCACTAAAAGGCTTTGAACGCGCGCGTTGATCAGGCCTTGGCGGAACTGATTGAAATAGAGAATGCCGATCGCCAAAATGACCAAGCCGAGAATGTTAATAAGCGCAATGCGCGCTGTGAGGCTGGTGGGGGCCAGCCTGTTTAAAATTCCACGCGAGGGCTTTTTAGGTGCGGCTAAGCTGCCCTCGTCGTGGTCGTGAAGGTCTTCAGCGTCGAAATCTTTGAATGGTTCAGGCATCGCGGCGCGGCGCCTTTCCTTGTCGCTTATTGTTCTTTAAAACGGTAGCCCACGCCATAAAGCGTTTCAATGCCGTCAAAGCTTTCATCAACCTGATTGAACTTTTTACGCAGGCGCTTGATGTGGCTGTCAATGGTGCGGTCATCAACATAAACCTGATCATCATAAGCAGCATCCATCAAAGCATCGCGGCTTTTCACAATGCCAGGGCGAAGCGCAAGAGCTTGCAAAATCAAAAACTCAGTAACGGTCAAGGTCACCTGTTGGCCAATCCAAGTACAAGCATGGCGATCAGAATCCATCACCAATTTGCCACGCTCAATAATTTTCGTGGCGTCGGTTACTACTGGGGTTCCATCACGCGGAACGGCGCGGCGCAGCACGGCCTTAACCCGCTCGACCAGCAGGCGTTGGGAAAATGGTTTCTTCACGAAATCATCGGCACCCATTTTAAGGCCAAAAAGTTCATCGATTTCATCATCTTTGGAGGTGAGAAAAATCACCGGCAAATCGGTTTTTTGGCGGATACGGCGCAAAAGTTCCATGCCATCCATACGCGGCATTTTAATATCGAAGATTGCCATATCGGGCGGATTATCTTGCAAACCTTGAAGGGCCGCTGCACCATCATTGTATTTCTGCACGGTATAGCCTTCAGCTTCCAGCACCATGCCCACGGATGTTAAGATATTGCGATCGTCGTCAACCAAAGCCACTATTGGCATATGTCGTCATCCCTATTGTTGTCGTTCCAGTTCGATAGGTATAAAACTGGAACAAATTGTGGCGGAGACATTAGGGCTGAAAGTTGGAAAATGAAAGAGATTGCGAAAACTGTTTTATTACGAGCAAAAACTGGAACTTTGTCGGTCTGTGATTTTGAAACTGGTAGTCCTTTTGGCGCTCTTGTGAATGTTGCAACTGACGATGACGGATTGCCGCTGTTTTTGTTTTCGAATTTGGCGCGGCACACCGAATCACTTTTGCAGAACCCTGAAGCGAGCTTGCTAATTTCAGAACTACCGAGCGAGGGCGATGCTTTGACCGGGTTTCGGGCCACAATTGTTGGTTCATTGGTAAGAATAGAAACTGATCCAACCTCATATCTGGCCAAGCATCCCTATGCCGAGATGTATATTGGGTTTGACGATTTCGGGTTTTGGCGCATGAACCCCCGGATGATTTATGTGGTTGCGGGATTTGGCCGGATACAGAGTTTTGGCTGGGACTAAACTGTTAGATCCGCTGTGTCACTTTCTGCGATCACTGTTTTGATGTTCAATAGATCATTGCTGGCAATCCAGTTCTTAGCGTAAGCCATGTCAAAACCGTGATCAAGCCAGCGCTTGATCAAACGTTGTTCCAACTCATCAATTGGTTCACTGACAAAAATCGAATAATCAAACAGCGGCTTTAGGTGGTCCCATGGGCTTTGTTTGAGGAGAAGATAATTGCCTTCCACCACAATAAATTTGACCTCATCAGTCACAATATCGGCGGCAGCACGCGAAAGTTCCATGCTGCGATCAAAAACCGGAATGGCAATGTCGGGCTCACGCGCTTTAATGCGCCCAAGCAGAACTTCAAAACCTCGCACATCATAGGTGTGCGGCGCACCCTTGCGTGCGCGGTGGCCACGGGCATTTAGAATTGCATCGTCAAAATGAAAGCCATCCATAGGCACCACAACAGCGGTCTCACCTTGGGCAATCAGCGCATCGCGCAAATGTTCGGCGAGTGTGGATTTACCAGAGGCCGGCGCTCCAGCAACAGCCACCATATAACGCAAAGCCTCACCCGATTTTTCTCGGATGAGGCTTGCAAGTTTTGCTGCGTCAGCCATCAGTCGGCCATCAATTCCTTGGGCGGTTCTTTGGCACCCGTCATAAAGGCCACAGCGTCTGACATGGTATATTCTTTTGGATTGATCACGCAAAGGCGCTTGCCCAAACGGTGAATGTGAATGCGGTCAGCCACTTCAAACACATGCGGCATGTTATGCGAGATAAGCACAATTGGCATTCCGCGTTTACGCACGTCCTGAATCAGCTCCAAAACACGGCGCGATTCTTTCACACCAAGGGCTGCCGTTGGTTCGTCCATGATAACCACTTTAGACCCAAACGCAGCAGCCCGCGCCACGGCTACACCTTGGCGTTGACCACCCGATAAGGTCTCCACCGCTTGACTGATGTTTTGAATGGTCATCAAGCCAAGCTCAGTGAGCTTATCGCGCGCACGTTTTTCCATGGCTGGCCTATCGAGCAGGCGGAACCATTTTCCAAGTGGGCCGGGCACACGCAATTCACGGCCCAAGAACATGTTATCACCAATAGACAAGGCAGGGGAAAGTGCTAAGTTTTGATAGACTGTTTCAATGCCAGCGTTGCGCGCATCAAGCGGCGATTTGAAGTGAACGGTTTTGCCCTCCAGCGTAATCTCGCCTTCGTCGGGGGTGACGGCACCACAGATAGCTTTGATCAGTGAGGTTTTGCCAGCGCCGTTATCGCCGATGACAGCCAACACTTCCCCGGGGTAAAGATCAAAATTGGCATGATCTAAGGCAGTCACACGGCCATAGCGCTTTACCAGATTGCGCGTGGTGAGAATGGGTTCGCGCTTTATTGCAGCAGGAGCAACTGCCTTTGCCTCTACAACCATGGTTGAGCGTGCTGCGGGTTTTTTAGCAGCTGCTTTTTTAGGTGCAGGTCTGGCTTTGGATTTAACTGATTTTGCCATGATTATGCCGAAGCCTTTCTGATCCATTGGTCAATTGAAACAGCAGTAATAATGAGGATGCCCACAGTAAAGTCTTGCCACAGCACATCAACGTTTGAAAGCGACAGGCCGTTTCGGAACACACCTACGATGAGCGCACCCAAGACTGAGCCTACAATCGAACCTCGCCCGCCAAACAATGAAGTGCCACCGATCACCACAGCGGTGATACTATCAAGATTTGCGGTTTCACCAGCAAGCGGCGTTACAGTGCCACCAACCCGACCGATTTGCACAAAAGCGCCAAAGGCACAAATAACGCCAGCCACCGTATAAACTGAGCGCAAAATTTTATCGGTTTGAACGCCCGCCAAAAGTGCTGATTCTGCATCATCACCAACAGCATAGACGTGGCGACCCCAAGCCGTGCGATTAAGGAGATACCACATAAGAATAGCTAACAGAATAAAACACACACCAGCAATTTTTAGCTTTGCGCCAAAAAACATGCTTTCTTTGTCAATGATATTGAAAACATCCCAGCCCATTGCAATTAAGTTTGGTGCAATTTTTTCAGTATCTACAGCACGAATAGATTCTGATCCTGAATACCAAATTTTAAGGGCTGAAAAAATATAGAGCGTGCCTAATGTTACAATAAACGGTGGCAATCTTAATCTTGTGACGAAGGTGCCATTGAGATAGCCCATGGCCGCACCCGCAATGGTGCCGATAGCCAGTGCAGCTGGCACTGGAACGCCGGATTGAACCGCAAGCTTGCCCATAACAATTGATACGAGCACCATGACGGCACCTACCGACAGATCAATACCTGCCGTTAAAATGATAATGGTTTGGGCAATGGCAATGACGCCAATAACGGTCACTTGCTGGAACACGGTTGAGAGATTGCTGGCTGTGAAAAACCGGCCCTCAGATGTGAAACCAAAAATGAAAATGCTGAGCAAAAGCACAAAGACCGGAATTGCAGTATTATAGTTTTGCAAGAAGCTTCGCATATTTTGCATAAGCCCACCGGCATTGCTATCAAAGGATGCAACTTTCACATCGGCCTTGTTCAACGTGGCTTCAAAATCAGAAATGACTTTGGTTGGTGCGGTTTTTTCACTCATTGCTGTTCCCCTTCCCTAAACATGGGCGTGTAACCCGCCCTTAGTATGAAGGGCGACCTTAACAGCCGCCCCTCACTTATTTCAACTCAAATTTCTACAGAGGATATTAGCCCCAGCAGATTTTCGAACCTTCAGCTGAAGTGATTGAAGGAACACCTTCTGCTGGCTTGTCGGTGATCAACTGAACGCCTGTGTTGAAGTAGTTCAGGCCATCAGAGTTCTTTGGCTTGGTGCCATCTTTTGCGAAAGCAGCAACAGCTTCAACGCCCTTGGATGCCATCAACAACGGGAACTGCATGGAGGTTGCACCGATGATGCCGTCAGTTACTGACTTCACACCTGGGCAGCCACCGTCAACTGAAACAACAAGAGCTTGAGCTTCTTTGCCGGCAGCTTTCATGCCTTGATAAGCACCTTCAGCAGCTGGTTCGTTGATGGTGTAGATCACGTTCATGTCAGGGTTCTTGGCAAGCAAGTTTTCCACAGACTTCAAGCCGCCTTCTGGGTTTGCACCTGAAGATTCATGGCCGATCACGCGGGTATCAGTTTCCGAACCCATAACTTTAAGGTCTGGAACTTCAATGCCGAAGCCTTTGAGGAAGCCAGTGTCACGAGCAACGTCAACTGAGATGTTGTCTTTGTTGATGTCGAGCATACCGATCTTTGCAGACTTAGTTGCTTCCATGCCCATTGTTGCAGCAGCCCATTTGCCGATCAAGAGACCAGCTTCAAAGTTGTCTGTTGCAAATGTTGTGTCGGCTGCATCAGCATCACCAATTGGTGTGTCGAGAGCAATAACCAACAAACCAGCAGCGCGAGCCGCTTTGAGTGCAGGAATGACTGAATCGTTAGAAGCAGTGATCAGAATGCCCTTGTGTCCTGCAGCAACGCAGTTTTCAATGGCTTCGATTTGTGGGCCAGCATCACCGTCAACTTTGCCAGCTGATGCAGCAAACTCAACGCCGAGTTCTTTTGCTTTGGCTTCAGCGCCTTCCTTCATCTTAACGAAGAAGGGGTTGGTGTTGTTCTTGGTGATCAAGCATACGCCACCAGCTGCATTTGCAGCTGAAACAAAGCTTGTGAGTGCCACGCCTACGAGGGCAGCTTTAAGAATAGATTTCATTAGAATTCCTCCCATGGAACGGCCCATGCAGGGCCAAAATGATAACTGGTTTAGGTATGATTGAAGGGCAAATTTTTGCTATTTGCTCCCCTTTCATTTTGCATCCTGCAATATAAAATGAGACCCTGTCAATAAGTAAATCCATCTGATTTATTTATTGACAGATAAACCTGCTTGCGAGATGGTCGTGCAAAACATAAGAATATGCTGGAATAACTGGCAGCTAGGAGAGGTTTTGAATAAAAAACGGGGCAGCGGTGAAAAGCTGGGCAATTCAAGCCCAACCCTGTCGCGTGGCACATCTCAAATTGGGGTTAGGCTCTATAATGAACGTTTGGCGCTCTCGCTCATCCGCCAACATGGCCAGCTTCCGAAGGCCGAAATCGCAAGGCTTACGGGACTTTCGGCTCAAACTGTATCAGTTATTGTCAGGCAGTTGGAAAAAGACGGCCTCTTGATCAAAGGTCAAAGACAGCGCGGCAAAGTGGGCCAACCGCTCACCCCATTTGCACTTAATCCTGACGGGGCTTTTTCGATTGGACTTAAAGTGGGCCGAAGATCAGGCGATTTGGTTTTACTCGATCTTGCAGGCCATGTGCGTGCCACTGTGCGGCAAGCCTATCACTTTCCTACTCCTGCGGAGTTTATGAAATTTGCCGAGGCTGGAATTGCCGAGTTGGTTTCAAGCTTGCCTGCCCAACTGCACCCGCGTATTTCGGGCCTTGGCATTGCAGCCCCTTTTGAGCTTTGGAATTGGGAAGAAGAAGTGGGTGCCCCACATGATGTGCTTGAAGCTTGGCGTGGCTTTGATTTGATGAGCGAGCTTGCAAGGGTTTGCAATTTTCCGGTTTTCCCCTGTAACGATGCAACAGCAGCCTGTGCCGCAGAATTATTTTTTGGTCGCGGCAAAGATTTTCAAGATTTTGCTTATTTTTATATTGGCTTCTTCATTGGTGGCGGCATTGTGATCAATGGCTCGCTTTTGCATGGCCGCACAGGCTATGCCGGAGCCATGGGGCCAATTCCGGTGCCAGGGCCAGAAGGGCCCGAACAGTTGATCAGACATGCTTCAACTTATCAGCTTGAGCGCATGTTAGCTGCTGAAGGTCGTGATCCATTGATGCTGTCGCGCAGCCGTGATGATTGGTCTGAAGTGGGGCCAGCCCTTGACCAATGGATTGCCTTGACGGCGCAAAGCCTCGCTTATGCCAGCTTGGTTGCAGCTTCAGTGATGGAGTTTGAAGCCATTATTATTGATGGCGCAATTCCAGCTGCGGTGCGGAGCCGCATTGTTGCTGGCATCCAAGAAAATTTGCAAAAACTCGATCAACGCGGCATTGCACCCTTGAGGATCGTTGAAGGCTTGATTGGCGTAGATGCGAGAGCAAAAGGGGCAGCAAGCCTTCCTTTGTTTGCAAATTTCATTATTGATCGCGACGTATTATTTAAAGAGGCGGCACATGCTTAAAGGGATAAATCCATTGCTCGGGCCAGAGCTTTTGAAAGTGCTGCGAGCTATGGGGCATGGTGATGAGATTGCCATTGTTGATGGCAACTACCCAGCTGACGCTGATGCAAAGCGTTTGGTGCGCGCTGATGGTCATACTGCGACTGCAATGCTCGATGCTATTCTCTCAGTTATGCCTTTGGATGAAATGGTTCCTGATTGCGCCTTTCGTCCGGCCGCTCATCGAGATCCCAAACACATGGAGCTGGTCTTTGTTGAGTTTGAAAAAATTGTGAAAAAATGGGAACCACAAACCCACATCACGGCGTTGGTGGGTGCTGATTTTTATGACCGCGTAAAAGGCTGTTATGCTATTGTAGCAACCAGCGAAGCACGGTTATTCGGCAATATCGTTTTGAAAAAGGGTGTGATACATCCTAAATAATTCTTAGGAGTTTCACGTGAAGACTTTTTCTGATCTCACCGAACAAGAAATCATTGCCCTTGCAATTTCCAGCGAGGATGATGATGCGCGGGCCTATGCGGGGTTTGCCCATGCTTTGATGGCAGATTATCCGGCATCCGCGAAAGTTTTTGTGGAGATGGCTGAAGAAGAGCACGAACACCGCCGCAGCCTAACAGATTTATACCGTAAGAAATTTGGCGACTTTATTCCCCTCATCAGACGTGCCGACATCAATGGTTTTGTGAAACATAAACCTGCTTGGATGCTTAATAAGCTGGGCATTGATGCTATGCGTAAACGTGCTGAAGTCATTGAACTAGAGAATTATCGCTTCTATACGCAAGCGGCCGAAGGCTCTGCTGATCCACAAGTAAAAAAACTTTTGAGCGATTTAGCAGCCGCTGAGAAGGGGCATGAATCATTGGCCTCTAAACTGGGCCTTGAGCATTTAACCACTGATGCCAAGGTCGATGAAAACGAAACGCAACGCCGCTTGTTTTTGTTGCAAGTGGTGCAGCCCGGTCTTGTGGGTTTGATGGATGGTTCGGTTTCAACATTAGCGCCAATTTTTGCAGCTGCTTTTGCCACGGGCAATACTTGGCAAACATTTCTGGTGGGCGTTGCTGCCTCCATTGGGGCTGGTATTTCAATGGGCTTGGCCGAAGGCCTTTCTGATGACGGCAAGCTCACAGGCCGTGGCCATCCGCTGATTCGTGGGTTAGCCTCTGGTGTGATGACGGCTGTTGGTGGGCTTGGCCACACGCTGCCATTTTTGCTCACTAATTTTCACTCTGCTTTCATTTTGGCAGTGCTGGTCGTGATTGTTGAGCTTGGGCTTATTTCATGGATCCGCTGGAAATATATGGACACACCCTTTTTTAAAGCGGCATTGCAAATAGCCGTTGGTGGGCTGCTGGTTTTCCTAACAGGTATATTCATCGGCAGCGCATAGATTCAGCGCAACCGCTTTGGTGCAACGGCAACAGCGGTTAGCGGGTCTTCAGGCCATGAATGTTTAGGGTAACGCCCGCGCATATCTTTGCGAACATCAGAATATGCATTCACCCAAAATGTTTCCATCGATTGCGTAACGGCCACAGGTTTTCCGCCGGGCGAAAGCAGTATAATTTTTAAACGCGCACGGCCCTCAGCAATTTGCGGGGCTGATTTCATGCCAAACATTTCTTGCAAACGCACGCTAAGAACGGGATCACCATCAACATCGTAATCAATTTTATACTGCCCACCCCCAGGCACTTCCATACGCGTTGGTGCCAGCTTTTCAATTTTAGAAAGCAATGCATGGTCTACCATCCCGCGTGAAATTGCCAGCATATCTAAACCAGATAAATGCGCTTTGCGGTTCATACCAATTAGGTAAGGTTGTAACCACTCCGAAACTGTAGTCAGCAAATGTGCGTCCGAAAAATCAGGCCAACCTGATTCTGGCATAACCTTTGCCAGAAACATAATCCGCGCACGGAACATTTTTGATTGTTCATTCCACGGCAAGGAGCTTAGCCCCATGGCTTGCACCCCTTGCGCCATGGCGGCTTGTAACACATCTGGTTCTGGCATCGCCAAGGCCCGTTCTTCTATAACCAATGCGCCTAATTTAACGCTGCGCGCCGCACTTACGGCATTGACTTTTGCATCCCAAAAAACGCCGGATGATTCTGTAATTAAATCTTTGAAATGCGTTTCAATCTCAGTACGAGAAAGCTGTGCAGCAAGATGGACTTTTGCATCCACCTGTGTGCCGTCCAACAAGGCCACCGCAATATAGTCTTCCTTCGCTAATAGATCATGCGCCGGAACAATTGCTCCGGCCCCACTGGCCATGCGAAAGCGACCAATGCTCCCGCGCTTTTGAGCAATGCGGTCAGGGTAAGCAAAACCCAACAGCACACCGTGCGAAAGTTCGGCGCAATCAATTTTAATATCAGCACCATCGCGAATTTGCTTTGCCACCTGCTTCATGCGCTCTCGCGCGGAGCCACGCACATGCATAAGACGCGTTTCAACATCGACAGATGAATCTCGAGGCAACCCATCGCGTTCTGAAATCAGCGCGGCAAGTTCAGCAGCCAAGGCTCCAGCGCCTAAATTTTTACCCGCAATCACCATATGGGCAAGGCGCGGGTGCAATGGCAATTTCGCAATAGCGCGGCCATGATCAGTGATGGCGTTGGACTGTTCCAAAGCGCCAAGCGATTTCAACAAATCTTGCGCCTGTGCAAAGGCAGCAGCAGGTGGCGCTTCCAACCACGGCAAACCATTAAGTGTTGTCACGCCCCAATTGGCCAGCTCTAAAACCAATGATGATAAATCAGCAATGCGAATTTCCGGATCATCATGGTGAGGCAGCGCTCGCGTTTCTCCTTCTGGCCAAAGCCTATAACAAATGCCAGGCCCCACGCGGCCAGCGCGACCTTTCCGCTGTTCAGCTGAAGCTTGGCTCACGCGCACAGTTTCCAAAGCTGTCATGCCTGAAGAAGGGTCAAAGCGCGGGCTACGTTTAAACCCTGCATCAATCACCGCTTCAACACCATCAATGGTGAGCGAGGTTTCCGCAATCGTTGTGGCCAAAACAATTTTGCGCCGCCCAATGAGAGCGGGCTTAATAGCAGCATCCTGATCAGCTAAAGCCATGGCCCCATAAAGCGGGCGCACGTCAGTATTGTCAGGAACACCATCAGCAAGCAGAGCCTGTTCCACGCGCCGAATTTCACCCTCGCCGGGTAAGAACACCAGCAAACTTCCCTTCACCTCACGCAAGGCTTTTGAAATCGCCCGCACTGCATCAGGCACGATTGTCTGCCGCGTGGTTTTTTCCAAGTACCGTGTTTCAACAGGAAACATACGGCCCTTGGCGCTGATCAAAGGCGCATCCAGCAAATGTGTTGAAAGCCGCTCAGTGTCTAATGTTGCCGACATCACAAGAATTTTAAGATCATCCCGAAGCCCGCGCTGCACATCAAGCGAAAGAGCCAAACCCAAATCACCATCCAAATTGCGCTCGTGAAACTCGTCAAAAATAATCAGGCCCGTATCTGATAATTCGGGGTCGGCCTGTAAACGTCGCGTGAGAATGCCTTCGGTCACCACTTCAACGCGCGTGAGTTTAGAAACCTTGCGCTCCAGCCGCACGGTGTAACCCACCGTTTGTCCCAGCTCTTCACCCAGAGTTTGCGCCATGCGCGAAGCCGCCGCCCGTGCCGCGAGTCGACGAGGCTCCAACATCAAAATCTTCTTGCTCGAAAGCCAAGGTTCAGAAAGCAAAGCCAGTGGCACCCGCGTTGTTTTGCCCGCACCAGGTTCCGCCACCAGAATAACACAAGGCCGCGAGCTAAGCGCGGCCTTGAGGTCTCCTATAATATCGTCGACGGGGAACTTCATTCCATCTCGCGTGCCCAAGGCGGGTTAGCCCCCGGCCTTGTGCAGGTGACGGCAGCAGCACGCGCAGCAAAATCTGCGGCGTGGCGCAAATCATCCTCACTAATCATGGCCAATGCCTTTTTCGTCAAGTTTCCATCTTTCAAAAGCGTGGCCAAAAAGCCTGCGGTGAAAGTATCGCCCGCACCCACAGTATCGGCGATCACAACTTTAGGTGCTTGTTGTGTGAATGAATAAGCCTTGGTGTAAATTTCAACACCTTCGCCACCTCTGGTGATGGCAATAATCTTGGGACCTTTCTTCAACCACGCTTTTGCAGCCTTGGCAAAATCATGGTGGCCCGTCATCCAATGCACATCTTCATCGGAAATTTTTAAAATATCAGCCATGGCAATCAAGCGATTGAGTCTTGCTATATGTTCGCGTTTGTTTTTAGTCAGAGTGGGGCGAATGTTCGGGTCCAGCGAGATGACTCGGGTTTTAGACTCGCGCTTCATCAAAGCTTCAAAAGCCCCACCGCAAGGTTCTGGAATTAAACTAATCGAGCCAAAATGCAAAGCAGCGCAAGATTTAGATAATTTTGGCAAGTCTTTTTTGGTCACCATGCGTCCAGCCGAAGCCGCATCAATAAAAATATAGCGCGCTTGGCCATCCACCAATTTCACCAACGCGAGTGTTGTATCTAAAGATTGAATTTTTGCGGGTCGAATATCCACATGGCTTTCTTTGAGGCCTGCAATCAAACTATCGCCGAAGAAATCTGTCGAAAGCCCACCAAAATATGAAACCGGCGCGCCAAGCCTGCCCAGAGCAATCGCAGTGTTATAAATCGAACCCCCGTTAAACGGTTGATATACGTCTGCTCCATCTATGCCTTTGCGCGGCAAAAAATCGATCAAAGCTTCACCGCAACACAAAATCATGACTCAATCCCTTATAAAACTGCATGGCCTGTATGCTATAAAACATACCGATAGTTTTATTGCCAGAGACTTTTCACTTGTGGTAACTCCCTCCCAGAAGATTTATGAGGGGCGCACCTCAAAACTGGAGTTAGAGACAAAACCATGACCACCCGCATTGTTCCAGTTGATATTTTTGACATTATTGTTTTTGGCGCAACCGGCGATTTGGCCCAGCGTAAATTGATCCCGGCTTTGTTTCACAGGGATGAGCAGGGCCAACTGCCAGCCGAGGCCCGCATCATTGGCACGTCGCGCCGCGACATGAGCGATGATGAATTTAAAGCCTTCGCCACCGCAGCACTCGAATCATTTGTGGATGAAAAACTTCGCACCCCAGAAACTGTGGTGCGCTTTCTCGCGCGCTTATCCTACATTGCGGCTGAAGCCAGCAAAGAAGATGGCTGGCCCAAGCTTGAAGCCAAGCTGAAAGATTTCCAAACCCGCGCCCGCATTTTTTATCTCGCCGTTGGCCCAGATTTGTTTGGCCCCATATGTGAAAGGTTGGGCAATCACAATCTCGTAACGCCACTCACCCGCGTGGTCATTGAAAAGCCAGTGGGCAAAAGCGGCGCATCTGCCAAGGCTTTGAACGAGGCCATTGGCAAAGTGTTTAGAGAGCCTGCGATCTATCGTATTGATCATTACCTTGGCAAAGAAACCGTGCAGAACCTTATGGCGCTGCGCTTTGCCAATGCGTTTTTTGAGCCGGTGTGGAATTCCGCCCACATTGATCATGTGCAAATCACGGTGGCGGAAACTTTAGGTGTGGAAGGCCGCGCTGGGTATTATGACACCGCAGGGGCACTACGCGACATGGTGCAAAACCACATGCTGCAGCTTCTGTGCTTGGTGGCCATGGAGCCACCAACTTCCATGGAAGCCAATGCGGTGCGTGATGAGAAACTCAAAGTTCTCAAATCTCTAAAACCCATCACGGCTGCTAACATTGATCAGCATGTGGTGCGTGGCCAATATCACAAGGGAGCTTCAGCCACAGGTGCCGTGAATGGCTATCTCGAAGAACTGGGCACTGAATCAAAAACTGAAACCTTTGTGGCCATCAAAGCTGAAATTGGCTCTTGGCGTTGGAATAGCGTTCCGTTTTATCTGCGGACAGGCAAGCGCCTGCCATCACGCGTGTCTGAAATCATGGTGCAGTTCAAGCCGGTACCGCATTCGGTGTTTGATAAATCCACCGGGCCCATGGAACCCAATCGCTTGGTCATCCGCTTGCAGCCTGATGAAGGCGTGAAGTTATTTTTGATGATCAAAGACCCGGGCCCCGGCGGTATGCGCTTGAAGCAAGTGCCATTGGATATGACCTTCGCCGAATCCTTCAATGCCCGCAATCCTGATGCTTATGAACGTTTACTGATGGATGTGGTGCGCGGCAATCAAACTCTGTTCATGCGCCGTGATGAAGTGACGGCTGCTTGGAAATTCATTGATCCGATTTTGGAAAATTGGAAAGAATCAACTGAATCGCCAAAATCTTATACATCAGGCACATGGGGTCCAAGCCAAGCTATCGCCATGATCGAGCGTGATGGCCGCACCTGGTATGAGGCACCCACCGAATGATAGAAACACGGCGCAGTTTCAAATCAAGTGCAAAATTGGCCGAAGCCCTCGCCAGTGATGTGGCGGGATGGTTGGTTGATGCCATTGCCGAACGCGGCTTTGCCGTGTTGGCTGTTTCAGGAGGCACAACGCCAAAGCCATTTTTTGTGGCCCTGTCGCATCATAAGCTTGAATGGAAAAACGTGCAGATCACCTTGGTGGATGAACGCCAAGTGGATGAAACAAGCCCACGCTCCAATGCTAAATTGGTAAAAGAAACGCTGGTGCAAAATGAAGCTGCTGCCGCACAGTTCATTCCGCTTTATCAAAATCCCAATGCTGCAAATCTCTCACGCTTTGATGTAGCAATTTTGGGCATGGGTAATGATGGCCACACAGCATCATTTTTTCCGGGTGGGGATAATCTCGCTGCTGCCCTTGATATTGAACAATCTCATTCTATTATTTCTATGACTGCAGAAGGCGCAGGTGAGTCACGATTAACATTTACATTGCCAAGGCTTCTTACGGCACGAAAACTGTGCCTGCATATTCAAGGCGCGGATAAAATGGCCGTGCTTGAAAAAGCTTTAGGTGGCGAGGATCAAACCGAAATGCCAGTGCGCGCCGTGCTCCATGCGCCAAAACCCTTAAACCTGTATTGGTGTCCATAATGTCCGTACACAGAACAGTTTCCACCGTAACCGAAAAAATCATTGCCCGCAGCAAAGGCAGCCGCGCGCGTTATTTGGATAAAATTGAAGCCGCACGCGACAATCAACCCAAGCGTAAATCCTTAGGCTGTGCCAACATCGCCCATGGTTACGCTGCGTGTGGCGCTGGTGATAAAGATGCTCTACGCAACGGCACAGGCCCCAACTTGGCAATCATCACATCTTATAATGATATGCTCTCGGCCCATCAGCCCTTTGAACACTATCCAAATCTCATTCGGGATGCAGCGCGTGAGGCAGGTGGCACGGCGCAAGTGGCAGGCGGAGTTCCTGCCATGTGTGATGGTGTCACTCAAGGTGAAACCGGCATGGAACTATCGTTATTCTCACGCGATGTAATTGCGCTTTCCACGGCTGTTGGTCTTTCGCATCAAATGTTTGATTCAAGTGTCTATCTTGGTGTCTGTGATAAAATTGTGCCGGGCCTTATCATTGGCGCTTTAACGTTCGGGCATTTGCCCGCTGTGTTTATTCCCGCTGGCCCCATGACATCTGGTTTGCCCAACGAAGAAAAAGGCAAAATTCGTCAACTTTATGCCCAAGGCAAAGTGGGGCGTGAAGCGCTGCTCGAAGCAGAAAGCCAAGCCTATCACGGCCCCGGCACTTGCACATTTTATGGCACCGCCAATTCCAACCAGATGCTGATGGAAATTATGGGCCTGCATTTACCCGGCTCCACCTTTGTGAATCCGGGCACACAACTGCGCGATGAAATCACCAAGGCTTCGGCCAAACAAGCTCTCAGCATTTCGACGATTGGAAATAATTATACACCAATTGGAAAAATCTATGATGAGAAAGCCGTGGTCAATGGCGTTGTTGGACTTCTCGCAACAGGCGGCTCTACAAACCACACCATGCATGTGGTGGCGATGGCCGCCGCTGCGGGCATTGCACTCACATGGGATGATCTGGCGGAGCTTTCAAAAGTCATTCCATTGCTCACCAGAATATATCCCAATGGCAAGGCCGATGTGAATCACTTTAACGCAGCAGGCGGCATGGGCCTTCTGATGCGAGAACTATTAGGCGCTGGCTTGCTGCATGCAGATGTAACCACCATTATGGGCACAGGGCTTAAAGCCTATCTGCAAGAGCCCGGCTTGAAAGAGGATGGTTCGATCATTTGGCGGGACTGCGCGATAACCTCTGGCGACACCACGGTGCTGCGTGGTGTTGCCGAACCCTTCCAATCAACAGGTGGGCTTAATGTTCTTGAAGGTCCATTGGGTCGTGCTGTCATTAAATCATCAGCCATTCCTGCAGATCGCCATGTGATCGAAGCACCCGCCCGCGTGTTTCATTCTCAAGAAGAATTGCATGAAGCCTTTAAAGCTGGTGAACTGAATAGAGACGTAATCGCCGTGGTGCGCTTCCAAGGGCCAAAAGCTAATGGAATGCCAGAACTTCATCGCATGACGCCGCCTTTAGCGGTGCTGCAAGATTTGGGTTACCGTGTGGCGCTGATCACCGATGGCCGCATGTCGGGCGCCTCCGGCAAAGTGCCTGCCGCCATTCATGTGACACCTGAGGCTGCCGATGGTGGTGCGATTGCCAAAATTAAAGATGGTGACATAATCCGCATTGACGCGACGTCAGGCAGATTAGATATTTTGGTCGATGCAAAAGAGTTTGCTGCAAGGCCCCTCGCCACCAAAGATATGGCCAGCAATGAAGTGGGCACCGGCCGCGAACTTTTCGCAGCCTTCAGAAACCTCGCAGGAAGAGCCGATCAAGGCGCCTCAATTTTCGGGATGAACTAAATGAGCAATGATTTACAAAAAGGCTTAGAGGCCGCCCTAAAGCTAGCGCCCGTAGTGCCTGTAATGGTCATCGAAAATGTAAAAGATGCAGTACCCTTGGCCCGTGCGTTGGTGCGCGGTGGTCTTCCGGTTTTGGAAATTACTTTACGCACTGAAACTGCACTTGAATCCATTCGTGCCATTGTTGCTGAAGTGGAGGGTGCAGTTATAGGCTCTGGCACGGTGCTCACAGCGCAACAATTACGAGACAGCCGCAAAGCCGGATGCACTTTTGCAGTTTCGCCAGGCTCGACTGGAAAATTATTAGGCGCTGCGGAAGATGAAGACATCGCACTTCTCCCCGGCGGTGTTACAGCTAGCGAATGCATGGCGTTGTTGGAATGGGGCTATTCAATCCAAAAATTCTTCCCAGCCGAACCTGCTGGAGGCGCACCCTATTTGGCCAGCCTTGCATCGCCCCTCCCACAAATTAAATTCTGCCCCACTGGCGGCATCACGCCAGTACTTGCTCCAAGCTATTTGAAACTGAGCAATGTGATTACTGTGGGTGGATCGTGGATGATACCAAAGGCCTTAATTGCGGCAGGTGATTGGGCGAGTATTGAAAAATTAGCGGGCGAAGCAGCGAAGCTGAAATAATTCAGTCACCAGCTTCATTCATTGCATTTACGTAGCGCTCAATGGCTAAGGCTTCCGTTGAAAGACCTTGGCGATAAAACAGCAGCAAGCTAAGCGCAAATGTGGCAATTATAGAGGGCAGCGGCCCCACAAATAAAAATATCGAAGCCACAGCAAAATAAAATCCGCGAATGCCTGTGTTCAAACTTTTAAGCGACTGCGTGAGGACTGTGGCCGTTTGATCAATCATAATTTTTGCTTGCGGCGTATCGCCAGGCGCTTCATCCAAGCCGCCAATCATTGCCAATGTGTAAGCCAATTTGCGAATGGCATAAGTGAATGAGAAAAAGCAAATTGCCATTATCAATGTAATAGATGAAAAATAAACCGTAAACATGCCAAGGCTGAGGGGTGGAAAAAATGCCATCTGGCTGAGTGAAGAATGCACATTGTTGATCGACGCGAGTGTGCCAACCAAACCGGCGAGCACGATCAGCGTGGCTGAGCCGAAGAACGACATTGACCCTGAAATATGCCCCAGCAAAATGCCGTCAAACACCCGGTTCTCGCGCCTGCTATGCAGCAGCATTCGCATCCATTTAATTCGCACCACATGCAATTGTGCATTCAACGTACCATGGCCAAAAAATTTTAGCACAGGGGCATAAAGCGCCCACATGATAAAAATCCACAACACAGAAAACACATGCAGAAAATCAAAATCATAAGGCAATATCATGCGTGAATTTCCTTGATCGTGTCTGCCTTCATGGCCGGCGTTCTTTCCAATGCATAATTTAAATTGAATGCCGATGATGCCATGAACACCGGCGCACCATCCAGATCATGCGCGATAGATGAGCGATTGGCTTCCTGAAAACCATCCATGGTTTTTGCATCATCGCATGAAATCCACCGTAGAATTTCAAAACGCGTGGTTTCAAAAGTTGTTGGCACGCCATATTCATTGGCCAAACGATCAGCCAACACATCTAGCTGCAAAGCGCCCACCACACCCACAATGGCACCTGACCCATCAATGGGTGTGAACAATTGCACCACACCTTCTTCGGCTAATTCTTCAAGCGCCGATTTTAATTTCTTAGCCTTCATAGGGTCGCCCAATCGAACACGGCGCAAGATTTCCGGCGCAAAACTAGGAACCCCAGTGAACACAATGTCTTCACCTTCCGTCAGCGTGTCGCCAATGCGAAGCACTCCATGGTTGGGGATGCCCACCACGTCGCCAGCAAAAGCTTGCTCCGCCAAGGATCGATCTTGAGCAAAGAAAAATTGTGGCGCGTTAAGAGCCAAGCTTTTTCCTGTCCGCACAATTTTAACCCGCATTCCGCGAATAAGCTTGCCCGAAGCCACGCGCATAAAAGCAATGCGGTCACGGTGGTTGGGGTCCATATTCGCTTGAATTTTAAACACCACGCCGGTAAGTTTTTCTTCGGTGGCTTTCACAATGCGTTGGCGCGCCTTCTGGTCACGCGGCGGTGGTGCATAGGCAATCAAGGCATCAAGCAAATCCCGCACACCAAAATTTTTCAGAGCCGAACCAAAATAGACTGGCGAAAGATGACCTTCTAAAAATGCTTGATGATCAAATTTTTGCCCGGCCATTTGTTGCAACGCCAATTCATCGCGAAACTGTGCTGCACCAGCGGGCGATAATAATTTATCAATCAGTGGATCATCTGGCCCTGAAACCACTTGGCCCTCCGGGTCTTCATCAATGCGGCGCACGCGAGCACTCATCAAATCATAAGTGCCAACAAAAGTTTTACCAATGCCGATGGGCCACACCATCGGAACAATTGTCAGCGCCAAACCTTTTTCAATCTCGTCTAGCAAGTCCAGTGGCTCACGCGCTTCGCGATCAAATTTATTGACGAAGGTGACAATGGGAATATCGCGCAAACGACAGATTTCAAAAAGCTTGCGCGTGCGGTCTTCAATGCCCTTGGCCCCGTCAATCACCATCACAGCGGCATCCACGGCCGTTAGCGTGCGGTATGTATCTTCGGAGAAGTCTTCATGGCCCGGCGTGTCGAGCAGATTAAAAACGCAATTATTATATTCGAACGTCATCACCGAAGTGACCACGGAAATACCGCGTGCCCGCTCAATCGACATCCAGTCCGAGCGCGTGCGCCTGCGGTCACCCTTTGCGCGTACTTGTCCGGCCAGTTGAATGGCGCCGCCGAACAGCAATAATTTTTCCGTCAATGTGGTTTTACCCGCATCAGGATGTGAAATAATCGCAAAAGTGCGGCGTCTGGCAGATTCAGTTTGAATATCAAGGGTCATGGTGTGGACCGCATACAATTATGAAGCGGTCACGTCCAGTCAACCCATTCCCTTTTATGAGATTGCCCTTTTGTAGGACATGTGGCAGTGACTGGATTATTATGACAAAATTTTCCCTTGTAGGCGATATTGGCGGCACAAATTCCAGGTTCGGACTGGTGGAGCAGGGCTCCATGCAGGTGCGCGATGTTGAGGCCCAAAAAAACGATAACTTCCCCTCGCTGGAAGCTTCAGCCGCACATTATTTGAAGGCACACGGTGTTTCGGAATTACATGCAGCAGCCATAGCCGTGGCAGCACCTGTAGACCGCGAAGTGATTAGGCTCACCAACCGGGATTGGAGCTTCAGCGCAGCTTCTCTTAAAGCAGCTACGAATGCACAATCATTTCGCCTTCTCAATGATTTTGAAGCGCTGGCTTATTCATTGCCGCATATTGCAGATGAAGATCTCGCCCAAATTGGGGGCATCAAGTCAGCTAAGCCACAAGTGAAAGTGGTCTTGGGTCCCGGAACTGGTTTGGGCATGGCAACTTTAGCGCCGCTGCCCACTGGCGGCTGGATGCCAATTCCAGGCGAAATGGGTCATACAACGTTGCCCATTATCAACGCTGAAGAATTGGCCTTGCGGGACAAAATTGCTGGCGTGGGGAAGTTTGCCGAAGTGGAAGATGTGCTAACCGGCCCCGGCCTTTTGGCTTTGTATCGCTGTGTCAGTTCATCGCCATTTCTGGAAACACCAGAAGACGTCTTGCAAGCTGCCCTTGCCGGCACAGACGCTTCAGCCGTTAAAACGCTCGATCACTTCATGACATTTCTGGTGCGCCTAGCTGGCGATGCGGCCATGTGTTTGCAAGCGCGCGGCGGAGTTTATCTGGCAGGTGGTATTGCGCCCTCAATTGTTGAAAACCTCAAAGCCCCAAAATACCGCACTATCTTTGAAGACAAAGGCCGCATAGCTGGTTTGATGAAGCACATTCCACTTTATGTAATTACCGATAAATTTCCAGCCTTCAAAGGCTGTGCCGCAGCATTGCCTGCATGACAGCGGCACTCATCATCATCGATGTGCAAAATGATTTCTGCCCCGGTGGAAATTTGGCGGTGACTGGTGGTGATGAAATTGTGCCGCTCATCAATAAGCTGGCATCGACACATAAGCATGTGCTGCTCACCCAAGATTGGCACCCTGCAGGCCACTCCTCTTTTGCCTCACAACATGTAGGTCATGCACCCTTCACCCAAATTGAAATGCCTTATGGCATGCAAACACTGTGGCCAGACCATTGCATCATCGGCACAAAAGGCGCGGAATTTCACAACGCATTAGAAGTGCCCCATGCCGAGCTCATCATCCGCAAAGGTTTTCGCAAAACAATTGATAGCTATTCTGCATTCTTCGAGAATGATCATAAAACCCCAACCGGGCTTGGTGGTTATTTGAAAGAGCGCGGGTTTAGCAAGCTAACTTTCGTCGGTTTGGCTTTTGATTATTGCGTGCGTTATTCTGCTGAAGATGCAAAAGCCATAGGCTTTGAAACCGAAGTGATTGAACGTGCCACACGCGCCATTGATTTAGGTGGAACGTCGGATGCCACGCGCATCTCATTTGCAGCGCGCGGCATTCATTTAAAATAAATCAACCAGCCGAAACATAAGCGGTTTTAACAGCTGTATAAAACTCAGCTGCAAAGCGCCCCTGTTCGCGCGACCCCATGCTCGAGCCTTTGCGCCCGCCAAACGGCACATGATAATCAACACCTGCTGTTGGTAAATTTACCATCACCATGCCTGCCTGAGACTTGCGCCGGAAGTCTGATGCAAATTTAAGCGAGCTTGTGAAAATGCCCGATGACAATCCAAACGGCGTGTCATTGGCCACAGCCAATGCTTCATCATAACCCTCAACTTTGATTACTGCAGCAACCGGTCCAAAAACTTCTTCTTGGTTGATCCGCATTTTATTGGTGCTGTTGGTGAACAGCGCTGGCGAGAGATAGAAACCTTTGGTGTCGCGGTTCAAACGTTCGCCACCCCAGCTCAATTCGGCTCCGTCATCACGGCCAATCTGAATATATTTTTCATCTTGCGCCAATTGGTTTTCATCCACCACCGGGCCAATTTGGGTGCCGTCTTTCAAAGCGTGATCAACCTTTAAAGCTTTAAGGCCAGCAATCATTTTCTCGACATAAGCATCATGCACGCGGGCATGAACAATCAACCGCGAAGATGCTGTGCAGCGTTGGCCTGATTGGAAGAATGAACCATCAATGGAAGCAGTAACGGCAGCATCAAGATTAGCATCATCCATAATAACCAGCGGATTTTTACCGCCCATTTCAAGTTGAAATTTGCCGCCGCGCGAAGCCATGGCCATGGCGACTCTTGCACCCGTTTCAACTGAGCCCGTGAAGGACACCGCGTTCACATCGCGTGAGTTCAACATGGTTTGCCCCACTATAGAGCCACGCCCCATCACCAAATTGAAAACCCCTTTCGGCATTCCAGAGCGTGAAATAATTTCAGAAAGCATCCAAGCCGTGCCCGGCACCAAGTCTGCTGGTTTAAACACAACCGTGTTGCCATAAGCCAAAGCCGGTGCAATTTTCCATGCCGGAATAGCAATCGGAAAATTCCATGGGCAAATGAGACCCACCACACCAACAGGTTCACGCGTCATAGAAACATCCACACCAGGCCTCGTCGAAGCAACGGTAATGCCTTCAATGCGTAAAGTTTCTTGCGCGAAGAATTTGAAAATCTGTGCAGCTCGAACAGTTTCCATTATGCCGTTAGAAAGGGGCTTGCCCTCTTCGCGTGCCAACATGCGGCCAATTTCTTCTTTGCGCGCGAGTAACTCCAAGCCAATCATTTCCAGCGCATCAGCGCGCTGTTGTGGCGTGGTCATCGACCATGTTGGCAATGCCGCTTTAGCCGCTGCAATGGCCGCTTCAGTTTGGGCCTTGTCAGCTTGTGTATAAAGCCCAACCACATCGCTCACATCAGAGGGGTTGATATTTTCTGTCGCCGTTGATCCTTCAACCCAGGTGCCATCGATGTAATTTTTGTGAATTGTCACAGTTTATTCTCCTATTTGTATGACATATAGCACATGAGATTTTATGCGCGAAGGGCTATTGCACCAGCCACCACTAAAAACGCCCCTGCCACACGCGAAATTGTAAGCGGTTCTTTTAGTATTTTTGCCGAAAGGCCAATTGCAATCAGAATGCTGGTTTCACGCAAAGCCGCAACCATCGCTATAGGTGCTACACTCATGGCCCAAATCACAATCCAATAAGCCCCACCAGATGCCGCAGCACCCATAAGCCCGCGCCGCCAATGGGGCATAGCATCGCGTATAATCTGTGGCCCTCTGAGAGTGAGCCCAGCAGCAAGCAAGAACACAGCATCCAACACAAAAACCAAACCAGTATAGCCTGAAGGTGCTCCTGAAGCCCGGCCTCCCAACCCATCCACAACCGTGTAACAACCAATAAAAATCGAAGTGCCAAGTGCATAGAGCAAAGTGCTGCGGTCCACCTTGAGTGCCTTTGATGGGCCCATAGCGATAAGCCAAATGCCAGCAATGAGAACCAATATGCCCACTGTCGCGAAAGGCGAAATGCTATCTTGGGTAAAGGCGTAACTTGCAGCCAAAGTTATTAACGGTGCGGTGCCCCTCGCCACAGGATAGACCACACTCAAATCACCCGTACGATAGCTCCGAGCTAGAAATAAATTATAACCCGTGTGTAAAATGCCAGATGTGAGCGCATAGGGCAGGCTAGCAGCCTGTGGCCACGCAAAAACCAGCAGCATGGCAAGCCCCATAAACCCCATCAAAGTTTGAATCAGAAACAGCGACAAAAACCGGTCGATGTTTAATTTAACCAGCACATTCCAAGACGCATGTAAAAAAGCTGCAATCAGAACCGCCAAAAACACGGTGAAACTCAAGATCAAACCACTCCATTTTCGTGGAATTTATGAGCCAGCCAGTGCCTTCACGCAAGAAAAAAGGCCGCCTCAAATGAGAGCGACCTTCGTTCAAATTATGAGGTCCGGCTTAGGAACAAAGCGTTCCAGCAGCAACAGTGGTTTGATAGCAATTGAGTTGCAGGGTTGAGCGCGGCCTAACCGAGATTGATTGGTTGAGCAAAAATGTTGTTGCTCCCACAATGTTGGTGCCCATGAATGTGGCCACAGCGGGCGTGAAATTCATGCACGTGCGCGCCACCACAACGTCATTGCCAGCAGTCATTAAGCTCGCCATTGTTGTCGTTCCAGGCACAGCACCGCAGCTTGGGCCTAAGCCATTATTGGTCTGCCAAATTTTTGTAATTGTGCCGCTCACGTTCCGAAAGCCAAAAAGCTCAACGCGAACTTGACTAGCACTGGTTGGGGCAACAATCATGGCCGTGGCGTTGTAAGTATCATCGATATAGCTCTTCAGCACAGCGCTGCGCTGTTGCGTTATCAAATCGGCGGTGGTGCTGGCAGCCGCGGTAATTTTGCGGTTCATTGAAATTAAAACAGTAATATCAACCAGCCCAAAATAGAGCAGCAGCATAAATGGCATAATGAAAGCCATTTCAATGGCCGCCACACCTTTGGTGTTTTTCAAAAACGCTTTGCGGGGAAATGTCATGTTTTTAATACTCAGCATGTTGTAGCACTCGGAGCACCAACAACAGGGAAAGGTTCGTTGGCAAACATCACCACACCAGTAATGCGGCGTTTGGTGGCAACCCCAGTGTTGGCATTAAAATTCATAAATGGGAAAACAAAGTTCCAATCATAGGTGGCCACAACGCCTACCGCGTTTAGCGGTGCGCCACAATTAAATGAAACAGGCCCAGCAGAGCCATCGCTGGCTGTGCCAACATTTATTGAAACTGGAAATTTTGCTTTCAAGGCGGCAAACCCGGCAGGATCTGAATCAACATAAACCACCACTTTGCCTGTGCAATCCATGAGCAAGCCTGCAGTTTTGCAAATTTCGGTTTTGAAATTAGCAGCTGTAAGGGCTGATGTTTTGGCCTGTCCAGTGCGAATGAGGCGAGATGCTTTTTGCACGCTGGCTTGCAACGTATATTCAAAGAACATCATAACGCCGGTTTCACAAATCACCCCAAGCAACATAAAGAATGGCAAAGCCACCATTGCAAATTCAACAGCAGCGGCACCGCTTTCCGAGCGTCCATAGCTCTGCTTGCTCTTGGCTGCGCGGGCCAGGAATTTTCTGAACATCGTGTCTCTCCCAATGCGGATAGGTTGAGTCCGCTTCTCTGATCAGTGTTGAAGCTAACAGTAGAGGCTTTCAGGGGCCTGAATAAATTCAGTTAAATTTTATCTAAAACTAAATAAAAACGGCGATCCAAAGACCGCCGCTGAGAAAAATATAAATTGCAATCTAAATTCATTGGGGCGCTGGTGGTGCGGAAGCTTCGGCGGTTTTTTTACCAGTCGCAAATTCGGTCTTTTGTTGGCTGAGCGTTATCAGCCCACTTGTAAAGGCTAATTCATCACCCGGAATAATTGCGCCCTCACAATATGGAGCACATGTATATGAGCGCCGCCCAGTTGGGTTGAAAATTGCAATGGCATTATCTGTGCTATTTGCAACAGTAATGTCAAAATTTGCTATTTGGTTTCCTGCTGTATCCAACACCATGAGATTTGTGTCACCAAAGGCATGACCATGAACAAAGATTTGCTTTCCGTTCACAGTAATATCGGCAATTGCAGGATTTCCAATCACCACAGCCCCTGGTTCAGTGGAAACCGAAATGATTTGGCTCTTATCTGTTTGAACAGTCAAAGGCTGACCAGCCAAGGCTGCTTGAGTGGCCAAAAACACCATAGCACCGCTCGCCAACACAGACTTAAATCCACACTTCATCATCGACTTCCTTATGTTACAAACAGATAAACTCGTCATACCAGCCATCACCTTGCCAAAAATTGGTGAATCTTCGGTTACTTTCGTAAAACCCCTAATGACAAACAGAAAATTTGCGGGCCAAACTTAAGAAATGATTATGTCTAATAAGCCTCGGTCCTGAATTAGTGAAATTCTTGTGATCTAAATTTACCTCTCGTTAGAAGCCTCATAATAGGATGGCTTCAACCCGAACGAGAACTCAATTGGCTTGTAGATGAGAGTCGTGAGTCTTTAACTTTGGAAAATACGGCTGAGACTGAGGAATTGCACATGAAAAAGTTTTTTGCCGATCAAAACGGCGCTACAGCAATTGAATATGGTTTGATTGCCAGTGCTATGGCTGCCATGCTCATTGCCTCCATGCCATCAATCACCACCAATATCGTTTCATCATATACGGCCATTGGTGCTCGCATTCTCGCTGCAAAGTAGCTGAATCCTATCATTTCGATAGACGTCAAAAATTATGCCAGCAACCCTGCTGGCATTTTTTTATGAAACTAAGCGTCAAGGTTAACCCCGTCTTTACATCCTGCATGTGAAACTGTGGGCAAGTTAATCCTGCGCGAGTCCGATTGTAACTCTCGTGCATATCTTGAGTATGATCATGTTGCACACGCTTTCCGTTTCGCTTTTGCCTTTGCTTCTCATATTTGCAGCAACAAGTGATGTTTTGTCGCTCCGCATTCCCAATTGGCTCACGGCCTTAACCGCAGCTTTATTTTTCCCAATGGCGTGGCTCACTGGAATGCCTCTGAATGAGTTTGGAATGCACCTGATTGCCGGTGTTGGCTTGTTTGCAGCAGGTTTCTTGTTCTTCCAATTGGGTTTATTCGGTGGTGGCGATGCAAAACTTATGGCCGCAGCTGGCTTATGGTTTGGCACAGCCCAAACAGTGCCCTTCCTGTTTATGACAGCAATGGCAGGCGGCATTTTGGCTGTGTGCGTGGGTTTGTGGTCAATGTTCAATATCTACTGGGAAATCGAAGCCAGTGGATCATTTGCCGAAAATTTTGGCAAGCAACTGCGAAGTTTAAAACCCAATGTTCCATATGGGTTTGCTCTCGCGGTGGGTGGAATAATTGCCTTCAAAGAGAGTTGGTGGATGGCAACCACATTCTAAAAATAAGAAATAGGGAACAGGTCATTAACCTAAATTTGACCATTCCCGCACAAAGTTAAGTTTCGTTGGGCGTAATTTGCGCCGTGTGAGGATGATGCGATGAGTAAAATGCGTGTTTTAATGTTTGTTCTAGCGATTGGTTCAGCCGTTATGGCCGGGCTTATGGCCAAGGGCTTCATTGGTAAAAAGCCAGATGTTCAAGTGGTTGAGCAGCCGGTGGCTAAAACTGTGGACGTTCTCATCGCCGCAAAAGATGTTCTTATGGGTGATCGCTTTGGGGCTGGCACATTGGTTTGGAAATCTTGGCCAGAAGACAATGTTCTGGCAACCATGATCACCAAAGACGCAAAACCAGATGCAATGGTTGAGTTGGAAAATGCCCGTGCTCGCCTCGCGCTTTATGAAGGCGAATATGTGATGGAAAAGAAAATTGTGCGCGCTGGTGCTGGTGGCTTTATGAGCGCCATTTTACCCAAAGGTATGCGGGCTATTTCAGTTGCCATTTCGTCGCGCTCATCGGCTGGCGGCTTCATACTGCCAGATGACCGTGTGGATGTTATCTTGACTAAGAAGATTGATGCCAACGGCCAGTCAAGCGTGAAAAGCGAAACTGTGCTCTCTAACGTTCGCGTTCTCGCTGTCAACCAAGTGTACCGTCAAGCCAATGAAGGCGATGCCGTAACGGTTGAAAAAGGCGAAACCGCAACATTGGAGTTAACACCAAAACAGTCAGAAGTGGTGGCCATGGTTGAGTCTGCCGGAGAGCTTTCTTTGGCCCTTCGTTCAATTGCTGAAAATGACGGCAAGAACATGGCGACTGAAGGCCCAATCCTATCAGATACCTATAGCGGCAAAGCAAAACGCGTTGGCAACGACACACTCTTTGTTCGCTACGGTGTCGAAACCTATGCACAGAATCAGTGAGACAGAAACCATGAACATTCAATCATTCATCACTCGCAATTCTGGTGGCCTTATGAAAATATCATCCTGTGCAGCAGCTCTCTTGGCATCTTTCATTGTCTTTGCGCCAGTGCTCTTAGCGCCCGCCAAAGCCACAGATATTTCTGATCTCACACCCACAGAAAACGGCAATCGTTTTGTGCGTATCGGCGTTGATAAATCCATCGTCATTCATCTGCCAGCAGATGCTAAGGATGTTGTCGTTGGTAATCCTGATATCGTCGAAGCGATGGTGCGGACCAAGAACACGGCCTATTTATTTGCCCGTAAAGCTGGCCAAACCAATGTATTCTTCTTTGATGCCAACGGCCAACAGATTATGGCGCTTGATCTTGAAGTAGCCTTAGACACCTTGTCCCTTAAAAAGCTGATGCAGCGTACTCTACCAGGCAACCATATTACGGTTGATTCTTCTGGTCTTAACATTGTGCTTGGTGGCGTGGCCGCAAATCCGCAAGAAGCAAAAATTGCTGAAGACTTGGCAACGAAAATGGTGAGTGACGGCGCAAAAATCGTCAACACAATCAAAATCGCTGGGGAAGACCAAGTGATGTTGCAAGTGAAGGTCGTTGAAATTCAGCGCGATGTGCTGAAGCAATTCGGCATTAACTTCCGCGCCATTATTGATGCCGGAAAATTCGCCTTTAACTTATCAAACATCAACCCTTTTGCCACAACTCCGCTTTCAAGCGATGGTGGTTACAAAGCTTCGGCGGCATCTGGCGGTAGTAATTTTGATGGCGTTGTAAAAGCCATGGAAAGCGATGGCCTGTTGCGTACTTTGGCTGAACCAAATCTCACAGCCATTTCTGGTCAATCAGCCAAATTTGTCGCGGGCGGTGAATTTCCATATGAGTATTGCACAGGCAGTGGAACCACCAGAAGCTGTGAAATCAGATTTAAAGATTATGGCGTGATCCTTGATTTCACACCTGTAGTGCTTTCTGAAGGCCGAATAAACTTGAAAATTCATACCTCAGTGAGCGAACTTAATGGCATTCTCTCTGGTTCACAAAACGTACCCGGGTTGAACAAACGCGAAGCTGAAACTGTTTTAGAAATGCCCAATGGCGGTTCCATGATGTTGGCTGGTCTCATCAAGGAAACGACACGTCAAAATCTCACAGGCACGCCAGGCTTGAAAAAGCTTCCGGTTCTTGGAACCTTGTTCCGCAGCCGTGATTATATTGCCAATGAAACTGAAATGGTGGTGATTGTAACCCCTCACATCGTGCGAAGTGTGGCCCAGCAGCAGCTGACAACTCCAGATGAAAATTTCACCCCCTCAACAGAGCGTCAAGCCGTGTTCTTGGGTCGTCTAAATAAGAAATACAGCAATTCCGGAAAAGCGCCGCAAGGCACTTACAACGGCAATGTTGGCTTTATTGTTGAATAGTTTGGAGCGTAAGTGTCATGACAAATTTTAAAACAATCTCGGTACGCTCCAGCACATTCAGTCTGTTGTGTCTTGCTGCTCTCTCGCTCTCTGGCTGCATCAACGACGAGATCGCGATGGACGATACGATGGTAACTAAGCCCTATGCAGGTTCAAAGGCCTATCCAATATCCGTTGCAAAAGGTCCGATTGCTCTTGAGGTGTCTTCGGCCCATGGCACATTGCAACCAAACCAAATCAATGCCGTCACAGGCTTTGTCAATCAGGCCATGGCATCTGGCGTTACACCAGTAACCATAAATCGCCCCAGTGGTGGTGGTTCATCTGCGCGCGTTGCCAGTGAAATTGCGGCCCTCATGTCGCAACAAGGCTTGCCGCGGAACATGATGCGGGTGGCAACTTATTCCGGCCCTTCATCTGGTGCGGTGGTGATTTCATATGTGTCGACCTATGCCAAAACCAAGCCTTGCGGTGATTGGTCTGAAGATGCCTCCGAAACCGAATTGAACACACATTTGGCCACGCATGGTTGCGCTGTGCAAGCCAACATCGCAGCCATGGTGGCAGACCCTGCAACTTTGGTTGTGCCAGTTGCCGTTGATCCAGCGATGGCTTCAACACGCGTAAAAGCAATCTCCGGATTAGATGGCGCGTCAACAGCATCAACCGCGTCAACAACATCTTCAACTTCAACCACAACGCCATAAGCAACGTGTAGCCAGATAATTTCAAGACCAGCATGGTCAAGACAGGATAATAGAAATGAACACCGCAGCCGTAGAACCAACCCTCCCAATGCAAAGTGAAAACTTCCCCGTTGCATTGATCCCGCGGATCAGCATTGGCATATTCTGCGACAACCAACAGACGGGTCAAACTTTGCAGGCTGCCAGCATTGATCGGCGCATGTCGCGCGCTCACGTCACAATTCAGTTGGGTGGCATTGCAGCGGCAATTCAAGTTCATCAAACCGAACCAACACCAAATGTTTTGGTTGTTGAATCTCACGCTGATCGCAATTCAATTATGGCTGAACTTGCAAGCCTTGCAGAAGTTTGCCAACCCAACACCAAAGTTATTGTGGTTGGCCATGTGAATGATGTGGTTTTGTACCGTGAGCTGATTAAAAATGGCGTCAGCGAATATATGGTTGCCCCCGTCACCGCCGTTAGTTTCATTGAAATCATTTCGTCAATGTATAATGATCCCAAAGCCGCACCATTGGGCCGCATTGTTGCATTCGTCGGTTCCAAAGGTGGCGTAGGTTCATCCACCATTGCCCACAATGTGTCTTGGGCCGTTTCGCAAAAACTACAAATTGAAACCATTATTACCGATCTCGATTTGTCTTTCGGCACAGCGGCATTGAACTTCAACCAAGATTCTGGCGGTGGAATTTTTGAAGCCTTAGGCCAGCCAGACCGTGTTGATGCAACATTGATCGATCGCTTGATGACCAAGCTTGGCAACAAGCTAAGCCTGCTCAATGGTCCCGGTGGCATTGAACGCGAAATGAACATTGAAGCTCATTCCGTTGAAACTGTTTTGAATGTTGTGCGCCATGCAGCACCTCTTGTGGTGGTGGACGTGCCAAATCTTTGGGCCCCGTGGGTGAAATACACATTGTTGAGTGCCGATGAAATTATCATCACTGCTACACCAGAATTGCCAAGCCTGCGGAATGCTAAAAACCTTGTGGATTTGTTAAAAGCATCAAGACCGCATGACCGTATGCCACGCCTTGTGCTCAATCAGGTGGGGGTCCCCAAACGGCCAGAAATTCCAGCAGCAGATTTTGGCAAAGCCTTAGGAATTCAGCCAACCGCCATCATTCCACATGACCCCCAAAGCTTTGGTCTTGCCCAAGGCAATGGCCAAATGGTGTTTGAAGTGGCACCAAAATCGAAATCTGCCGAGCTTATGTATAATCTCTCAGAAATTGTCGCGGGCACACAAAAACCATTCAAAGCTGCTGGCCGCTTTGCCTTGCCTGGTTTGATGAAAAATCTAACAATGAAAAAGAAATAAGGAAGCATACTGATGTTCGGCAAAAGAACCGATGGCGGCAATACGCCAACCGTAACACTTCCACCACCACCCAGTGCCGCACCAGCAGCTATTCCAGCAGCTGCCGCCGCTGGCTTCGTACCGGATTTAAAACCAGGCGCACCTGCAGGTTTTGGTAGCAATCAAGCAGCAGCTCGTGTTGCCGCCGTTGCAGCCCCAAAAGCACCACCCGAAGCACGGCAAAAATCTGAATCTTACTACGATATCAAAAGCACCATCTTCAATGCGCTGATTGACGCCATTGATTTGACTCAGCTCGGCCAGCTTGACCGCGATGCAGCGCGTGACGAAATCCGCGATATCGTCAACGAAATTATTGCCCTCAAAGATGTGGTGATGTCGATTGCCGAGCAGGAAGAACTGCTCGAAGATATTTGTAACGACGTGCTCGGCTATGGCCCGTTGGAGCCTTTGCTGGCGCGTGATGATATCGCCGATATTATGGTAAATGGTTCTTCTGCCGTGTTCATCGAAGTTGATGGCAAAATGCAGAAAACTGGCGTGCGCTTCCGCGACAACGCTCAACTTCTAAACATCTGTCAACGTATCGTGAGCCAAGTGGGCCGCCGCGTTGATGAAGCCAGCCCAATTTGCGATGCGCGTTTGCCTGATGGTTCGCGTGTGAACGTGATTGTACCACCCTTGGCCATTGATGGTGCAGCCCTTACCATTCGTAAATTTAAGAAAGACCGTTTGCGTCTGCCAGATTTGGTGAAGTTCAAATCAATCACGCCAGAAGGGGCCACTATTCTTGAAATCGTTGGCCGCGTGCGTTGCAACGTTTTGATTTCAGGCGGCACAGGTTCTGGTAAAACCACATTGCTCAACTGCTTAACCGGTTACATTGATTCTGATGAGCGCATCATCACCTGCGAAGACGCAGCCGAACTTCAATTGCAACAGCCCCATGTGGTGCGCCTTGAAACCCGCCCACCAAATTTGGAAGGCGAAGGTGCCATCACCATGCGCGAGCTGGTGAAGAACTGTTTGCGTATGCGCCCTGAACGCATCATCGTGGGCGAAGTGCGTGGCCCTGAAGCCTTCGATTTGCTTCAGGCCATGAACACAGGTCACGATGGCTCCATGGGCACACTCCACGCCAACAGCCCGCGTGAAGCTATTTCGCGACTAGAATCTATGATCACCATGGGTGGCTTCGCCCTGCCTTCCAAGACCATTAAAGAAATGATCGTCGGTTCCATTGACGTGATCGTGCAAGCCACGCGTCTACGCGATGGCTCACGCAAAATTACCCATGTGACTGAAGTGATCGGTATGGAAGGTGATGTGATCATCACTCAAGATTTGTTCGTTTACGAAATCGTTGGCGAAGATGCTGCCGGAAAAATTATTGGCAAGCACCGCTCCACAGGCATTGCGCGCCCGCATTTCTGGGATCGCGCGCGTTACTACAATGAAGAGCGCCGCCTCGCCGAAGCTTTAGAAAAAGCTGAGTCGCGCAATGAAAAAGACTAAATAATTTAAAGGATATTCCCAATGTTCGGCCAAGATTTATCAGATCTCGCGTTCACGGTGATGGTGGCTATTGCTGTTGGTGGTCTGGCTATGGCCATTCTCATGCCTTTCATGTCGAACAATTCTTCGGGAAACCGGGTTAAGGCAATTGCAACGGGCAAAAAAATTGAAGGCGTTGGTGGTGGCTTTCGGGCTCGCTTTGCAGAAGATTCAAAGGATGCGCGCCGCCGCCAAATTCAAGATTCGCTCAAACAAGTTAAAAAAACTGATACCCAACGCAGAAAAGTGCGGGCCACACTGAGCACTAATTTGCAACAAGCAGGCCTCGACGTTTCTCCGCGTTCGTTTTGGATGACCTCGCTGGTTGTTGGCGGAATTATGGGCTTCATTTGCCTTGTTCTGGGCGCACCAATTTATGTAACGGGTGCTGCAGCTTTTGTTGGCTTTTTAGGCTTGCCGCGCTGGGTGTTAAGCATTCTGAAGCGCCGCCGCCAGAACGTTTTTCTTGATGATTTTGCCGATGCTATTGACGTGATGGTGCGTGGCTTGAAATCTGGCTTGCCCGTTTCAGAAGCCATGAAGATTATTGCCACTGAATCAGGCGATCCCGTTGGTCCAGAGTTTATGGAAGTTGTAGATGGCCAGCGCATTGGCATCACCCTTGACCAAGGCTTAGAGCGCATGGTGGAACGTATTCCACTTCCTGAAGTAAACTTCTTAGCCATCGTGATGACCATCCAATCCAAAACGGGTGGTAACTTGTCGGAAGCGCTTGGCAACTTGTCAAGAGTTCTGCGCGATCGCAAAAAGATGAAGGCTAAAGTAGCGGCTGTTAGCCAGGAAGCAAAATCATCCGCGGCCATCATTGGCTCTCTGCCATTTGTGTTGATAGGCGCCATGACTTTGGTCAACCCCAACTATCTCGACCCATTATTCTATACTGACATGGGCCACATGCTCATGGTTGGCAGCGGAACTTGGATGACAATTGGCGTTTTAGTTATGCGTAAAATGATCAATTTCCAAATTTAAACGCTTCTAAATTTTTTAGTAACAACCGGACCAAATTGATGCAACTTATAACAGCCTTCCTTCAGCCAGAAAATATGATCATCCTGCTGTGTGGTCTTGCAGCATTTGGCACTGTTCTCACCTTGATCATGCCAATGTTTGAGAATGATAAATTAAAGGGTCGCATCAAGCTTGTATCGGTTGAGCGTGATCGCTTGAAGGCCCAACAAAAGCTTCAAATGAGCGGCGGTGAAACGCGGCTTCGCGAACGCGTGAAGCCTGGCACCATTCCGCAGATCGTTGAAGCGCTTAACTTGAAGAAAGTTTTTGAAGCAGAAACCTCGCGCGAAAAATTGCGCCAAGCAGGGCTTCGCGCTGAAAAGCATTTGATCACATTTTTGGCAGCACGTGCGATTGCTCCAATTGTTGTTGGCGCAATTACGTTTATTTATGCCTCCACCATATTTGCTGATCGCTTGCCCACGCCTAACATGCGAATTGCCGTTGCCATGGTTGGCTTGGTGGTTGGCTTTTATTTGCCTGCTTTGGTCGTGTCTAACATGGTCACCAAGCGCAAGAACTCTATTAAAAAAGCCTGGTCAGATGCGCTCGATCTTCTGCTCATCTGCGTTGAATCTGGCATGGCATTGGAACCTTCGTTTCAACGCGTGGCCAAGGAAATTGGCAGTCAATCTGTGCCCCTTGCCGAAGAAATGGCATTAACAGTGGCTGAGCTTTCTTATCTTCAAGATCGCCGCCGGGCGCTTGACAACCTCAGCAAGCGCACAGGTCTTGATACAGTGAAATCTGTTGTCACCAGTCTTATTCAATCCGAGCGTTATGGCACACCACTTGGCACAGCCTTGCGCGTTTTGGCACAAGAAAACCGAAATGATCGCATGGCCGAAGCCGAAAAGAAAGCCGCAGCATTACCACCAAAGCTCACTGTGCCGATGATCTTGTTCTTCTTGCCAGTTATCTTCGTGGTAATCTTGGGGCCATCAATCATTATGGTAACAAATGCAAAATAGCCGCTAATGTTTGGTCTGGTGTTGTTGAAACCGTGACAGACCGTGGCGCGTTTTATTCCAGTGAAATGGTGTAAAAATAAATTGCCAAAGCGCCAGCCATCCGGCCAAACTCATCAACATCCAATAAATTGGCATGGTGGCTAAAACCAACCACCAACCATGGATGTGTTTGCGCCGGAGGGCCACATAGCCTGCGAAAATTGACAAGGCATAGCCAGCGCAAAGCACAGCGATATTGAGACCAGCCAAAACTGTCATGGGCAATGACACAGCTTGCAAAGCCAGTGCTCCCGATAATAATAAATAGACTGAATGGCCCAGCAAAAATGGATGGAACAGTGCCGACACAACCAAGCCCAAGGTCATCGCTTGCGTGGCCCAAAACCCATCAAAGCCCACGTCTTTACTCAATAGAATGGGGTTACGCATATGGACAAGCCAGGTTTGCAAAAATCCTTTTAGCCAGCGCGCCCGCTGTTGCAGCCAATTGCCAAAGGCTGGGTTTGCTTCTTCATAGGTGATGCTATCAAGTGTAGCGATTTTGAAACCTGCGCGCGCCAAACGCATTCCTAAATCAGCATCCTCAGTTACATTGAACGGATCCCAAGCGCCTAGGTCTCGCAAGATCGAAACTCTAAAATGATTTGATGTTCCACCCAAAAGAATGGGCAAGCGTTGGGTTGCAAGGCCGGGCAAAATCAATTTGAAAAGCGTGGCATACTCTACCGTGAATTGTCGCGTGAGCCAATTTTCATTGGCATTGTAAAACGCCAGCTCGGCTTGCAAGCAAGCAAGTTCTGCTGGGGCAGAAGCAAATTCTGCCGCTGCTTTACGAAGCTGCAGGGGCTCTGGAATATCTTCGGCATCATAAATTGTGAGCAGCTGCCCGCGTGCAAATTGCAAGGCGTAATTTAAAGCGCGTGGCTTTGTTTGTGGTTTACCTGCAGGCACAACGATCACATCAAAACATTCAGGAAGCACAAGTGCCGCCACCGCCCGCTGCATGGGCGTATCAGTTTCTTCAAGGATAAGCTTGATATCAAGTTTTGCTTCTGGATAATTGAGTTTGGTCATAGACCGCACCAATTGGTCGAGCACCCGAATTTCACGAAACAACGGAACCAGAACTGTATAGATTGGCAATTCATCATCGTTTTGATTTGGCGGCGTTGATTTTTTTAAGGTCTCAGTCAGCAAACATAACAGTCGCAAGCCAATAACTGCCAAGAAAAAGCCGCCACATAAAAAACTGAGAGCAGCATTGAAATAAAAGCCATCCAGTGTGGCCCAAGCCACCACGAACACCAAAACCATCAAGGCGAACCAAAATCTTTGTAAATCAGTAATTCGCCTAAAGGCTGAACTTGCAGGTTGGCGAATGCGTAAATGGTGCGTGGCTTTATTTAACAGTTCAGCCCCCAACTTTCGCCTGATGGTAAAGCGCAAATCTTGTGGATTGATTTGGCCTATAATGCGCTTTCCAGCGTCTCGTGCATCTTGCAATCTTTGCTCACCAGCCGCCGCATAGAGTGTCACATGTGGCAAGCTTGCGACCGGCACAATTTTGTGGCGAAGCACTTGAATCTTGTCTTCTGGTGAGAGGCGCTCAAAAAATTGTTCAAGCAAATCTAAGGACAATTCTGGCAAAGTTTGTGCTGCTGCAAAATTCTCACCCAAATTTTCAGGCGCTGCTTCCTTGTTCCCAACAAACTGGTATAGTCGTGCAGTCATTGCTGTCGTCCCCTATGCGGAATATAATTCCGCACCCGCCAACCCCACTAAATCTGTGAAATTGAATGAAGACAACTATATCGAGAGTGTATTTCACTTTATTAGCTCAAATTTTGGTTGTGTTTTTGCAATTTGGATTGGCTTATTCGGCTCCAAATACCATCCCGCATTTTCGCCATATTGACCCATCGGCTTCACTTCCAAGCGATTATTTGGCCGGCCCAATTTCACTTTTAACGGATGAAGATTTTGCGCCTTTTTCTTATAAAGATAGCAGTGGAAAACTGGTTGGGATTGCAGTTGATATGGCGCTGCAAGCGTGTGCTGAGGTTAAAATAGTTTGCCAATTGAAACCATTGCCTTTTGCGGATCTGATGCCAGCGCTGCTGCGCGGCGAAGGCGATGCAATTATTTCCGGCTTGCGGCCATCAGAAGCACTGATGGAAAAAACCTATATGACAAGACCCTATTTTTTTTCTTATGGTCGGTTTATCATGCGTGTGGGAATGCCTTTTGAAACGCCTGATATTCGCACACTGGCAGGAAGGCGCATTGGTTATGTTAAAGGCACAAGCCATCAAGCCTTTCTCGAAAAATACTATGACCGCTCAGCATTGACGCCATTTACAACGGAAGTCGCACTTTTTGAATCATTGAGAACAGGAAAGCTGGATGCAGTCTTTGCTGATTCACTTCGCTCTGGTTTTTGGTTGCAAGGTTCAGCATCGCATAATTGCTGTGTGCCCTTGGGCGGAGGCTTCACTGATGATGCAACAATAACCCGTGGCCTTGCATTCTTCACCAGACAGAACCGCGAGTTGTTGCGTGAGTATTTAGATTATGCGCTCGATCGCTTGGAAGAAAAGGGCAAAGCTACGGTTATTTTTGAACGTTATTTGCCAGCCTCTCCATTCTGAGATCCAATTGCTTGGCTAATATGCGTGAAGCCATGGGCAGCAAGTTTTGCATCTAAGCCTTGGCAAATTTCTTCAATCAATTTTGGACCTTGAAAAACCAAAGCAGAATAAAGTTGGATCAAACTTGCTCCAGCAATAATTTTTGCCCAAGCCGTTTCAGCATTGTGAATACCGCCAACCCCAATCAGCGGAATGCGGCCCTTGCTCAGTTTATAAAATAAAGCGAGCTGTTGCGTTGAAAGCGCGTGCAAAGGTTTACCCGAAAGCCCACCCGCCTCTTGGGCATGATGGGAATGAAGCTGCGGCCGGCTGAGTGTGGTGTTGGAAATAATCACGCCATCAACAGCACCGCCTTTACAAACCGAAGCCACATCCTGCAATTCATCCACTGAAAGATCAGGCGCTATTTTTAAAAGCATTGATAAGCTTGGTTTTCGGGCTTTATTCAGCCGGTCAAGCAAGCGTTGCAAATCTGCCTTGCCCTGCAAATTGCGAAGGCCAGGCGTATTGGGTGAAGAGATGTTGATGGTGATATAACTAGCCAAATCAGAAAAAACCGAAATGCCCTGCACGTAATCCTCAATGCGGTCCGCAGAATCTTTATTGGCTCCGATATTCACACCAACCACACCACCGAAGCTGCGCCGTGCTTCAAGGCGCTGGCGCACAGCAGCATGGCCAGCATTGTTAAAGCCCATACGGTTGATCACGGCTTGGTCTTCAAGCAATCTAAAAAGGCGAGGTCGAGGGCTGCCGCTTTGAGGCAGAGGGGTCACCGTTCCAATTTCAACAAAGCCAAAACCTTGGGCCAACATCGCATCGGGCACTTCAGCATTTTTATCAAAGCCAGGAGCAAGCCCCAGCGGATTTGTAAATGTAAGCCCGAAGAGTTTTGTTTCCAGTCGGGGCCACTGTTTTAAGCGGGAAACTTTTGCAACTCCTAACTTTAATCCGGCAATAGTCAGTCTGTGGGCTTGCTCAGCATCAAGCCTGTGCAGCAATGGTTTGGCGAGAGAAAATCCAATGCGGCTTATATTCATGCTGCAAACTCCGCCGGAAATTTATGGGCAGCACCAGTCCACGGCAGAGGTTTAACCCACAAGGTATCATCAGGTTTCAAAGTACCAAACACATGCGGAAACAAGTGCCCGCCGCGCGATGCTTCCCACTTCAAATCTGCCAATACAGCGCTTTCAGGCAGTGCCACCAAAATCAAATCAGTCTGGTTTGCAAAATGTAACCGGGCTGTCTCACGGGCTTGATCTCCTGTGGAAAGATGAATGAAGCCATCCTTCAAATCCAACGCAGACCCAAAATAGGTGCCAGCCTCCACAGCCTGTTGCCAAACAGAAGCCCTTTCAATTTTATAAAAAATTTCCACCCAAATCACCTCATAATGCACAGACCATAGGCAGCAATTTAGTGCTGGACAACCACTTCCATTCAAGGCATAACTTCCTATAAAAGGTCAATAATCAGATCGTTTGAGGCAGGGTTATGTTCACACACAAGCAAGTTTGGGCGGCAATTGATACCATTGCTGAACGTTATGGCTATTCGGCTTCCGGCCTCGCCAAAAAGTCCGGGCTCGACCCCACCTCGTTTAATCCGTCTAAACGCAATGGTCCTGATGGCAGGCCACGCTGGCCCACCATGGAATCAATCTCACGCGTGCTTAATGCGGCAGGGGCCACAGTTGAAGAATTTATGGATTTGCTAGCAGGCCGCCGGGGGCAACCGCCGCGCCTCAAACAAATTCCCATGCTGGGTTTTGCCAAAGCTGGCAAGGGCGGCTTTTTTGATGATTCTGGTTTTCCCGCAGGCTCCGGCTGGGAAGAAATTGATGTGCCGGGTGTGACTGATGCCGCAGCTTACGGCCTAGAAATCACCGGCGATTCCATGGCCCCAGTGTATCGCGAAGGCGATACCATCGTGGTCTCGCCTGCCGCCACCATCAGAAAAGGCGACCGTGTGGTGGTACGCACCGCCGATGGTCAAGTGATGGCCAAAATCATGCTGCGCCAAACCGCCCGAACCTTGGAGCTAGGCTCCTTCAACCCCGCCCACGACACCAAAGTGATGGACATGAAAGACGTGGATTGGATGGCCAGAATTATCTGGGCGAGCCAGTAAGTCCGTACATTTCGGACAGAGCTTGGCAAACACTGGCAAGAACTGCCGATTTCAATTGTAGGCCAGATCAAAGAAAACACCCTGAGTTTGACCGCTGAGGGTTTTTTTATTATGACCGATACCACTTATGATGCCGCAGACTTTAAATCTTTGGAAGCCCAATCCAATCGCCATTTGGCGCGGCTGGGCTTGGCTGCGGTATTGGCGCTATCAACGGGCCTTATCGCGCAAGACAATATGCCGGGCAGTATAATTGCAATTATCCCATTAGCACTTATGGTCGTCATGTTTGCACGACAATTCAAACTAGGCTGGAGTTCGAAAGTCCTATTTGCTACTTTGGTCAATGTCTTGGCTTTAATAGCAGTGATCATCGAACCAGGATTCATGAATCTAGCTGTGATCTGGTTTGCACTCGCTGCCTTCGCACTGCTTCAACAAGGTGCAGCACTTCCCAATATCTATGATTTACTGCGTGCGGCTCTAACAAAACTCTTTACTGTGCCAATGCAACTGTTGAGGGATGTTGAAACACTGAAAGCTGTGCGCTTGCATTTGCAAACCCATAAACACATTTTGACATTTGCAAATTTGTTGTTGCCTGTTGCAGCCGTTGTCATGTTTGGTGCTCTGCTGATGCAGGCTAATCCAATTATTGAAGCGCTTATCTATCAAATCTCGTGGGGCAACCCATCGCATTTTCTAGCAAGTTGGGGCCTACCAGTTTCAGTTGCGACTTTTGGACTGATCTGGTCGGTGTTGCGTATGCGCTTCAAACCAGAAGATCATATCATTCCACCACCCTTAAAGATCTGGGCCGAAGGCTTTCTGGCCAATAGCACAGTGACGATAACGCTGCTCTTGCTTAATGGCATGTTTTTTATAGAGAACGCCTTCGACTATAAATACGTATGGTTGGGGCAGGCGCTGCCACATGGCATGAACTATGCCGAATATGTTCATCGTGGCGCATATGCTTTAATTGCGACAGCAATTTTGGCCGGCGCACTCGTCACCTTCATATTACAGCCGGGTGCTGCCGCCGAAAAATCCAGAATACTGCGCTGGCTAGTTTATGCGTGGGTTATTCAAAACCTGATGCTAGTTTTTTCTTCTGCCTTAAGGACCTTGGCTTATATTGATGCTTATGCCATGACCCAGTGGCGCTTGGCCGGACTGGTTTGGATGGGTGTAGTTGCTGCGGGCCTAACATGGATCATTCTTCGCATCGTGTTGAAGCGCGGGCATCTATGGCTGGTGAATGCAAATCTCCACTCCACATTTGTACTCTTGCTTATCTGCGGATTTATCGATTTCAATGGCATCGTAGCCGACTGGAACGTGGAGCGCGCACTCAAAGCCCCCATTGTTCACGAAAGTATTGATGTTGGATACTTACTTGAACTTGGCCCTTCGGCATTGCCAGCATTGCAAATTTTGAAAGGCCAAAACCAAGTATCTGCAATTCAGCTCTATCAGACCAATCATCTGAAACTGATGCTGAATAATAAGCAAGCCAATTGGCAAAGCTGGACTCTGCGCGGCACATGGTTGCAGAACATGCTCAATCCAGAACCGATATAGACCTTGCATATATTTTGCAATATGCTTTAATTCCTGCATGAATCAAGAACACATCATTATGAAAATTCGTGAAGAATTGGCCCGCCGGCGTATGTCTCGCGGCACCTTGGCCGACAGTGCAAAGATCAGTCTTTCTACACTTGAAAAGGCTCTCTCTGGCCAGAGGCCGCTCACTGATCAAGCCTTGGTGCGTATTGAGGCGGTGCTTGATTTATCAGTGCGCGAAATTGAAACACCGCCCAGTTTTAGATTGGCGCCTGAAACTCTTGGCTCTTATGCGCGGGCAACTGTGAAATCAATTGAAGGCTCCTATCTCACATTGCGCCCTGCCACCAGCAATCCTGATGCTGTGTATACATATGAGACATTGATCAGTTGGGACATCAACCCAGACCGCATGATTTTTCGCGAAAAAGGCCGTACGGATAATGCCTACAGCCAGCAAGGGGAAGTTTCGATTCCCTATCAGTCAGGTCATTATTATCTGGTTACCAATCGCCACGGCCAACACCGCATGGCCATGCTCTCGCGTCAAAGCATTACGGGTGAGTTTTACGGCTTGTTGCTCACATTACAAAATGAGGTGGGTGCTCAATTGGTGCCAACAGCCATGCCCATTGTGTTGGTGCCAATGGCGAACCTGAAACATGAAGTATCTTATGGCACCATCACCCAAGAGCAACCCATTTATGCTGAATTGAAAGAGCGTTTGGATAAAACGCTGCGCGATGGCTTCGCTCAAATACTATAGAAATATCTTGTGTGCTCTTCACGCACTTAGCTTCGCCCACCCAAACCTATGCAATGCTGTTCGCCCAATCATATGGGCTTGTGCGGTTTCGGGATTGAATAATGACTGAAAGGCTTTTGATGCAATCGAGAGGCCGCCCGTATAGGCCCCAAAGGCTGGCATGATCAGGCGGGTATCATCGCTCACAAAGCACTTACCATAAATCCTGCGCCCGCGCTGGTGGATGCCACAGCCGGGGTGTAAATGTCCGGCAACTTCAAATTGACCATTAAGATGGCGCGCAGGCACATGGCGTAACGTAAGCGGACCAAGTGCGAGAGACTCTGCACCTTGCCCACCAAGATTTTGCGGTGGTTGCGGATCGTGGTTTCCAATGATCCAGATTGTATCGTGGCTCTGTGTGAGCGCCTGCAAATTTTGCAAATGGTTCATATCCAAGCGCTCTTCGCCTTGCGCGTCATGGAAACTATCACCCAGAAAAATCAGGCGCTTTGGCTTGGCTGCGGCAACCACTGTTTCCAGCAGCGCCAATGTTAGGTCTGTATCAAAGGGTGGCACATGGATCCCGCGCCGCGCCAAGCTTGAACCTTGTTCCAAATGCAAATCAGAAACAATCAGCGTCTCATAATCTGGCACATAGAGAGCGCCCGAAAGATCAGGGATCAGCTCCACACCGCCCAGAATAATTTTGTGCTGCTTAGACAAGCCCATCCTTTCCAATAAAGCTGGCCTCGGTGATAAGGTCGTCAGCGGCTTCGGCGAGAAGGGCATCATGAGCATCGCCGTAAATTGATTCGCGTCCAATCTCAAGCAGGATAGGAACGGCTAGCGGCGACACCCGCTCCAAGGCCTTATGAACGATCTGGTTTTTAATGCGCTTCAACATGGTCCCTAAACGATGCACATCAATCAAACCGTCAGCCGCATCATCCCAAGCCGCCCGTAGTAGAATGTGGTCAGGTTGGTGGGTGCGGAGGGCATCATAAAGCAAATCAGTATTCACCGTCACTTGCCGTGCCGTCTTTTCTTTGCCCGGATAATTGCGCTCAATGAGGCCAGCAATAATGGCGCAGTTTCTAAAACTGCGTTTCATCAAGTTAGATTCCGCCAGCCACGCTTCAAGATCATCACCCAACATATCTTCATCAAACAACTTGGCGAGAGAGAGTTTGCCCGCAGCAAGCATCGCTGAGAGATCACCCAGCGTCCAAATCACCAAAGCATATTCCGAAGCCACAAAACCCATGGGCTTGGCCCCCCAGCGCTCCAACCGACGTGTGAGAAGCATTCCCAAAGTCTGCTGCGCCAAGCGGCCTTCAAAGGGATAACACACCAGATAATGCTTATCGGCGCGCGGGAAAGTTTCCACCAGCATCTGGTCAGCGCGTGGCAAAACCGAGGCCCAGCTTTGGGTGTTGAGCCACTCGCGCACTTGGGCAGGCAAAAATTGTTGCTTTGATTTATCCGCCAGAAGCCCCCGCACCCGTTCTGCTAGATAAGTGGAAAGTGGAAATTTTCCGCCTTGATAGGATGGGATCATAGGGTCACGCCCCGGCGCCCGCGTGGCCAGTGCCCCAAATTCATCCAGCCCTTCAAAACGCAACACTTCGCCTGAAAATAAAAACGTATCGCCCAAGCGCAATTGGCTGAGGAAATACTCTTCCAATTCTCCCAGCACGCGGCCCCCCGTCACCATGCGTTTGCCGCCACGGGTGCGAACTCCAGCAATCCGCAGCTTCAACATTTCCGCACCAATGATGGTGCCCATATTCATTTTATAACGTTGCGCCAGCATAGGATGCGCCAAGCGATATTTGCCTGATGCATCGCGTTTGAGTTTCGCATAGCGTTCATAGGCTTTCAGCGCATAGCCACCCGTAGAAACATAATCCAAAGCTTGATCGAACAAATCTCGCGAAAGTTTGCGATAAGTGAATGCCGAAATCACTTCGGCAAAAAGTTCATCAGCATCAAATGGGCCAGCACAGGCACAACATAAAATATGCTGCGCCAAAACATCGAGTTTCATAACAGTTGGATATTCAGAATCCTGTGCGCCTTCAGCCGCCGCATGGCGGGCTGCTTCACATTCCAAAACTTCAAACCTGTTAGAAGGCACCAGCATAGCATTGCTGGCTTCATCCAATCGGTGATTGGCCCGCCCAATTCGCTGTAACAAACGCGATGATCCTTTGGGCGCCCCCACATGCACCACAAAATCCACATCCCCCCAGTCAATGCCCAGATCGAGTGTGGAGGTGCAAACCACCGCCTTTAATTTATTAGCAGCCATCGCTGCTTCCACTTTGCGGCGCTGCGCCACATCCAACGAACCATGATGCAAAGCGATCGGCAAATTATCATCATTGGCGGTCCATAACTCTTGAAAAACCATTTCGGCTTGGCTGCGCGTATTCACAAAAATCAGAGACATTTTGGCTTTTTTAATTTCGGCATAGATTTCAGGAATGGCATAGACCGCGCGGTGCCCGCTCCACGGCACGCGGGTTGCGGATTGTAAAATGCGAATATCAGGTGGAGCACCCGCAGCGCCCAACACCAGCTTTGCCTGTGGTGATAACCACGCGCGCAAAGCATCAGGATCAGCGACCGTAGCGGAGAGGCCAGTGAACCGCGCTTGCGGGGCGTGCGCTTTCAACCGTGTCAGTGCCAGCGACAAAAGCACGCCGCGCTTGTTGCTCACTACTGAATGAAGCTCATCAATGATCACAGCTTTGAGGCTTCGCAACAAATGAGCGGCAGTGGGATCGGCAATCAACAGCGAAACTTGCTCTGGTGTGGTGATCAAAATATCCGGTGGAATAAAACGCTGGCGTTGCCGCCGTGAATGCGGAGTGTCTCCAGTGCGCGTCTCTACTGTAATGGGCAAATTCATCTCAGCAATGGGGACCTCAAGATTGCGGGCGATATCAACGGCCAGCGCTTTTAACGGCGAAATATAAAGCGTGTGTATGCCATGGGTTTCGTGAGGGTTGGCCAGCTCTACCAAGCTTGGCAAAAATCCAGCCAGTGTCTTGCCGCCACCTGTGGGAGAAATCAGCAAAGCACTTTCCCCCACCAAGCCATGATCCAGCATTTTCAGTTGGTGGGGGCGCGCATTCCAACCGCGCGTGGCAAACCAACTGGTGAATATGGATGGCAAAAGACTCATTTACTGGAACTTGACGCAAAGCCCACATTGAAGCAACACCACGGCATGAAACTCACGCACCGTTCGGTTCTGGCCATCGCCATTCCCATCACACTTTCAAATGTCACCGAGCCTTTGATCGGCGTGGTGAACACCACGGTGATTGGTCAATTGCCGGAAGCGCATTATATCGGCGCAGTTTCAGCAAGCTCATTGATTTTTTCATTTTTGTTTTGGGGCTTTGGTTTTCTAAGGCTTTCAACCGGCGGCCTTTCCGCACAAGCCCTAGGTGCCAAAGATGATGCCGAATTGGCTGCCGTGTTCTGGCGCAGTTTTTCGCTTGCTGTTGCCATAGGTGTGTGCCTTTTGCTGGCCAGTCCCTTAATCGGCAAACTTGCTTTTTCTCTGATTGGGGGCTCACAAGAAATCCGCAATGATGGGCTTTCCTATTTTAATTATCGCATCTGGTCGGCCCCCGCAGCACTGGCCAACTTTAGCATCATGGGCTGGTTCATTGGCCAAGCCCGCGCCAAGTTTGCATTTTATACGCAAGTGTTTCTCAACCTCATCAACATGAGTCTCAGTGCTTATTTTGTGTTGGTGCTGCATTTGAATGTGGCTGGTGTTGGCCTTGCCGCAGTGATTGCAGAATATGCCGCGGTGATTTTAGGATTGGTGTTTGTGGCGCGGCGCATGACATCGCTCAATGTGGCATTTGATCGGGCGCGCATTTTTAATTCCGCAAAGCTGCTCTCCACCCTCAGCTCCAATGGCGATATTATGATCCGCACCTTGTGTCTGCTGTTTGCTTTCGCATGGTTCACCGCAAGAGGAGCGCGAGCTGGTGATGTGGTGATTGCCACCAATGCGGTGCTGCTTAATTTTTTTGAAATGTCAGCATATTTGATTGATGGTTTTAGCTATGCTGCCGAATCCCTTGTGGGCCAAGCGGTTGGCGCCAAAAATCGCACTCAATTTTGGCAAGCCATTAAACTTACAACCGGATGGGCCATGGTGCTGGGCGCCTTGTGCAGCCTGATCATTTGGATCGGTGGCCCATGGTTTATTGATCTAATGACGGTCAATCCAGACGTGCGCCTCATGGCGCGAGAGTATTTAGGGTGGACAATTTTGCTGCCAATAATCTCGGTTATTTGTTTTCAGTTTGATGGCATTTTTACGGGTGCCATGGCCACCCGCGACATGCGAAATATGATGGCGCTTTCGCTGGCCATTTACATGGCAAGCTGGTGGGTCCTAGAACGCAATTTCGGCAATCATGGCCTGTGGGCTGCGCTCAACATATTCTTATTGGCGCGCACCATCACTTTTGCCGCCCGCGTGCCGTCAATTGAAAGAACCGCGTTTCAAACGGCTTGATAACGCGCAATGGCCGAGCGTTCGATGGCGGCGGTCACCAACTTATCAAGGCCCAGCGCGTCACGCAAAATCGCAAGGAAGCGCAGCTCTTCTTTTTTAACGACAAGATCGGAAGCGGCCACTTCCACCGCCAAAGCGTAAGCGGTTTCTTTAAGCTTGGCCGGAAGTTGGTTGGTCACCAGCCCCAGCACCGTGTTCATGCCCTCAGTATCATCAAGAATATCACCACATTCTTGCACAACAGTAATGAGGCGCGTGCGATCAAAGCCTTTGAAAATTGGAAGCGTGCGAATGAGCAGTTCCATCTCAACAATTTCTTCCTTAGCCATGCGGCCTTCCACGGCAGACATCATCACCATGACGTAGATTAAAGCTTGTTGATTGCTGATGGTGCCGGACATGTGTGGTTCCTTCTGATTTGTGAACAGTTCTTAGCGCAATCTTACAAAAGATTGAAATACCCAAATCCTCACCCTGAGGTGCCATGCCCTTGCATGGCCTCGAAGGGTTGGTGGATGCGATTGCCAGCCCTTCGAGGCTCGCAAAGTGCTCGCACCTCAGGGTGAGGGTTTCTTTGATGGCGTAAACTTCCGCACCAATTCAATAGCATCCACCAAACCCACCCTATCAATCTGAATGCCTGCTGGAAATGCGGTTGTAAACCTCGTGGCCAATCGCGGATCGAGAATCACAAAACATCCCCTGTCCCCCTCGCGCCTAATCAAGCGGCCGAAAGCTTGGCGCAAGCGTAAGCGCACCACCATATCCTTATAAGCATTGCCGCCAAAGGCTTCGGCCCGCGCCCTCTCTAAAATTGTCGGCGTGCCCCATGGCACCCGGTCGAGCACAATAAGCCGCAATGAATCACCCGGCACATCCACCCCGTCACGCACCGCATCGGTGCCGAGCAAGCAGGCATCGCGTTCAGCCCTAAACATATCCACAAGTGTGCCCGTGTCCATCGGGTCCACATGTTGTGCATAAAGTGGGAAGGCCCATTTCGCCATTGCCGGAGCCAAGCGTTTGTGCACAGCCCGAAGCCGTGCAATGGCCGTGAATAACCCCAATGCACCTCCACCAGCGGCCACAAATAATTCACGGTAGGCTGCTGCAATCTGGTCCATGTCCTCGCGGTTCACGTCGGTCACCACAATCACCCGGCTGATTTTTTGATAGTCAAATGGCGATTCGTAACCCACGCGTTTCACAGGGTATGGCAAGTGAATGGCCCCTGTCCGCATTTCCGCTGTCGTCCAATCATCAGGCACATCAGGCGGGCGATCTTTAAGCGTGGCCGAGGTGATGATAACCCCATCAGCACTGCGAAGCACCGTGTTGGCCAAAGGCACCGAAGGGTCAATCCAATGCGAATGTAAGCCAACATCAGCTTCGCGCCCAAAGGCTTGCTCCACCGAAAACCAATCAACAAACAACGCATCAGGGGCTTCAATCAAATGCTTCAACATAGAAATCCAACCGCCCAGCATCAGCTCACCGCGCCGCTTGAGTGAACGCGCCACCGCTTCAATGCGCCCGCGATCAGCCGTGGAAAGCTCATCAGCCTCGCCATCAAGTTTTTTGAGCAATAGATTAGCAAGCGCCGTCATGGGTTTTTTAAGGTCCATGAGCGACGTAGCTAAATCATCAACAGCTTCCGCAAGCCCTGCCACCAGCGGCAAGCAATCCGTTTCCAAGGCATTGCTGCCTGCGGGTTCTGACCTTGCCAAAACCTGTTGGCGCACCAGTGTTAAAAATTCTTCAGCCGAACCTTCAGGTTGGCCACCTTGAATACGCCGCGTCCATCCAGGTCCAGGAAGTGCAGCTGCACCGCGTAAAATTTGCTGCAGAAGTTTTTCTGCATTTTCCTGATCGGCAACCAAATCGCCAATGCGTTCAGCCAAGCCCCGACCGCGCCTGCGTTCCGTTTCCGGCCCGCGCAACCAGCGCCGCAATTCGGAGGCTTCCATCGCCGTCAAATGCCCTGAGAAAGCCGAATCCGCTGCATCAAATAAATGATGCCCCTCATCAAACACCATGCGCCGGATGCCGCCCGGCGCTGCTTCTTCTTCCGAAGTAACCGCAACACCCAAAGCCTGATCCGTGGCCGCCTGATGTAAAACCAATGCGTGATTGGCAATCACCAAATCGGCTTTCCGCCCCGCCCGCACTGAGCGTTCAATAAAGCAGCGCTTGAAATGTGGGCAGGCCGCATAAATGCATTCACCACGCCTGTCGGTCAGCCCAAGCGAGGCTGGCGTTAAGTGTCGGCTTTCGGCATCCAAAGTCACATCTTGAAAAAGGGTGAGCAACCAAGATGGAAAATCTCCACCCACAATATCGCCATCGCGGCTAAATCTGGCCCAGCGCGAAATCAGCACCGCTAATAAAGCCGAGCGTGCATTGGCATTGGTCAAGCGGCCAAACACCTCCTGCATGTTGAGCAAGCACGCATAATTTTCGCGACCTTTACGGATCACAATGCGGGTCCGCCGTTCAGCTGGGTCTGCCACCAGCCGTGACGTTTCCTGATCAAGCTGGCGCTGCAAATTTTTTGTGTAAGTTGAAATCCACACCGGCGCATTGTTCTTGCGCGCCCACAAATAAGCAGGCGCTAAATAGCCCAGTGTTTTGCCAAGGCCGGTGCCTGCTTCGGCAAGTAGTATGTTATTCACATCTTTACGTTCACGCGGTTCAAAAGCGTGGGTAGCCGTATAAGCATATTCGCGCTGACTTGAACGCGCCTCTGCATCATGGCCTAGAATATCAGCCAAGAAATTTTGTGCATCTTCACCTGATACTGGAAGCTGGGTGCCGGGCGGCCTTGCGCCATCATCTTCCCATTCCTCAATGCGGTCCCACACGTTCAGGCCCGTGGCAAAACTGCTTACATCAAGTTTAGGGTTAGCTTTGATAAAACCTGCCATAACAAGTTTGGCCCAAGGCCAATTGGCCCGTGCCAGAAAATTTGCGGTCTCGGCTGCTTCACGCAGCAATGGATAATTGCGGTTGGAAACCCGTGCTAAAAGATCATCAACCACATTCAGCAAAGTCTGACTGTCATTTTCGCCACGCTCCACTGCGAGGGCACGGGCAAAACCTGCTGGCGTTGGCGTTGCCACCCGCGCTGGAACCACAAAGGCAAAAAGCTCGGCCACATCAAAATGTTTGATGTCTTTGGCCGACCGCGCCAAACTCTTTGGAGCCGCCGCAGCCGAAGCCAAGCGATCAATCAAAAAAGCTGAGTGGCAAATCAAATGTGGCAAAGCTGAAAGCCTGGCCAAAGCCGCCGCCGCCCCCAGCTTTTCTCCAGCTACAACAGCCCCAAGCCCGGCTACCAATGCAACGGCAGGAAGTGGAAATTTATGGTGGGTGCTGTTCACGGGGAAGTGTTTTCTGCCTTTTGCTAAACGCGATAGAAATCAGTTTCTACGGCATTGACACAATCCAAGCTTCCGCCAGTTTTCGATAGTCCTGAAATGTTAATTCGTCAGGTTTAAGCTTTTTCGCTCGGCATATTCCTGGTAGTGTTTTACCAAAAGCAATAAATTCTTGAGTGATAGCATGGCCACCTGGCACATTTGGATCCAATACTTCAAATCGTAACCATGAAGATATTTCTGCTATCAGCTTTGCAATCGTACCATCGTGGCTATGGATGTCTTGCCCAGAAATGTCGGAGATAAATTTCTGATATCGATATGGCTGTCGATCAAAAATAATACAGCGTTTTTTCTTCTGCTCTTTATTGCCAAATTTTTTTGCAGCAAGAAATAAGCCTAGTTCAAGTGGCATATTAAATCGCGGCAGTTTAGATTTTCTATCGAGTTCAGTCTTGGAAATATCGTGAACAGCTAAACGGCATTCCGCTATGATTTTGCAAATCTTATCAAATCTATTTTCAGCGCCATCATCAGCTTCAAGCGCACATCTCGCTTTAAATCCAGCTCGTGTAATCGTAAAAACCATTGCACGAAAATTTTCTTGGTAATCCTCAGAAAAAGGGCAATTTATGAAAATCTGCCTATTTTCAATCAAGATTTGCGATTTCCTCGATCTGGATTCTGCGTAAGCACACTTCCAGCCAAACTGCGGATGTGAACAGTGGACATAATTTTTCTAATTTCTTTTTCTGTAAAGTGCGTAGCTGGACCGTTGGACAATATTCGGACACCATCACGGGTGATACCAGCAATGCGATATCTGAATCCCTTAGAAGGTTTCTTGTTAGTGTTTTCCATGACTAGAACATAGCCTGTCCCCTTGAAATTTTCAATCTCAATCGCATTGACCGTTTGCTGCACGATCCCTAAAGAACCCCAAACCCTTTAGGACAAAACCATGGCCACTTCTCCCGCTCTTCGTGCAGCTGCCCTCGAATCTAAGGCTTGGCCTTTTGAGGAAGCGCGCAAGCTTTTGAAGCGGGTGGAAAAATCGGGGCAGAAATCGGTTTTATTCGAAACCGGATATGGCCCCTCTGGCCTGCCGCACATCGGCACCTTTGGCGAAGTGGCCCGCACCACCATGGTGCGCCGGGCTTTTGAACTGATGTCGGATCTACCAACACGGCTGTTGTGTTTTTCTGATGATATGGATGGGATGCGGAAAATTCCAGACAATGTGCCGGACAAATCATTCCTCGAACCACATCTGCATAAGCCATTAACTTCTGTGCCAAATCCCTTTGGCGGCGATTATGAAAGCTTCGGCCACCACAACAATGCCATGCTGCGCCGCTTTTTGGATACATTCGGTTTCCAATATGAGTTTGGCAGCGCCACTGATTATTATAAGTCAGGAAAATTTGATCACATGCTGATCAAAGCCCTAGAAAAATTCGATGATATTATGGCCGTGATGTTACCCAGCTTGGGCGAAGAACGCCAAGCCACCTATTCGCCCTTCCTGCCCATTTCACCAATCTCAGGCCGCGTTCTTTATGTGCCGATGAAAGCTGTGAACGCCAAACAAGGCACCATCACATTCGCAGATGAAGATGGCACCGATGTAACCTTAGATGTGCGTGGTGGCCGCACCAAGCTGCAATGGAAGCCAGATTTTGGTATGCGCTTTGCGGCCTTGGGTGTGGATTTTGAAATGTTCGGTAAAGACCATCAATCCAACGCGCCCATTTATGATCGCAATTGCGAAATTCTGGGTGGCATTGCCCCTGAACATTATGTCTATGAATTATTCTTGGATGATAAGGGCCAGAAGATTTCAAAGTCCAAAGGCAATGGCCTCACCATTGATGAGTGGCTGACATACGCTGATCCAGATTCACTCGCCCTCTATATGTATAATCGCCCGCGCGAAGCCAAGAAGCTGCATTTTGATGTGATCCCGCGTGCGGTGGATGAATATGCACAACATTTGGCGGGTTATCAAAAACAAACTGAACCCAAAGACCAGTTGATGAATCCCACCTGGCATATTCATCAGGGCCACCCGCCAGTGCCTGAAACCGGAGGAGTAACTTTTGCGCTATTGCTCAATCTGGTTTCGGTCGCCAACACTGAAGATAAGGCTGTGCTCTGGGCTTTCCTAAAGCGCTATATGCCAGATATGAACCCATCAACACATCCGCGTTTGGACAAGATGGTGGGTTATGCCATTCGCTATTATTTAGATTTTGTGAAGCCGAACAAGGTCTATCGTGCCTGTACGGAGGATGAAGCTTCGGCCTTGCGCGATCTCAATGCAGCCCTCGCGGAATTGCCCGAAGGTTCAACCCCCGAAGCCATTCAGCAAAAGGTTTATGATATTGGCAGGCGTGAGCCTTATACCGTGACGCAAAAAGATGGCACCATCGGTGTGGGCCAAACGTGGTTCAACATGCTTTATCAGGTTTTGTTGGGTGAAGAGCGTGGTCCACGCTTCGGTTCCTTCGCAGCACTTTATGGTTTAGCCAACACCCGCGGGCTTATAGACAAGGCACTGAAGGGCGAGTTGGGGAAATCGTGACACCCAGCCCTTCGAGGCTCGCTAGCGCTCGCACCTCAGGGTGAGGAATCCCTCATGCTGAGGTGCGCGGAACGCGCCTCGAAGCATCAATAACGGATGACTTAACTCGTCTTCGACTGTAAAGCGCTGATCAGTTCTGGCGTCACTTCGCCGGTCACTTTCATGCCTTCTTGCAATTGAAACAGGCGAATGGCGTTGACCGTCTTGCCACCCAATTTGCCATCAGCTTGGCCGATATTATAGCCAAGCTTGTCGAGCAGCATTTGCGTTGTGCCAACCAGATCTTGTCCACCAGCATTAGACATTTGCAATTGCGTAGCCCCAACCTTCCAAGCATTTTCATCAATGGCTACAACATTGGCAATGTCTGGAGATTTGGTTGGCGACCAAGATTTAAGGCGGGCGGCCACCTTTCCAACAGAAGCAGGTGAAAGGGTTTTAGCCAAAACATCGGCTTTTGCGTTGGCATCGGCATCGTCTTGGGCCGCCGCCGCTTTATACCAGAACAGCGCTTCCACAGCATCAGCCTTGGTGCCAAGGCCGCGTTCGATCAAAACAGCGAGATTAAACTGGCTGTCTTTTAAACCATGGTCAGCGGCCAGTGAAAACCACTTATAGGCCCGCGCATAATCAGGCGAACCCGCATCATTGCCAGCAGAAATAACAGCAGCATTATGCATGGCCCGCACATTGCCTAAAGCAGCAGCGCGTTCATACCATGAAAGGGCAGCACCCATATTTTTAGGAACACCCTTGCCACGCTCATAAAGTGTGGCAACGCGGTATTGTGCTGGCGCAAGTCCAGCGGCAGCTGCCTTGCCATACCAATAAGCGGCTTTCGCCGGGTCCGCATTCACATTTTCGCCATTCATATAACGAGTGGCCACCACAAACTGTGCATTGGCATCGCCAGATTGTGCAGCATCACGAAGTTGCTGTGGACCAATTTTATCATCCAATGCCACTTGCTGCACGAAAGCATCAGGCGGCGCCACGGCTGGCGGCAGTGAACCTGTGAGAATCTCATCAGCCCCAATATCAACCTCACTATTTTGATCAAGCGGAGCAGCTTGTGGCGTTGCCGGTGCTGATGGTTGATCAGCAGGAGCCGTTTGAACAGAAGGCGCTTGCTCCATAGGTTGTTCAACAACAGAAGGCGTTGCTGCGGGTGCCATTTGACCAGCCCCACCCATAACATTTTTGCCGATAAAGAATGCAAAAAGCGAGAGCACCAAAATGCCAGATAAAACCAAAGTGCGGCGATTACCTGCAACATTGGAATTGGCAGGTCTAATTTCAGGTGGCAGCTTAACATCGCCAGCTAGCGCCGATGCTTTTGCAACTTTGCCACCTCTGCTAAATGGCATTTTAAAACTCATCAGTTTCTTAGATTTTTCTTCGCTATAGCGGGCAGCACTTGGCGAGATGCTGCTTAACATGCTTTTTTGCTGGGTAGCAGCTTGTGCCGCACGTCGCGCCGCAGCGATGAAGTCATCACCACCAAAAGCCGCTGGCTCAGGCACATTTTCGGCAAAAGGATTTTGAATTGGACCTTGTGCAAGTTCAAATGGATTATGCTCTGACTCTAATTTTGGTTCCGCATCGAATGTTTGCAGAGCCTCTGGTCCGGTTGCAAAATCGACAGGCTCAAAAAAATCAGCAGCGGTTTCAACAGGGGGTTCAAACGAAACCAAGCCTTCAGAATTTGATAACGGAGCCGGGTGGGCAGCGTGCGCCACGCGTTGCCCAATAGCAGCTGTTTCCAACTCGGCCAATTTGCCCACAATCTGTTCAAGTGTTTCATGAACGGCTTCAAGTGTTTCTTGATTGCGTGAATCTGCCGTCTGAGAAGCCTCACGCACGGCATGAAGTCCCTGCTCTAAAGCCATGATTTCAGGCGATCCGGTGAGATTAACTGGGCCTTGTTGCTGGCTCATAATATGTTGGCCCATGCGGTTGGCGGCATCTTCTGCCACCTCTTTGGTCCAATTGCGGTTCTGCTCCATGCTGTCATAAAGCTGGCCAATGGCTTTTTCGATGGTTTGCAAATGCGTAAGCTGATGCTCAGTGCGGCCCAAACGCTCGTTCACTTCTTCTAGTTTTTGCTCGAGTTCAACCCGCGCTGTGCCATCACCTTGCAAGCGAATGGCATCATTCAAGCGGTGGTCAAGTTCCACCATGCGCCGCTCTAACTCATTAAGCTGGGGCATGTCACGGGCAGCAGAATGCGATTGTTCCAAACGCTGTGAAATTTCTAAAATGCGCCGGTCCATCTCGGCAATAGGCCGCATGTCAGGCCCTTGGGCCACACGGGTGGAAAGCTGTTCAACCGCCGAGCGCAGTGCCGTCACATCACGGTTAGAAGCCACGTTCACGCTGGCTTCGTCAATGCGGTTGTTCAACCGATCAATTTCAGAACGGAAACGTTGGATTTCAGCAGGATTGGTCGAACTTGTGGCAAAGGATGTTTGGGCCTCACGCAGCAAACCTAAAATGCGCTGTTCAATCACGCGCAGCTCTTCTTGGCTGGCTTGCACCGCTTGGGTTTGGGCTTTGGCTGCCAAGCCTTCAGCAGCATCGCGAACAGTTTCTATGCGCCCAGCCAATCCATCAAGTTCGCGGCGCAGCAGATCTGGCAGATCGGCAGAAGGTTGTTGTTCAACGCGGCGCGCCAATTCACTCAAACGATTTTCAAGTTGCGAAAACGCCGGAGCCTGCCGCAAAACTTGATCGCTATTGGCACCGCCAGCACGCGTTGCCATTTCGCTCATGCGGTCTTGCAATGATTTCAAATTATCGCGGGTGCGCTTGTCACTCACTTCAAGGTGTTCAACAATGTTGCGAACCGCTTTTTCAAGCGTTTGGAATCCAGCCCCATCTTCAGCGCGGGCAGGTTTCGATGTTTGCGTAAGTTGGCGGCTCAGCGTGGCCAAGCGCTCATTAACAGCCGAAAACGCCTCAACAGTCTGGCGCTCATTGCTTTCAACGCGGTTGATCACTTTGGAAAATGCAAAGCTATCTTCAGCGGCTTGTGGTGGCACATGCTGGCGCGTATCACTTTCGCGCCGCGCTAAAATTGAAAGTTGCTCAGCAATATCTTCAAGCCGTGTGGCGGCACGCTCCATCGGGTGCGATGAAATGCGGCTGCGTGACACTCTGGCAGGTGGTGCTTCAGGCGCTTTGTCGTCGGCTTGTTCATTGATGGCAGAGTTCAACCATTCGCCCAGCGTCATGCCTGAACGGCGTGCCGCAGACTTGGCCACTTCGCGCAATTCTGGCTCAACACCCTTAACGCTCCAAGGAATTCCTGGCTTCATAAATTAACTCTCCAAACTCTGTGCAAGCCCTGCAAATCAGCACGGCGCACCACATCTCAAAGTCTGAAAGTTAACTTTCTTGGTAAATTTTAAGTTAAGTATCTGATGTTTTTTGTGTAATGCAAAAATTCACGCGAGTTTAGGGACTTTCTTTGATGTTAAATTTAGCCTTCGTTTCATCGCCACTCGACCGAAATGCCAATAATCGCACAAATGCTGATTTTTTGCAGACGCGGCGGCAGTCTGCAAAGACCAAAGTTTTGCAGCTGGCGGGCGATACAGTGCGGATGGAAAATGCCAAGCTCTACACTCTAAATGATGCAACCCAAACCGAAGCAATATACCTCGGTGACGATCTGCAAAACCAAGCTTGGTTCGCCAGAAGTGTCGCACCGTCGGAAGATTTTTTGCCCCTTCGCAGCCTAATGATTGAAGCCAGTTTATCGCCAGCCGAAATCTCCATCCTCGCACATGCCCGCAGCATTTTGCATTGGCATGAGAGCCACCGTTTCTGCGCTAAGTGTGGAAGCCAATCGAAAATAGC
>JANNBH010000006.1:0-10221 GCA_031385245.1 Hyphomicrobiales bacterium | reverse complement strand
TTGGCGGCAGTCAAACAGGCCCTCGAAACTTTGCCGCAGCAAGCAAGCCGCATGGCCCGCTGGCAAGCCAAGCGCAAAGTAATGGAAAAACCCAAATTCACTTTGCCCTTGCGCCCTGGTCCTCCACCCGGGCACAGCGATAAGCCGAAAGCGGAAATAGACCTCGTTCTCACCGAATGTCACGCCCTTGCTTGGGATGTTCTCAACGAAGATTCATCCTGAGACAGTTTCACCATGTTTGTAAAAGCCGTCATTCTGGCAAAAGCTGGAACCCAAACTCATGCCTTAATCGAAACCTAGCTATAAATCTCCACGCTCGCTTGTGCTGCTTCCGAATAGCGGTTGCCGTGGGCAAAACCGACGGGGAGAATTTCTTCGATCTCTATCAAATCTTGCGCCGATAATTTGATCTCTGCCCCAGCGGTGTTAATCGCCAAGTGCTCTGCGGTTCGCGTTCCGGGAATGGGGATGAGATGATCATGTTGATGCAAAACCCAGGCGAGTGCCAAGCTTGCTGGTTTCTGCCCACGCGCTTTTGCATATGATTTAAATTTCTCAGTCTCTGCCATGTTGAAACTGTAATTTGGTTCTTGGAATCTTGGCAGGGAGCGGCGGAAATCGGCGGGTTGAAGTTTTTCAACATCGATCACAACATCGCTCAAAGTTCCTCTGGCCAAGGGTGAGAATGGCACGAAGGCTGTTCCTAATTTTTTGCAGGTTTGAATCATGCCCAATTCTGGCAGGCGGCACCATAATGAGTATTCACTTTGCACGGCAGCCACATGGCCAATTTTGCTGGCGCGCATAAGCGAGGCTGGAGATATTTCAGAAAACCCAATGGCTTTGATTTTACCTTGTTGTTTAAATTCCAGCAAAGTTTGCATCACATCTTCGATGGGCAGATCAAACTGGCGGCGGTGAATATAATAAAGGTCAACACTTTCCACCCCAAGGCGCTGCAAGGATGAGTTGAGGCATTCGGTCAGAAATTTCTTGGTGTTGTCCACGCCGCGGGGATTGGGAACGATGCCGCCCTTGGTGGCAATAGTGAAGCGCTTTCTGGCGCTAGCATTTTTTCGGAAATAATCGCCGATAACAGATTCCGAAATATAGGGGCCATAAATGAGGGCTGTATCAATAAAATCCACACCCAAATCTTGCGCCAAATCCAAAGTGCGATGACTGGCCGCAACGTCGGTTTCACCCGAAGTTCCGGCAAAACTCATGGCCCCCAAGCCAATTTCGCTCACCATGGGGCCGCCTGCCCCCAATTGCCTCTTTCTCATTATTTTATCTCCATTCTTGACGGATAACATATAGATCGCTACCGCTTTTGCCTATGAATATAGTTCGCTTCGCACCCTCCCCCACCGGCCGCATTCACATTGGCAATGCGCGCGCCGCCCTGCTCAACTGGCTGTTCGCCTTGAAAACCGATGGGCAATTTATTCTGCGTTATGACGACACTGATACAGCGCGTTCCACGCAAGAGTACGCCGATGGCATTGCCACGGATGTGGCTTGGCTTGGCATTAAACCGCACCGCATAGAGTGGCAGTCCAAGCGATTTGATCGCTATGATAAGGTGGCTGATGATTTGCGGGCGCGGGGATTCTTGTATCCTTGCTATGAAACCGCTGACGAATTGGACCGCCGCCGCAAGCGCCAGCAGGCGCGCGGGCTGCCGCCGGTTTATGATCGCGCTGCATTGAAGCTGACGAAGGAAGAAACCGAAGCGTTTTTGGCTGAGGGCCGCAAACCGCATTGGCGCTTCAAGTTGAAGCATGATGATGTGACTTGGGATGATATGATCCGGGGGCCGGTTCACATCAATTCTTCCACGCTGTCTGATCCGGTTTTGATCCGTGAAGATGGTACTTATCTTTACACACTACCTTCGGTGATCGACGATATTGATTTCAACATCACCCATGTTATCCGTGGTGAGGACCATGTGGTGAACACGGCTGTACAGATTGAAATCAGCGAGGCGATTTCTGGCGCATCGCCAATTTATGCCCACTATAGTTTGTTGACAGGGGCTGATGGCAAAGGCTTGTCGAAGCGCTTGGGTTCGCTTTCCATTCAGCAATTCCGTGATGATGGCTTAGAAGCCATGGCCGTTGTGAGCCATGCTTCACTGCTTGGCACATCAGATAATATTCATCCGTGTACGGATATTCAGGAGCTGATTGATGGTTTTGATCTTGGCAAACTTTCGCGCACACCAGCTCGCTTTGATGAGGCAGAACTGGCTGCACTGAACGCGAAGCTGCTCCACATGACACCGTGGGATGCCGTGAAAGATCGCATTGATGGCGGCTCTGAAGCATTCTGGTTGGCGGTTCGTGGAAACATTGAAAAGCTATCAGAAACAAAAACTTGGAGCGATGTGATTACAAATCGATTCAAGGCCGTTGTGGCAGAAGAAGACAAAACTTTCATCGCCACAGCACTTGCCGCTCTGCCGCCCGAACCATGGGACGGTTCCACATGGAAGGTTTGGACCGATGCTGTTAAATCGGCCACCGACCGCAAAGGCAAAACCTTGTTCATGCCGCTGCGCTTGGCGCTGACAGGTTTGGACCATGGGCCGGAACTGGCGGCGCTGCTGCCACTGATCGGGCGTGAAAGAGTGCTTGATCGTCTCGCCTAACAGCGCAATGATGTGGCTATGATCCTCGTTGGCCAATATGACTCGCCTTTTGTGCGCCGTGTCGCTGTCACGTTGCACCACTATCACATGCCGTTTACGCGCCAGCCACTTTCGGTGTTTGGTGACTTTAAGAAGATGGGTGAGATTAACCCTTTGGTGCGCGTGCCAGCTTTGATTTTGGAGTCGGGCGAGACGCTGATTGACTCAAGCGCCATCATTGACCACCTCGACCAGGTTGCTGGCCCTCGGGCTTTAACGCCTGCTCATGGGCCAGAACGGCGGCGGGTTTTGCGTATCTGTGCGGTTTCCACAGGGTGTTCCGATAAAACAGTATCGCTCTTTTTTGAGCGGCAATTCCACGAAAAGAAATCCGTGAGTGCGACCCTTGATAAAAGGTTGGCAGCACAACTGAAGGCGGGCATTGAGTGGTTGGAACATGAATGCGGAACGCCATGGTTTATCGACAATAAGATGAGCCAAGCAGATGTTACGATTGGTTGCATGTTAAGCCATGTGAAGTTGCGCCTGCCTGAGTTTTTTCCCGCTGATAAATATCCCAAGCTTCACGCCATTGCGCGCCATTGCGAAATGATGCCGGAGTTTGATGCAGCGCGCATTGGTGCCAACGAAACAGTGCCGAAAAAGCTATAGTGTAAAGGGCGGCAAAGCTTTTTCAAGATCAAGAATTTGCTCATAGGCGTTGTTTGGAAGAATTGAAAAGCCACCCAACAGCAATGCTTCCCGCGTTGGTTTTAAATTTTCATCGGCAAAAGTTTTTTGCAAAGCTGTTCGCAACACTTCAACATCGGTTGCTCTGGTGACGAAAGGCAAAGCTGGCACTGACGGCGAGCGGGCAATTTCCACCAGCCCTTCGAGAATTTCTGGGCAATGTTTTTTTGCAAGTCCCACGCAAACAGAATCAATGGCGCAAATATCAGCGAATTTTGTGCGGACTGCGGCTAAGGAATTCTGGTGGCTGCCGGTGGTTTTGGTGCGTCGAAAGAATTCACCACCTTTTACATAAGGCGCAAAAACCAGTTTTGCTGCCAGCATTCCCGACATGGAATCCGCTGTATTCATCGCTAATGTGCTGCCATAAAATTCAGCCAAAGGTTTGGCTTCACGCGCTAAAATAATGCTGCAATAATTAGGCCCATCGCAGCCATCTGTAGCATAATGTGGTGTCGCAACATAGTTCAGCAAGTCTTTGAATTCATGCGTGAAAGGATACCCACAGGTTTGGCTGAAATTTAAACCTTGGCGTTTCCATAGCTCTGCGTATTCGACACGGTTCAGTTCACCCTGCCAGCCCATGTGGCGGCTCAGCCCGTGCCAGAAATCGTCCGTGTGCTGACGGAGTTGCGGCCAATCATACATGGGCAGTGAAGCCAGGATGGGGAGAGATGCGACTATCATAATCTGAACTGGACCTTGTTGAATATGGTATAGTGGCTAAACTCAATCATCATTTAACTCAAAGCATTTCGGTAATGAATTCAAGTCGTGCCCCTAAAATAGAATGGCTAACTATTGGCTTAATCGCATTGGTATATTTAGCACTTGGGATGCTGGTTTGGTTTCATGCTGTTATTCCATGGTGGGTGATTTTACCCGTTGGAGCCTATACCGCGTGTTTGCAATCATCCCTTCAGCATGAAATTTTGCATGGCCACCCCACGCGAAACCGTTATATTAATGAAGCATTGGTTTTTATCGTTCCGCATCTTTGGCTGCCTTATGGGCGTTACCGCGATACGCACTTGGCGCACCACAATGATTTGCACCTCACTTGCCCGGTGCAAGATCCGGAATCATATTATTTGTTGCCAGATGATTGGAACAAAATGCCGGGTGCAAAGCGTGCGCTTTATAAATTCAACAACACACTTTTTGGCCGCATGTTAATTGGTCCGGCTGTGGGTGTGGTGCGATTTTGGTCAGAAGAATTTTTGGCGATGTGGCGCGGCAATCATAAAATAATAAAATGCTGGGCGCTCTATTTTGTCTCCAGTTTTTTGGTTCTAAGTTTCGTAGTGTGGGCTGGAATGCCAATTTGGCAATATATTTTGCTCATTGCATATCCGGCCATTTCATTGGCCTTAGTGCGATCATTTTGTGAACATCAAGCGGCTGAAAATTTGGGGGCCCGCACTATTGTGGTGGAAGCATCGCCATTTTGGTCGCTGCTGTTTTTGAATAATAACCTGCACATCGCACACCATGATCGGCCATCTTTGCCGTGGTATCACTTGCCTGCGTTTTATCGCGGCAAGCGCGAAGCATTTTTGGCGAAGAATGATAATTACCTGATGCAGGGATACCGCGAAATTTTCCGCCGCTATTTCTTTTACGCCAAAGAACCCGTTGCGTATCCAAACTTGAAATGGTTGCGCGGTAAGTGAGCACTGTTAGTGTAATTATTCCAACGCGAAATCGGCCAGAATTTTTGCGTGCTGCTGTGGAAAGTGTTTTGCAACAAACGCAGATTGATTTTGAATTGCTACTTGTGAATGATGGCTCAACAGCTTTGCCACAATTTGCAGATCCGCGTGTTCGGATATTAGAAAACCATGAAGCAGGTGCCGTACCAGCCCGAAATCTCGGTGTGGCTTCAGCACACGGAGATTATATTGCATTTCTTGATGATGACGATGCTTGGGTGGCGCGCGACCATCTTTCCTATGCTCTAACAGCCAATTGTGATTTTTTCTTTGCCGATGGCATGATGAAATTTCCCAATGGCAAAAGCAAAATTTTCGCGCAGGATGCTGATGCGAAGAGCTTAGAGAAAAACAATACAATTTTAATCTCCGCTGTTGTCTATAAAAAATCACTCCATGCTGTGCTTGGCCGTTTTGATGAGCAGCTTCCTTACTACTGGGATTGGGATTGGTATCTGCGCGTGGCCCGAACAGGAGCAACATTTCAACGGCGAGCAGAGCCTGTAGTGAACATTCAAGTACATGCCCAAAACATGTCCGGCGCTTCAAACGCAAGTGAACGGCAATCAAATTTAAACTTGCTCTGCGCGAAACATGGCCTTGCGAACGTGGCCTTAAAGGGCCACACAGATTTTGTGTAACGCTCTGAAATTGCATTAAATAGTATGGTTTTATTGGGGTTTTGAATGGCCTTGGTGCGTATAATAAGGGATTCTGCAACTTCAACTCAAAATAGCCCTTAAAAATATAGGTTTTCAGCGCCTTCACTCTCCTGTAGTTTTGACGAACTTGATTCGAAACGACCAATGAGGAGACTATTATGACTGACGAAAAAATTCTGACTGTTGCGTTGACCAAAATGTCCGCTGAAATTGCTGAGACGCATGAATTGACAAAGAAGGCAACGGCTGCCCTTCTGGCAGACTTCGTTGATCTCATTGTGAAGAACCTGAAGAAGGGTCACAAAGTTCGTGTTACTGGCCTTGGCATTTTCCAAGTGAAGAAGCGCCCTGCCCGTCTTGGCCGCAACCCTTTAACTGGCGAACAAATCAAAATCAAAGCATCTAAGAAGCTTGCCTTCCGTGCTGCTAAAGAAGTTAAAGAATCGATCTAAGCATTTAGAATTTATGATTGGGCCTCGCACATTTTGCGGGGCCTTTTTATTGCGTTGAAATAAACTCACCACGAAGGTGATTGCGACCACCCTGCTCACTCGTCTATCGTGCATCATCAAATGCAGTGATTAGGACGCAATATGAAAACTTCGGCTCAAGTGGTGGTGATTGGTGGCGGTGTTGTGGGCTGCTCGGTGCTCTATCATCTTACCAAAGCGGGCTGGAAAGATGTGGTTCTTGTCGAGCGTGATATTCTCACCTCCGGCTCCACATGGCACGCCGCTGGCGGATTTCACACGCTGAATGGTGATCCGAATGTGGCCAAGCTTCAAGGCTACACCATTGGGCTTTATGATGAGCTTGAAAAGATTTCTGGCCAAGCTTGTGGACTTCATCGTTCTGGCGGTTTGATTTTGGCTGACACGCCAGAGCGCATGGAATGGTTAAAGATGGCCCATGCCCGCGCGCGCTATTTGGGCCTTGAAACTGAAATGCTTTCGATGGCGGAAGCCAAGAAGCTTAACCCACTTCTGGAAGAACAGTATTTTGTGGGTGCCATGCTCGATGCGGCAGATGGCAACTTAGACCCCGAAGGCACCACACACGCTTATGCCAAAGCGGCACGCATTGGCGGGGCTGAGATTTATCAAGGTACGCGGGTGATAGAACTAAAAGCGCGAAAAGACGGCACTTGGGATGTTATCACTGAAACAGGCAATATCCACGCCGAGCATGTTGTGAATGCGGGTGGGTTGTGGGCGCGTGAAGTGGGCCGCATGGTGGGCTTGGAATTGCCGGTGCTGGCCATGGCGCATCAATATCTGGTCACTGATGATATGCCAGAAGTTATTGCTTTCAACAAAGAACGCGGCCATGAATTGCCGCATATCATCGATTTTAAATCTGAAATTTACATGCGGCAGGAACGTTCGGGCTTGGTGCTTGGCACTTATGAACAAGCTTGTGTTCCATGGTCGCCTAAAAATACACCATGGGAATTTGGCCGCGAATTATTCCAGCCAGACTTAGACCGGATCGCGCATAATCTTGAACTGGGTTATAAGCATTTCCCTGCCCTAGCCAAAGCTGGCATCAAGAAAGTGATCAACGGGCCATTTACATTTACACCCGATGGCAACCCGCTGATTGGGCCGGTGCAAGGCTTGAAAAATTATTGGTTGGCTTGCGGTGTTCTTGCTGGCTTCAGCCAAGGTGGGGGTGTTGGTTTGGCACTTTCGCAATGGATGGTGAATGGCGATCCGGGCTTTGATGTGTGGGCCATGGACAATGCGCGCTATGGCGAATGGGCGACGCGCAGCTACACCAATGAGAAAGTGCGCGAGACTTATGGGCGGCGTTTCTCCATCCAATTCCCAAATGAAGAATTGCCAGCCGCACGGCCACAGCAAACAACAGCACTTTACGACACGATGATCGCGCAGGGTGCCGTGATGGGCAATAGCTGGGGCTTGGAAACGCCGCTTTGGTTTGCACCCAAAGGTGTTGAGCCAAAAGATATTGTATCGTTCCACCGCAGCAATGATTTCGCCCATGTGAAGGCTGAAGTTTTGGGCACGCGCAATGGTGTTGGCGTAACCGAGATTGCCAATTTTGCGAAGTATCGGTTCACGGGTTCGGGTGCAGAAGCGTTTCTGTCACGTATGATGACGAATAAAATGCCGAAGACGGGCCGCATTATTTTAACACCTATGCTGAATGAGAATGGCAAATTGATTGGCGATTTTACCATCGCCAAAGCAGCTGCTGAAACTTTCTATATGTGGGGTTCCAGTCAAGCGCAGATTTACCATATGCGCTGGTTTGAGCAGCATCAGCCAACGGACGGTTCCGTTAAGATTGAACGCCTCGATATGGGTCTTGTTGGCCTCTCCATCGCTGGGCCAAAATCTCGTGCAGTTTTGCAAGCCTTGACGGACGAAGATGTATCCAACGCCGCCTTCAAATTTATGGATCATCGGCAATTTGAAATCGGCAATTGCCCTGCCCTCATCAACCGTGTCACTTATACTGGCGATCTTGGTTATGAAATTTGGGTGACACCAGAGTATCAGCACCGCCTCTATGCCCAGATTATGAAAGCGGGTGCGACACATGGCATTGTGAATTTCGGGATGCGCGCACTTCTTACAATGCGCCTCGAAAAAAACTTCCCCACATGGTACCGTGAGTTGCGACCGATCTATGGTGCCTTTGAAGCAGGAATGGACCGCTTTGTTGATCTCACCAAAAATGATTTTATCGGCTTAGAAGCTGCGCGTGCTGAGAAAGCATCGGGCGGCACATTGCGCCGCGTATCGATGGTGGTGGATGCCTCCGATGCAGATGTGCTGGGCGATGAACCCATTTGGCACAAAGGTAAAGTAGTAGGCTGGGCCACATCCGGCGGCTTCGCGCACTATCTAAACAAGTCCATGGCGCAAGGTTATGTTCCGAAGGAACTGGTGGATGAGACTGGCTTTGAAATCGAGATTATTGGTGAAATGCGAAAGGCCACGATTGTGCATGAACCACTGTTTGATCCGAAGGGTGAGAAGATGCGGAGTTAAACACTCCGCCCATAAAACCCCATCTGGTCTTCTTTGGTGAACACAACTCCGGGCCTATCGAAATAGCTGAACACGGCGATCAAGCGTTCTTTGGTTCCACGCACTGTGCTGACTTTGTGGGCGGTGTTTTTGCCGCGGAAAACGTTCAGGGTTCCCGCACTCACCTCAAGTGTTTTCACATCAGGGTCACGGCCTCGCAACAGTTTTGCTACACCATCGTAATTCGGATTATCTTCAGTTCGCAGGTCAGTGCGATAGACAAAATCGCCGCCCTGCTCTGGGGCTTGCAGCAGCAATGTGGTGGTGAATTCGCTGCGGTCGAAATGCCAATTCAGGGTTTCGCCATCGCGGTAGGCCATTACGTTCACACGGGCTAAAGCATCGCGCATCGGGTAGAGCGCTGATTTTCCCATGGTGGAGCTAAGGAACATGATGAAGGGCGACCATTCGTAAATCCACATGATTGTGCTCTGAGAAATTTGATCGGCGCACACTGTGTGGTTGATGGTGTCTACTTTGACCAATGCAGGATGATCAGCGGCTAGCTCTGGAATCTCTTTGCGGAAATAAATATTGTGGCTGCGCTTGTGAACAAACGAAAGTGTGTCCATCACGGGCTGAATCTCGGCCACGGTTTTGGTCAAGGCTGTAGGCTTCACCAAACCTTCGAGATTGAACATGCCATCTTTAACAAGATCGACTTTGCAGCGGGCAACGAGTGCATTCCATTCTGGAGTACCCGGTTTATCAAGCGGATAGCGTTCAAGGTTCAGAATATCTTGCATCATTTAAACTCCAAAGCGGCATCGCTCACGTGATCCCAAATTGATAGAGCAAATGTTCGTAAGACAAAGAGATGAAAGATTTCACCAGCCACGCAATGAATAAGCACCGGCACATGGTGGATGCCGGTTTGTGCGAAGGTGTTTGGTTTGAATTCGGTTTTGTGAAAATCAATGGCGGCGCATTTTGCCAACACTTCGCGGGCGGGACCGCCTGAGATTTCGATACGGGTGCGGCTGGAGGAGAGCGCTGTGATGAAACAATTTGGTGCTTCAACAACTTCACTCAGCGACCAAATTTGTGTGGGGCTCACTCGCATGAGATTATCTTGGACCACACCGACACGCGCGGGTAATTTTCCCAGCGCATTCTTTAAATCTTTTTCCGTACCCGCATATTGCGCGAGCGTGAAATCTGGTGCTTCGATTATTGTTAGCTGAGCACTGACATAAGGCGCAGCACTGGCCAAAGCTGATGACGCTTTAAGCATGGAGGCGTTCTCCTGCTTTGTCGATGAAGTGCGGTGAAACGATGCGGGCTTTCACATTTTCATTCTTCAACGGGAAAGCGCAAATAATGTCTTCGCCCTCATGTTTCAGGCCACCATTGTATAAGGCGAGAGCAATGAATTTATTGAGTTCAGTGGACCATGTGACGGA
>JANNBH010000122.1:0-13897 GCA_031385245.1 Hyphomicrobiales bacterium | reverse complement strand
GCAAGACGGGGCTTGCGGATCAACTGGTTGATAGTAGGCATTCGGCCCATCACCCTTTAAAAACTGTTGGACTGGATCAAACGAATGTGAGCACTACCATGTTCCAGTCCGGAAACACCGTAGCGCCAAAACCAGAGGCTTTCCAAACCGGCCAGGTTTGAGGAGCATGACCTTGAATTTATTTCTCTTTTACCACCGCGTCAGCGTTTTGAAGTGCGAAACCCCAACGGCCTGCTTTTCGGAAGTAGGCGGGTCATAGCCACCTCCCCCCATAAGGTCAACAGCAAAATGCATGAAATATCGAGTGAAATGGCCAAATCGTACGACTTCTCAGTGAATCCAGCATATTGCAGCGCAAAAAATTACTTAGCATGTGCAATATTGGTAAATTAACTGCTCCCACAAGTGCTTCTAACGGCTTTCAGTCCCTTAAACCCATCAACGATCAGAGAATCGGGCCATTGGCCAAAATCTGAAAGCTGGATAAGGCCTTTTTCAGCAAGGCTTTGAACATTTGCTGCCAATTTACGGCGCGAGATGTGGTCCACCTTCATGGCCTTGGCCACGCCATTCGCTTGCAATCGCTTGGCAACCTTCGCTTGCGACTGTGAAAGGGCTTGAACCGCATCTTTTTTTGGGTCGGTTGCTTGCTCGGCATAATAGCCCAATTGCACGCTCACCAATGCCAAAGCCAAGTCAGCATTAAAATTTGCACTCTCATTTCTATATTCGCGCAAAGTCCATATGAGGTGCTCGCGCTCTTGCTCATTGCAGAACCGCTCAACCTTTTGGGTTAGATAACATTGCAGTGCTGGATCATTCTGCGCCCTCGCCACCCAGAGTGGCGCACAAATTTTATCCGCAATCGAAATTGGTTTTGCTGTCTTATTGTAATAGAGTGCAACAAGATCATCCCAAAAAAATGCTGTGGTGGCCGCCAGAACGAGTGCAAGCACAGCAAATAGATTGGCAACACTCTTCATCAATTTGTGCAGGGATGCTGAGTGGCTTTCACATCTTTCAAAGTTAAAGTCACCCATTTTGGTGCTTTCCCGGGAAAGTCCGCAACTGAGATCAGATCTTTTTTCGCAAGTGTCACTAAATCTTTTTGCAATTGCGTCCAGTCGGTTTTCTGGGGGTTCTCTGCCATAATATCATTATGCTCAGACATAACATCGCCTACCATGTCTGTTATATTTTCCATGTGCTTGGAAACTTCTTCATCCGACCCTTTTGGATCGCGAATAGCTTGCTGCATTTTTGCATCTTCTAAACCAATCTGCAGTCCCGTTACTTGTAATTTTCCAATTGATTTAAACGCAGCAACATTGGCCCGCCCCATCCAATCATCATAGTCATCATTATGGCGCATAATTACCGCAACCAAACTGCTACGCTCACGCGGGCTGCACAAACGGCTGGGGCTGGTGATCAAGTAACAATGCAAAATATCATTGTTGCGCTGACCCTCTTTCCAACCCTTGCCGCAAGTTCCATCAACTGATGAAGCTATAGCAAGTGGAGCGGCAGGAGCGTTACCCCAACCCAATGAGAAGTTAGCACTTCTGAGCGGATTGATGCCCTCCGAATACATATAGGTGCCGCCAGATACGGAAATGAACAAACCAAGCATCGTTGCGATGAACCCTGCATTGATGGTGGATCCCCCACCTTCATCATCACCGCCACCTTCGTCATTATCGAAGTTTTGCTGGCCTTCATTTTTATAAGGGTCATAGTCACGAGGCTTATCCAAATCGCCAAGCCTTGCTCTAATCTGATCAAGTTTAATGTCACGTGCCATAGTGCAAAAGCCCCAAAATTTAAGCAGAACACTATGTGCCAAGGCCTTAATGTCTCATTAAACACCATCGCAGGATTGCCGCAATTGAGCCACGCTAACGCCGCATCCACCCGCCACGTTACGACTCGGACGGCGACATATTGCAATCAAACTCCAATTAAGAGGGGAGAATAATATGATGAATATGCCGCAAAAACATTGGTGGCACGAACTCAACACCTGGGAGCCTGAAGCCGCACTTGCATTTTATGGCCGGACTCTCGGTTGGGAATTTGAGCCTTCCCCCCTGCCCGATGGTGCTGCCTATTGGATCGCCCGCAAGGACGGTAATCCAGTTGGCGGAATCTTCGAACTCACCGCTCCAGACTATGATGGCATTCCATCGCATTGGATGACTTATCTTTCTGTCAAAGACATGCAGAAGGCCGAAGCCAGCACATCAGATGCCGGTGGCGAAGTAATGCGCTCACCAGTGCGTATTCCGGGTGTCGGAAAATTGGCGGTGGTTACTGATTCAACGGGGGCGTTGATTGGATTGATTGAGCCTGATGGTATCCAAACCTCCAATTTCATAAATTAGATTCACAACCTATTCCTCGCACAAAAGAGTATTGATTTTACATCGATCAATACCCCATATTTGTCATCGCCGGATTTATTCCGGCGACCCATCTCGCAACGAATAAGATTATAAACTCGTTGCATCCATGGGTCCCCGCAATAAATGCGGGGATGACAATAAGGGGGTAGGCTGGAGTGCTCAGATAATAGGAAGTGGCCTATATCTTGCTGCGACAAAGCAGCTACGATAAACTCATGCTCATTGCCGCCTCCTGCCTCATCATCTTCCTCGCTGCTATAGTGCGCGGATTTTCTGGCTTTGGTTTTTCGCTACTTGCCATCACCGCATTGTCGCTCATTTATCCGCCAGCAGAAATCATACCGTCCATCTTCATGTTGGAATTGGTGGCCAGTGCTAATTTGCTGCCATCAATCTGGAAAGACATTCATTGGAAATCGTTGGGCCCGCTCACGTTGGGCTGCCTCATTGCAACGCCCATTGGCGTTTGGCTTCTGGCTCACATTTCGCCTGCTCCCATGCAATTGGCCCTTAGTATATTTGTGCTAGTTGCAACTTTGTTGATGTGGCGCGGTTTTGCATTAAAATCCATGCCGGGCACACTTGCATCAACAGCAGCAGGTGCAGCTTCAGGTTTGGCAAATGGCGCTTTTGGCATTGGCGGGCCGCCAGTCATTTTATTCTATTTTGCCTCCCCTGCCGGAAATCTCGCGGGTCGCGCATCATTAGTGGCCTTCTTCCTTGCCACAGATATAATCGGCCTCGCCAATCAATCCATGCACGGTTTAATAACGCAGGATACAGCCATTCGCGCTGCCTTCTATTTACCTGCTCTCTTGGCGGGCGTTTGGCTTGGCGCACGAAGTTTCAAAGGCACTGATCCAGAAAAATTCCGCAAATATGTTTTGGCAATCTTGGCCTTGCTAGCCGTCATTATTTTCATAAAATCAATTATAGCGTTTTACTAACGATGGACACTCTCACGCTCTTCGGCCTGTTTGCTGTTTCACTGATGCTGGTAACTTATACACTGGAAGCCCGCAGCCCGTGGATGGTGTTTCTCTTCGCCATCGCTTGTGCGCTGGGTTCAGCTTACGGCTTTCTGCAAGGGGCTTGGCCGTTTGGAGTGGTTGAAGCTGTGTGGGCCATCATCGCGCTCAAGCGCTGGCATGGCCGCGCCAAAGCTTAATGCAACAAAGCCTCCGCTGCATCTGGCAAGGGGCCATAACCATTTTCTTTTAAGAAATCCGCAAGCGCTTTTAGAACAGGAATTTCCTTCAGATTATCTATTGGACAATCTTCATATTTCTGCCCCGTAGTGCATTTTTGTGGGCCAAAGCCAGTGACACTCGCCATATTTTCAGTCACCACCTGCCAAGCATCAGTGCCCTGCCCTAACCGCATTTTGCTGGCAACCCAACCTGCTAAGAAGCCATTAGACTTCCACATTTCAGGATTTATCTTTGCGGCAAATTCTATGCCCGCCAAATCCTGCTTCAACCGCGACTGCATTGCGGGTTCTTCGGTCACATCTTCAACTTTGCCATACCGAAACTTGGAAATTTGTATGGGTGCAAATGAGCCTGCGTAAGAATCAAACGCATAGAGAAACCGATTATCTACGCTCAGCAATTCCTGCCCGCCATCACCATCAACATCTTCAAACCAATAGCCACCACCATCGAGAGTATCTCCCTCGATCAATGACCAACCAGCAGCGCCATCTGGCTTCATAGCAATCCAAGTTTTAGTGCAGCAATGGGCGCCACCTGAAAATCGCGTAAAAACCAGCTGCGGAATGGTGCTTGCTGCATCTAATTTTATGAAGGCTGCTTCAGCGGAACTGGGAACAGACTCGCCCGCCTTATCTACAGTGAATGTAAATTTTGGCCCATTTTTTTCTTCGCCAGAAAGCACACTCGAATACTGATCTTCGGCAACTTTCTCCAACTTAAAAGTCACAGAAACATCGCCCGAAGAAAGCTGCAACGGACTATCAATTCCATAAGAACTCAAAATTGTTGCATGAGAAGGTGATTTCCAAACAGTTTCAACATATCGAGCGCCATCAGATAACAACGCGTCCTTGGGCAACTCGTAAATACTGTCATCAAGCTTTTTTACGGCATCAATGGTTTTCGCAGCATAGGGCCCCATAATAACCGCATAATATCCACTCTGCGATGAAACCACTTGTGCCGAGTTGTTCAAACTGCGCGCAATGCCAATCGCCACATCAAGGTCTTTAGTTGAGGCAACTGTGAGCCAGTTATTCTTGCCTTTGAGCAGAAAGGAGCCAGCATGAGCCCCGCTTGAAAAACTTAGGCCGAAAGCTATGAGTGAGAATATGCCGTTAGCTAATTTCATAAAATCAAGACCTCGTGTGAATCGGATTTGAAAGAGTAAACATCTCATCACAACACGATCATTTTGAGGCGGAAAAAAAATTCCTCCAAAATTTCATCTTTTTGCGAAGAAACCTTTTGAGCCCGAATAGCCTTCTATTGAAAAAGCTATTTTCAATCTGCTGAATTCTGTTATCCAGCCGCTTCAAGGCCGATTGTTGGCCGAGAACTGCCTGCTCTAGGAACAACAAATACTCGTCAAAACTCCCGCTGGCATCAAACCCAACTCCAACATCCCCACCACCAGTCATCAAATGCTGGCCTTCGAACAGCCCCAAATGTTGAGCTAGCGAGTTTTTTACACAATAGATATTTTTTGAATTGTTTTCAAAGTATCTTGAAAATCGCCAATCCCAATTCTTGCCCTTCTCAACATTTTTCAAAACATCCGAAGCGCATTCTCGTGTCCACAGTGTAGCTGCAGCACCAACACTAGCCTTGATGAGCAATGAGCCTTCCTCCCTCAATGTGGGGTGCGTGTGTGTGTTAAAAAGTGAAAGCAGGCCTTCACTTTTGGCCAATTGCTGCAATGCAGGTTCCAAAAAATTTGGATTTACAATAAAATCCGAATCCAGCAGCAACAATTCATCGGCACCAGTTGCCACCAACCGCGACATCGCATCAAAAGCAGCAAGACTTGCATCCCCTGTATTTACGTCCCGTCGGAAAATACTCGCTGATTGTGGATAGATGGCTTTTAGCCATGCAACATCAAATTCAGAGCTGGCGTCATCTAACACAATGATCTTGGTGGCTTTTGGTAGTTTTGCCTTCTGTAAAGACCGTGCATTCGCTTCGACTAAGCGTTTACGATTATAGGTCGTGATACATATTGCGAGTGACATGCCATTGCCCAATAATTATCGTTACAGTTAGCTAAAAAATCCGCTAAAGGCCAGCCCATGAACGCTCATGTCCCAAAAGTAGGCCTTGTGCAGCTTGGCTGCCCGAAGAACCTCGTCGATTCCGAACGCATCCTCACGCAGCTGCGCGCCGAAGGTTATAAAATCGCCCCCGGCTATGATGATGCAGATGTGGTGATTGTGAACACTTGCGGTTTTCTCGATTCCGCCAAGGCCGAAAGTCTGGCCGCCATCGGCGAAGCTATGGAGAAAAATGGCCGCGTTATTGTGACCGGCTGTTACGGCATTGAGGCCGATACTATTCGCCAATCTCACCCCAATGTTCTCGCCGTCACCGGCCCGCATCAATATGAGCAAGTGGTGGCCGCCGTGCATGAAGCCCTGCCGCCCAAGCATGATCCGCGTTATGATTTGGTGCCGCCTCAGGGCTTGCACCTCACACCGCGCCATTATTCTTATTTAAAAATCTCCGAAGGCTGCAACAACCGTTGCACCTTCTGCATCATTCCATCAATCCGTGGCGACCTGGTCTCCCGCCCCATGGCCGCTGTTCTCTATGAAGCCGAACGCTTGGTGAAAGCGGGCGTGAAAGAACTTCTGGTGATCAGCCAAGACACCAGCGCTTACGGGATGGATATTAAATACGCCGAGAGCAAATTCCGTGGCCGCGAAGTGCGTGCCAAATTTTATGACATGGCCAAGGAATTGGGAGATCTAGGGGCTTGGGTGCGGATGCATTATGTTTACCCCTACCCGCATGTGGATGATGTGATCCCACTGATGGCCGAAGGTAAAATTCTGCCCTACTTAGATATCCCATTCCAACACGCCTCGCCCACTGTTTTAAAATCCATGCGCCGCCCGGCAAACCAAGAAAAAGTTTTGGATCGCTTGGCCAAATGGCGCAGCATCTGCCCAGACATCGCCATCCGCTCGACATTCATCGTGGGTTTCCCCGGTGAGACGGATGCTGATTTTGAATTCCTATTGGAGTGGATGAAGGAAGCCAAATTGGACCGCGTGGGCTGCTTCAAGTATGAACCTGTGAGCGGCGCAAAGGCCAACGACTTAGGCCTACCTCAAGTTCCAGACGACGTAAAAACCGAACGCTACGCCAGATTCATGGAAACCCAACAGGTGATTTCCGAAGCAGCATTACAAGCCAAAGTGGGCCGCGTGATTGATGTGCTAGTTGATGAAATTGACGACGAGAACGACGAAGCCATTGCCCGTTCCCCATGGGATGCGCCAGAGATTGACGGCAACGTGTTCATCCCCGGCGGCACTGATTTGAAGCAAGGCGATATGGTGAAGGTGAAAATCGTTGAGGCTGAGGAATATGACTTGGTGGGTGAGCGGGTTTAAAAATCCCGTTTCTCAACAAAGAAACCATAGAGGCTGGTGAACAAGGTAATTCCTATTACGCCCATAAACCAATTAACGCCAGTTCGCACAATAACATCAGCCCACATACCCATGCTTGCGCCAAGAGTTGCCGCAAATGATAATGTCAACATTTTCAGAACGAAATCCACTGTCCATGAAATTGCCGTAACTAAAAATCCAACAGCAACAAGCTGCCACCAGTTTTGAGTGCTGATTTGCATCGCATCACTAAAACCAAAATCATGCCGACCCAATGCCACCGCTGGCAGCTTGATTGAAAGGCGATAGAAAAGCGGAACAACAGCAACCACCATATAAATCAGCATGACAGCTAAGAATAAAACTGGCGAAGTTACCGCGTTAACTGCAAAACCTAAAAACATAATCGGAATTAAGGCAGGAAAAACTATCAGGCCGATGAGTAGTGCGTTGCCGAAATATCGCCAAACAGAGCCATCAATCCGAAGTTTTTCCATACCCTGTGGCACTTCGTTTAGCAGGATATAACGGTGCCAATTAACAGCAATAGAAGAAAGGGCTAGAACCGAAATCAAGGCAATCGCAAATATCAAAATGAAAAAACGCGCAGCAAAGCCGGGATCAACTTTGAACATCTGTGCCATTTGCTCTGGTGGCATATTCAGCGGCACACCTGCAATGAGAGGTAAAAACAAATAGGCCGCGACCAAGATTGCCACCCAAGGCCATTGCACCCGCACGGCAAAGCCCATGTTATTGTAAGTCGAAGCCAGCATATGGCTGATGGTTTGTCCGATCGGCAATTGGCGCATGTGATTCTCCAAAAAACTACAGTGGTATATTATCGTGCTTCTTCCAAGGGTTTTCCAGCTGTTTGCCTTTCAGCATATCCAAAGCCCGCGCCACGCGGCGGCGGGTTGAATGCGGCATGATCACATCATCTAAAAACCCACGCTCGGCGGCCACAAACGGGTTGGCAAAGCGGGCTTCATAATTTTTCACACGAGCCGCAATTTTATCTTTGTCGCCAAGTTCGGCGCGATAAATAATCTCTGTCGCACCCTTGGCCCCCATCACTGCAATTTCTGCCGTGGGCCAGGCATAATTCAAATCGCCGCGCAAATGTTTCGACGCCATAACCACATAAGCCCCGCCATAAGCCTTGCGCGTGATGATGGTGATCTTCGGCACCGTGGCTTCGGCATAGGCGAACAACAATTTCGCACCATGCTTGATCAAGCCACCATATTCTTGAGCGGTGCCGGGCAAAAACCCTGGCACATCAACAAAGGAAATAATCGGAATGCTGAAGCAATCACAAAAGCGCACAAACCGCGCGCCCTTTCGGGCTGCATCAGAATCCAAAACCCCCGCCAGCATCATCGGTTGATTGGCAACGATCCCCACGGTGCGGCCTTTAATCCGCGCTAACCCAGTTATAATATTCTTTGCGTGGGCTTCCTGAATTTCAAAAAAATCACCATCATCAATCGTCTTTTGAATCAGCTCATGCATGTCATAGGGATGATTGGGATTAGCCGGGATCAGCGTATCTAGTGAGAGATCATATCGCTCGGCATCATCCGTGTAAGGAATTTCTGGAATAGTTGACGTGTTGGACGATGGCAAAAAATCAATCAAACGGCGCATTTGCAACAGCGCCTCAACATCATTGTCAAAAGCCTTATCGGCGATTGATGAGCGGGTGGTGTGAACCGATGCGCCGCCCAATTCCTCAGCCGTCACGGTTTCATTTGTCACCGTCTTAACTACATCTGGGCCGGTTACAAACATGTAGCTGGTGTCGCGCACCATAAAAATAAAGTCGGTCATAGCGGGCGAATACACATCGCCCCCTGCACAAGGTCCCATAATAACTGAAATTTGCGGGATCACGCCGGACGCCAGCACATTGCGCTGAAACACCTCGCCATAACCGCCCAGCGCATCCACACCTTCTTGAATGCGCGCACCACCTGCATCATAAAGCCCGATAATCGGCGCACGGTTTCGTAAGGCCATATCTTGTAGCTTGGTAATTTTGCGAGAGTGAGTTTCCGAAAGTGAACCACCAAACACTGTGAAGTCTTTGGCAAATACATAGATCACACGGCCATTCACTGTGCCCCAACCCGTCACCACACCATCGCCGGGGATCTTGGTTTTTTCCATGCCGAAATCAGAACTGCGGTGTTCCACAAACATGTCGAACTCTTCAAATGAGTTCGCATCCATCAAAAGCTCAATGCGTTCCCGCGCCGTCAACTTGCCACGCGCGTGTTGGGCATCAACGCGCTTTTTGCCACCACCTGCACGGGCTTCGGCGCGGCGGCGTTCTAAATCTTCAAGAATCTCTTGCATGTCATGCTCCAGCTTGGGAGCACGTTAGGCAGACGCAGCTAAATCGTCAAACCGGAGTTATTGAGAAGCCTTGATCACGGCGTCAATCTTTGGAACGGCATCAGCACAGAAGCCCGCATTGTCAGCCTTGGCGGCAGCTTGTGTATCGCTCCACAGGGCATCCAATTCATCTTGGCCTAAGCCACTTTTTTGCTCGGCGCGTTGCACGGCATCGCCAAGTTCGCTTGATTGGGCACTGTCCAATTGCGGCTCACACACCTTGCCCGCAACACCAGCGGCATAAGCATTGACCAATTCGGCAGGGGCCGCATGAGCAACCACAGCACCAATTGTTAAGGCCGAAGCAAACAAAACTGAAACGAGCAAACGAGATTTCATGGTGTTCCCCAATATGTTGAACGGCTTATATGAAAGATAATCGTGACAGGTTAAGGGCGCGATTGTGGCGAGATTTATTAGACAGAAAGAAGGTTAAGAAACTGCAAGCTACCATCAAAATCAATGCGGCGAAAAGCGCGGCGCGCATTGGCTTCGTCGTCCTGCCCCCAAGTGGCAATTTGAAAATCCTCTTCCACATGGGCAGCAGTCCAGCCAGCTTCAGCCGAAATCGCTTTTGCCGTTAGCATCAAGCCCAACAAAGCCGAACCTGTAAGCGTAGTGAGATTATGCGCCACTGTGAGCTCAAAGTTAGAAAGCTTGGCCACATAAGATTCTACTGCGGCGATTGATTCCTCAGATTGAACCGAGTGTATAACCCCCGAAACCATTTTGAATGTTGTCCCCAAACTTGCAGTTGCCCATTCCACCACAGGGTCCCAAGCGGCTGATTGCAAGGCCACCAAATTGGAGGGTGCATCAGCGCGGTAACACACCATGTCGCTGCCGGAAAATTCTACAACCTGCCCCGCCACAAACTTGCGCTCTGCCCTAGCGCGATCAATCGCGGTGTTGGCAAGCTTCGTGAGAGGCATGGCCGCTGGGTTGATAAATTCCTCTTGCGCGTTCCATTCCGCCGCAATCGCATCGGCCAAGGCCCACGATGGCAAAACCAATTTTGCCTTCATCGGGGTTTTCACGGAGCGGCCATCCAAGGCAATGCCAAGCTCTTCCGTCACCGTGGCCAGTTTGTAAAACTTCTTCGGCAAAGGCCTAACAATGCGGTCACGCGAAAGCCGCTCCCAGCGTTCATCTGCGGTTTCAGTCGTCAAATCGTGTCTCATCAAAACCCAAAACCTTAAAAGTTGAAATCATATGATCAGGCAAAGGTGCGGTTATATCTGCCACACCGTCTCGCGGGTGCGGAAACACCAGGCGCCGCGCATGAAGGTGGAGTTTGTTGGCCACACCCTCAGGCAATTCCAAATCACCATTATATTTATTATCGCCAAATATCGGCGTACCAATATGGGCCGTGTGGGCGCGAAGTTGGTGTTGCCGGCCAGTTAGCGGCTTTAACGAAAGCCACGCCGCATTGCCTGATTTTCCGAGCACTGCATATTGCGTGACGGCGGATTGCTCATCCTCTTCCTCACCCACTTTTGAGGCTCGCATCCTATCACCATCTTCACTGCGGGCTTTAATCAAAGCCACATCAATCTTCCCTTGCGCTGGCGTTGGAATACCCTTCACCACCGCCCAATAGGTTTTCTTCACAACGCGCGTGGCAAACAGTTTGCCCAAAGCCGCAGCCACCGCGCGGCGCTTAGCGATCACAATAACGCCAGACGTATCACGGTCCAAACGATGCACCAGCAAAGGCCGCTCGCCCAATTCTTTGCCCAGGCCCATTAACAACCCATCAAGATGCGTGTGGGTTTTAGTGCCGCCCTGAACGGCAAATCCAGCCGGCTTATTCAAAACAAAAATATCATTGTCTTCATGGATCACCATAGAGGTGAAAAACTGGCGCTCATAAGGTGTGAGCGGCAACACATCTTCTTTGGGTGTATCAGCGGGCCGCTTATCAAAAGCCAGCGGCGGTACGCGAATATCTTGGCCGGTGGCCAGCCGCGCATTGGTCTTCACCCGCCCTGCTCCAACCCGCACTTGGCCAGTGCGCGTGAGCTTATTCAGATAAGCAAATGTCACTTGCGGAAAATGAATTTTAAACCAGCGGTCAAGCCGCATCCCATCTTCATCGGCGGAAACTTCATAGCGCTTAACTTCAGCAGCCATCAGCCAAATGCCTTAAAGCCAATCATCACAGCAATGATGGAAAGCACGACAGAAGCCGCAGCATAAAAAATTGCAGTTGGCATTTCACCCCGTTGCATCAGCCCGAAAAAATCGAGAGAGAAAGCTGAAAATGTAGTGAAGCCACCAAGCAAACCTGTGGTCAAAAACAACCGCATATTTTCATCATTTGGCATTTTCTCGCGCAGCAGCGCAGTAATGTAACCCATAGCAAAACAGCCAAGCACATTCACAATGAGAGTGGCCCATGGAAAGCCTGCACCTAAATAACGCGGTGCCACCAAGTTGACGCCATAACGCGCCGACGAGCCAAGCGCTCCACCTAGCGCCACCCAAATAAATCCCATCACAACCAACCTTTGCGACGGAAATAATAGATCGGAATAATCGCCGACAAAATCATAAGGCCAATGGCCAAGGGATAACCATAGTCCCAGCCCAGTTCAGGCATGTTTCTAAAATTCATACCGTAAAGACTGGCAACCAACGTTGGAGGCAGAAAGATAACCGAAGCAATCGAGAAAATTTTAATGATACCATTCTGCTCAATCGAAATCATGCCAAGCACAGCGTCAAGCAAGAAACTAATTTTTCCAGTCAAATAACCCGCATGATCAGACAGAGAAGCAATATCGCGCTGAACCACTTTAATGCGCGCCTTGTTTTCGCGCACTTCCTTGGTCACTTTCATCTGGTCAATCACGGCTTGCATAAAAGCCGTCATGCGCGCCAGCGACACCAAGCTTTCGCGCATCTTGGATGTGAAATCGCCTTCTTCACCCACTTTGCCCAAAAGCAATTCCAAATTCTTTGGCTTCTTGCGCTTCATGGTTTTCTGCGGGCGCAGGAATGACGTATCAAACACTTGCTTTGATGTGTCATCCACAATCAAACTCACGCGCTCTAAATGATCAGCGCCGCGATCCACCACCGCTTCAATCAAACTGATCAAAACCCCCCACCCCGACATGGCCGTGGTTTGGGGTTTCATCGCCTGCTTTACATAAACTGGAAACGCTTGCGGGTGGTGATAACGAATAGTGACCAGCTGCGTGCCCTTCAGAATAAACGTAACTGGAGAGGATTCAGGTCGATCATCATCGCCACGGCGAATGAGGTTCGCGGTCATAAAGGCAGCTCCATCTTCCTGATAAAGCCGCGATGAAGCTTCAATCTCGGCCAATTCTCCGCGCGTTGGAATATCGATGTGCAATGCCGCTTCAACTGCAGCTTCCTCAGCATCCGTTGGTTCCACCAGATCAAGCCAAACCGATGCCGCCAAAGTGGCAGCCGAACACTCCGCAGGGTGCTCAATCAGATGATCTTTCTCGGTTCCATAAACAGCAAGCATGAACCCTGCTTAGCCTTGCAAATTGCTGCCGCGCAAGGGGGTTAAGCAGCCCGACCTAACAATGCCACAACAGAGGCCGCAGAAACGCCAGAAAGCACAGCGCCCCAAGCCAAATCAATCAGCGCTATTTTTGTGCCAAAGCCATTGACCACGGCCAAATTGGTGAGGTCATAAGTGCCATAAGCCACCAAACCCAATCCGGCACCCAAAGCCAAAGCTTGCAAAATTGCCCGCCCTTCAAGTGCAGGCATAACGGCAAAATAAGTAAGCCCCGCCGCATAGAGCAGATAGAATGCAAGTGCCGCTGGCAAATTAACATCTGGCCTGATCAGCGATCCCATTTCACTTGCGTAAAAATCTTTTGCAATCAGCCGCAGCCACACCATATCGATGGCTAAAAATATCACCAAGCTGGCCAGATAAACCAAAATCAATTTCATTATTCATTCTCCCCCATTTTATGTGCGTCAGTTGAAATACTGATATTTGGTCGCAATGCGGCAGGCCGCACCGTTAAAGGCAAACCCTTCCACCACAACTTGAGCGCTTCCCAATGAATGCCCGCCATCACTTTGAGAGGTTGCAATGGCAAGCTGAAAAACGATCGCACTAAAGCCGCATCACTCAGCAGCACGCGATTGCCGCGAAACCAAGCTTGCATCACGGCTTTATCATCTACGCGAAGCGAAACCCCCAGTACCAGTGATTCATTCGGGGCTTCTGCAGAAAAATCATAGCGCCCCTCGACATTGTTAAACGGCGAAACGTAAAATTTTTTAGCGTGGCTTTGATGGCCAGTGACACCAGCCGCAATCAGATAAGAATGCCGTTCGCCAAATGTGTTGCTCACTTCATAAATCATCAAGCAGATTTCGCCAGCTTCATCATAACAATAGTAAGTGGTGATTGGATTAAACACCCTACCCAAAACTGCTGGATAACATAGCATGAAGATGCGCTTTACCTTCGCCTCCA
>JANNBH010000121.1:0-28285 GCA_031385245.1 Hyphomicrobiales bacterium | reverse complement strand
AACCTGGCCTTTGAGACCTTGGTGCAATTCCAGAATTTCACCAATCTGCTTTTCCACGCTGTGCAAGGGATTGAGCGAAGTCATGGGCTCTTGGAAAATCATGGTGATTTTCGCACCGCGCACGCGGCGCAAATCAGCCTCATCGGCGTCCAGCAAATCTTCGCCATTGAAGAATATCTGTCCGGAAGGATGTGATGCTGCGGGATAGGGCAGAAGCTTTAAAATCGACAAAGCCGAGACGGACTTTCCAGAACCCGATTCACCCACCAGTGCCAAGGTCTCGCCCTTGTTCAGCGAAAATGAAACATGATCCACGGCCAAGTTCTTGCCAAAGGCCACGGAGAGGTCTTTCACATCGAGAAGCACATCACTCATGTGAATGTCTTTCGCGGGTCTAAAGCATCGCGCACCGCTTCACCGATGAAGACAAGCAGCGTGAGCAATGTGGACATGAGAATGAAAATCGTGAACCCAAGCCATGGGGCTTGGATATTGTTTTTGCCTTGCGACACAAGTTCGCCCAAGGATGGCGAACCGGGTGGCAGACCAAAGCCTAAATAATCTAATGCCGTTAATGTGGTCACTGACCCTGCAATTAAAAAGGGCATGAAGGTTACCGCGGAAATCATGGCATTGGGCAGCAAATGCTTGAACATAATTTTTGCGTTGGAAAGCCCAAGGGCACGTGCTGCACGCACATATTCAAAATTTCGGGCGCGCAAGAATTCAGCTCTGATGAGGCGCACCAAACCCGTCCATGAAAACAATACGAGGATGAAAAGCAACAACCAAAATGTTGGCGTGACGAAGGCCGCAATGATGATGAGCAAATAAAGCGTGGGCATGGACGACCAGATATCGATGAAGCGTTGTAAAATCAAATCAGTCCAGCCGCCATAATAGCCTTGCACGGCACCAGCCGTGATGCCGATGATTGACGAAAATAAAGTGAGGATCAAACCAAAGGCAATTGAAACACGGTAGCCATAAATTAGGCGTGCCACCACATCACGGCCTTGATCATCAGTGCCAAGCCAATTCATGTTACCAACGGCACATTGCGTATCAGCAATCTTCAACGGATATTTTCCGCAGGCCACATCAGATGAAAGTGTTGAAGCTGGCGGTGAAGGGGCTGGCAGCGGCAACTCGGTGTTGGTGGTATTGTATGAATAATGAATGGGTGGCCACAGCATCCAACCATGTGCGGAAATTTCGTCGAGATTGACCGGGTCACGATAATTGGTTTTGGCAAGGAAGCCACCGAATTTCACTTCGGGATAATCAATGAAAGTTGGGAATAGGAGTTCGCCTTTATACGACGCTAAGATGGGACGATCGTTAGCAATTACGGGTGCTAACAGTGACACCAAAAACAACACAGCAAAAATCCAGAACGACCAGAAGCCACGGCGGTTGGCTTTGAACAGGGCCCAGCGGCGCTGGTTGAGGGCGTTGAGTTTGAACATCACAAATCACGCGCCTCAAAATCAATGCGCGGATCAATCCATGTGTAGGTGAGATCACTGATCAGCGCCACAACGAGGCCAATCAAGGTGAAGATGTAGAGGCTGGCGAAAACCACTGCATAGTCACGGTCTAAAACACTCTTATAGGTGAGAAAGCCCAAACCATCGAGCGAGAAGACTTGCTCAATCAACAGCGAGCCTGCAAAAAATGCATGCAGGAATGCGCCGGGAAAACCTGAGATCACCAGCAGCATGGCATTGCGAAAGACATGGCCATAAAGCACTTTGTTTTCGGTGAGGCCCTTGGCACGCGCCGTGGTCACATATTGTTTTTTGATCTCGTCAAGAAATGAATTTTTGGTGAGCAGGGTCATGGTGGCAAAGCTGCCAACACCTAAAGCAACCAATGGCAATGTCATGTGCCATGCATAGTCTTTGATTTTACCCCAGAGGCTGAGATCGGAAAAATTATCGGATGTGAGAAGCCGCAGTGGGAACCAATTATAATAACTGCCGCCAGCAAAAACGATGATGAGAAAAATCGCTAGTATGAATGACGGTATGGCATAGCCAATGCTGATGACGGCCGAGGTCCAAATATCAAATGAACTGCCATCGCGCACCGCTTTTCGAATACCGAGCGGAATTGAAACGGCGTAAGTGATGATCAAAATCCATAAGCCCAGCGAAATTGAAACTGGGAGTTTTTCTGCGATGAGCGAGAGCACCGATTTGGACCGGAAATAACTTTCGCCAAAATTAAAGGTGGCGTAGTTTTTGATCATTAGTAAAAAGCGTTCGGTGGGTGGTTTGTCGAAACCGAATTGCTTTTCTAACTTCTTTATGAACTCGGGATCTAATCCTCTGGCACCGCGATAGGTGCTTCCATTCTCATCATTGCCAGCTTGAACTTCACCACCGCCGCCATTGAGCCTTGCATCGGCATCGCCACCATTGCCTTCCATTTGCGCTATTATGCGCTCAATGGGGCCGCCCGGCACAAATTGAATGACCGCGAAAGTGAGCAGCATCACACCCAGCAAAGTGGGGATCATCAGCAGCAAGCGTTTGAGAATATAGGAACCCATTAGCCGCCGGACACCTTTTTGGCTTTGGCTTCATCCCACCACCAGATTGTGGGAAAGCCAATATCAAAGTCAGGGGTTTTTTCGGGTTTGCCGAAGCGGTTCCAATAGGCCACGCGCTCATAGGCAATGTACCAATTGGGCACCATGTGATAACCCCAGATTAAAGCGCGATCCAATGCGCGGCACGCGGTGATCAAGCTTTGGCGGTCTTTAGCGAAAATAACTTTGTCGATGAGGGCATCAACGGCTAGGTCTTTGATGCCGGAATAATTCTGCGTGCCTTTCTTATCCGCCTCGGCAGAGCCCCAGAAATAACGCTGCTCATTGCCGGGTGAAAGACTTTGGCCATATGAGTTTACAATGATATCAAAATCGAAGGTCTCTTTGGCTTTTTCATATTGCGCTGAATCTACGGTGCGAACGGTGACTGAAATGCCGAGCAATTCAAGCTGTTCTTTATAAGGCAAGGCTACGCGTTCAAAGGCTGGCGAGTCGAGCATGATGTCGGCCTTCAGAGCTTCGCCCTTGGCGTTTTGTAAAATGTTTTTGCCGCCAACTTTAGCAATGGCCCAGCCTGCTTCTTGCAAAAGGGTTGACGCCTCGCGCAGGTTTTTGCGCCGCGCTGTGGCATCAGGATTGGTGGGGTTCATATATTCAGTGGTGAAAACTTCTGGCGGCAGTTTATCGCGCAATGGTTCCAGCAAAGCGAGTTCTTCGGGCGAAGGCAGGCCCTTGGCTTCCAATTCTGAATTGTTGAAGAAGCTGCGCGCGCGCGTGTATTGGCCGTAAAATAAATTGGTATTGGACCATTCGAAATCAAAAGCCAGATTGAAGGCCTTACGCACGCGAATATCTTGGAACTGCAGGCGGCGCTGGTTGAGCACCCAGCCTTGCATACCATTGACTTTTTTTAGCGTGATTTGATCCTTGATCACGCGACCATCTTTCACCGCTGGAAATTCATAACCTGTGGCCCAAGCTTTGGAACTGGACTCGCGATTATAATCATATTGATCACCTTTGAAACCTTCAAAGGCCACAACCGGATTGGCGAAATAGATATAGCTGATTTCATCAAAATTATTTTGGCCGATGTTTGCTGGTAGATCCTTGCCCCAATAATCAGCCACGCGCTCCATCACGATTGAAGACCCTGCCGTCACAGTTTTAAATTTATAGGGGCCAGAGCCCAATGGAATTTCTAACGTGGAAGCTGCAATGTCTCGCGGTTTGCCATCTGCACCGTTACTTTGCCACCAATGTTTCGGCAGCACGGCAAGCTGGCTTACGATCAATGGTAATTCGCGGTTGTTCTTTTCGTCGAAGGTGAATGTCACATCGCGCTCACCAGTTTTTTCAACCTTGGAAACGTTTTTGTAATAGGCGGCCGTGGTGGTGAGGTTTTTGGTTTGAACTTCAAAACTCCAGATCACATCTTCTGGTGTTATGGGCGCACCATCATGGTAGCGGGCCTCGGCGCGCAATCTGAATGTGGCCGAAGAATAATCTTCAGGGAATGAAACCCCTTCAGCCAACAAGCCATATTCGGTCGACGGTTCATCAAGCGAACGGACAAATAAAGTTTCATTGACAGTGGTGACGCGGGCCTCGCCTTTGAGCGAATAAGGATTGAGACTATCAAAACTGCCATAAGCCACCTGGCGCAGTTTGCCGCCCTTGGGGGCAGCAGGATTTACATAATCAAAATGTTTGAAGTCGCTCGCATATTTCACATCTTTGAACAGCGTAATGGCGTGGGTGAAAATTCTATCCTCAGCCCAAGCTGCGGGTACGCGCAAAAGGGGCGCAAGACTTGCCATTTTAAGAAGCGTGCGGCGGCTGGTCATTTTAGCATCCTTCTGATTCGGTTCAGTTGTTTTATCTCAGGTGCAGGCACAAAACAAAACACCGGAAGCGTTTTGCATCCGGTGCTGAAACTTGGTTCTAATCTTGCTCAAATTAAGGTGCCGGGTAAGGCTTTGGCGCATCAGAGAGCGTTGCCAGATAGGCAATCAAATCAGCCCGGGTTTGATCTTTCTTCATTCCTGCATAGCTCATCTTGGTGCCCTTCACAAATTCCTTGGGCGACTTCAACCATGCGTCCAAATCAGTGTAGGTCCAAGTCTTGCTCGCCATGGCTTTGATGCCTTCGGAATAACCAAAACCTGCTGAAGCTCCAATTGGTCTTTCAACAACGTCCCACAGGTTTGGGCCAACTTTATTGGGACCGCCTTTGGTGAAATCATGGCAAGCACCACAAGCCTTGGCAGCATCAGCGCCTTTGGCTGCATCAGCAGTGACCAACAATGCGCCGATTGATAAAGATGCAACAGGTGTGCCGCCTTCCGTTGGCGTGGCAGCTTCTGCCACTTCAATGATCATACCGGGTTTTTCTGGGGCTTCTGTGTGGAACAATTCTCCGCCAAAATTTTTAAGGCCAAGAACGAGAAGTGCTGTGCCCAAAACTGCGCCAGCGATTTTGTTGAATTCAAAGCTATCCATAAGTTTAAGCAGCCTCTTGCCTGAAAAATAAGTTCGGGGCGGAAACTAATCGTTTCGTGTTCTCGTCGCAACACCTATAAGAGTTCAAGCGCAATTTGCCGCGCCTCTGGTTAAACGCATGATTGAACAACACAATACCATCATTATTATTCCGGCCCGCATGGCATCCACCAGGCTGCCGGGAAAGCCGCTTGCCGATATCAATGGGGTTCCAATGATCGTTGAGGTGTGGAAACGCGCGGTTTCTGCCAATATCGGTCATGTTTTGGTGGCGGCTGCTGAGAACGCCATTGCCGATGTTATTCGTGACGCTGGTGGTGATGCGATGGTGACCGAGCCTCGCCTGCCCTCAGGATCAGACCGCATTGCAGCAGCTTTGGCGCTTCGTGATTCGGCCAAGCGCTTTGACTATGTGGTGAATTTGCAGGGTGATTTGCCGACGATAGATCCATTGGCAGTGCAGCGCTGCTTGGCTGGATTGACCAATGACAGCGTGGACATTGCCACCATTGCGGCCAAGATTCATGATGATGCGGATATTGCTAACCCTAACATTGTAAAGGCCATCGCGCCTCTCGATGGTGAGCGCGAAGTGGCTTATGCGCGAGATTTTGTGCGGATGATTGATGCCGACATGCAAGCGCCATTTTGGCATCACATTGGGGTTTATGCTTACCGCCGCACGGCGCTGGAGCGTTTTGTAAAACTGCCTGTCAGTGCGCGTGAGAAGGAGCGTTCGCTTGAACAAATGCGAGCCTTAGATAACGGCATGAAGATTGCGGTTGTGAAGGTTGACACCGTGCCTTTGGGCGTGGATACGCCAGAGGACTTAGAAATTGCGCGGCGGATGCTGAAATGAAAAAGAATAAAATAGCCTTTCAGGGCGAATTGGGTGCCAACTCGCATATTGCTTGCTTAGAGGCATGCCCCGATTTTGAGCCATTGCCATCCCGCACTTTTGAAGATGCGTTTCAAGCGGTGAAAGATGGCACTGCCAAGCTGGCCATGATCCCCATTGATAATTCGGTGGCGGGGCGCGTGGCTGATATTCACCACCTGATGCCTGCTTCAAATTTGCATATTATTGGTGAGCATTTTTTGCCAATCCATCATCAATTGGTGGTTGGGCGCGGTACGACTTTGAGTGATTTGAAATCAGTTCACAGCCATGTTCATGCACTTGGGCAATGCCGCAAGGTTTTGCGCGAACATAAACTGACTGCGGTGGTGGCGGTTGATACGGCAGGTGCTGCACGCGAGCTTTCTGAGCACCCCGACAAAACCCGTGCTGCGATTGCATCTGGTTTGGCTGCCGAGATTTATGGATTGGATATTCTGCTTAAAGATATTGAAGATGAAGACCATAACACCACGCGCTTCATCATTCTTTCGGCTGAACAAAAAGATGCGCCCGCCAATAATGGTCCGGTGATGACCAGCTTTGTTTTCCGTGTCCGCAACGTTCCGGCTGCTTTGTATAAAGCGATGGGCGGTTTTGCCACCAATGGCGTGAACATGACCAAGCTCGAGTCATATCAAATTGAAGGGCAGTTCAACGCCACGCAATTTTATGCTGATATTGAAGGGCACCCATCTGATCGCTCCGTGAAGTTAGCGCTTGAGGAGCTTGGGTTTTTCACATCTTATATGAAAGTGTTGGGCACCTATTCAGCAAGTCCATATCGTGCCGAGATTGCAAAGCGGTTGCCAGCTGAATGAGATTAGAGTTGCGCTAAAATTGTCTCGGCCCCTGACACATTCACACCTGATTTTTCTTCGACGTTCAGAGCCGTAACGACGCCATTATCAACAATCATTGAATAGCGGCTGGAGCGCAGGCCCATGCCTGCCACATTCAAATCTTTCTCAAGGCCACAGGCTTTGGCGAAGGTGCCATTGCCATCGGCCAACATCATAATTTTCCCTTCAGCGCCAGAATGTTTGGCCCACGCGCTCATCACATGCACATCGTTCACCGATGTGCAGGCAATGGTGTCCACGCCCTTGGCTTTGATGGCATCATAGTGATCAAGATAGCCTGGCATGTGGCTTGCTGAGCAGGTGGGCGTGAAAGCGCCGGGCACAGCAAACAGCACCACTTTGCGCCCGGCAAACACCACATCAGTTGAAAGTTTTTGTTGACCATCAGATGTCATTACATTGAATTCCACGCTTGGAATTTTGTCGCCTATGGTGATGGTCATTGCAGCTTCCTTGATTAAGGCCCTGCACTTAGGCAAGGGTTATCGCTTGTTCAAGCCCCTGCCCCTTATCATCGGCGGTCATGCGTAATTTTGTAGCACTCAATTCCATCGGATCTTTCAAACCCTTAATGGCAATCCACGCTTTTCCGGCCTCACGATCAAAATCTGGCTTGGTGAAATAATAACGGTCGGGGCCTTCTACAAAAATATCGTTGAAGGGCTTAGCCAAATCGAGAACCAAGAAGGTTTCGGTCAGCCTAAAGCTTTTCACAATGGTCGCAAATTTTGGCACGCGGGCTTGCCATGCAGAAATGAGCTCTGCATCGGGTTGAGGAGCGTTGCTGGGGGTAAACTCCATTTGGCTGTTTATTTTCGCAGGCGTACACACCTGTTGGCACACCCCAAAAAAGGCTTCGAGATTGACGCCAATTGGCTTTGTAAAATCTTTTGGTTTGAGCCGCAAGGGAAACAGCACTTCATCATGGTAACCAATGGCTTCGCCGCTGGCATCACTGAAGCGTTTGGGAAGTGGAAAATCTAAACTTATAGTGTCGAGATTTGTTGATGTTAATGCAGAAATTTGCGGCGGAATGCCGGTTTCACCGGGGTTGCGCCAATAGGTTTTCCAATTAGAGTCTAATTTAATGAGAAGCCCAGCTTGATAGGCCTCGCCATCAAAACCACTTTGCACAAAGCGGGCTGTCCATGGCAAAGCACTGGCGAAAGACTTTGTGGCCAAGGGCAGTGCCAATAAACTTGATATAAAAATTCTGCGATCCATATTTGGACACTAATAAATGTGAAAAGCAAAAGCCAGTCACCTTCCCGTCAACTGGAATTGAGATTAACAAGAGACTATGGCCAAATTTATGTCTTTAAAAGGCAAGCTGCTGATTGCGATGCCTGGAATTGAAGGCGATGATTTTCATCGCTCGGTTGTATATGTGTGCTCACATAATGCCGATGGTGCCATGGGGCTGGTGATCAATAAACCTGCAAGTGATATGATTTTTGCTGATCTGGTAGATAAGCTTGATGTGCAATCCAAAGGCAATCTGGTTGACGAAAGCATTTTGCAAATGCTCATATTTAAAGGCGGGCCAGTGAAAAAGTTTCAGGGCTTTGTGTTGCATAGTGGCGATTATTTTTCCACTGGCGAAAGCCTTAAAATAACCAAGGATATTGCGCTCACCGCAACAGTTGATGTGTTGAAAGACATTGCCAAGGGCCAAGGGCCGCGGCTTCATAGGATTGCACTTGGCTATGCTGGCTGGTCGCCCGGGCAACTTGAAAATGAAATTATGCGGAATGGCTGGTTGCATTGTGAGGCTTCGCCTGAGTTGGTGTTTGGCCATAATTATGATGGCCTGCATGGGGCTGCTCTACACTCGCTGGGTGTTGATCCGCGGATGCTTTCAGGCGAGACGGGCCATGCTTGAAGGCCATAAAGAATAGCTCTTGTCACTCCATAAATGTTATATTATAACATTACATGAATGGAGAACTTATGATGAAAAAATTACTTGCGGCCTTATTACTTTCGACAGTTCCGGTTTCGGCCCTTGCCGCCCCGAAAGTGGTGGTTTCGATTGTGCCCTTACACAGTTTAGTGGCAGGTGTGATGGAGGGTGTGGGCACTCCTGAGCTTTTGATGCAAAGTGTGAACTCTGAACATTCTAGCAGCTATTCTCCACAACAAATTTCTGATCTTGGACATGCCGATGTGGTGTTCATTATCGGCGATAATCTTGAGGTGAAGCTTGGTGAAATCAGCGGCACTGAAACCGTGAATGGCAAGAAATTTGAGAAGCTGGACCAGGCCTCGGGCATTATAAAACATAGCATCCGCGAAGGTGGCAATTGGGAAATTGATGCTGATGAACCTGAAACTGGCAACACAGTGGACCCCCATATTTGGCTGGACCCAGAAAATGCCAAAGCCATGACGCTGACAATTGCAGCGGCTTTGGTGCTGGCGGACCCGGCAAATGCAAACACCTACAATACGAACATGGCCAAGCAAGTTGAAGGTCTTGATCAGCTTGAAACTGAAATCACATCTGCCCTTGGAAGCGTTAGCCATAAGCCCTTTATTGTCTTCCATGATGCTTACCAGTATTTTGAAACCCGCTTTGGCCTTCATGCAGCTGGAAGCATTACGGACTATTCAGCCGCTGCGGCATCGGCCAAGAGGTTGGACGAGATTCGGACCAAGATTATCAGCAGCAAGGCAGCGTGCGTTTTTAAAGAGCCCCAGTACTCTGATGCTTCGGTAAAAGTTGTGACCGAAGGAAGTCCAGCCAAAATTGGTGTGCTTGATCCAATTGGTGCTGGGCTGACGCCTGGAAAAGATGCTTATGGCGTGCTGCTCCGCAATTTAACCAAAAACCTTACCGATTGTTTAGATCAATCTAAACTTTGACGGAATCGTCAAAGTTTAGAAAAATTGATCGAATACTGAGACCTAGGGCTATTTTGACTTTTCCTTGAAAAGTCAAAACGCTCTAGGTAGCTAAGGCTTCACTCTTTTGCCACATAAGCGCATTATCCCGCACACAGATTCGAGAGTGTGGGATGATGCGCCAATTATTAAAATTCGTTCCGTTTGCTTTGGTGCTGGCACCCAATTTGGCTGCGGCGCACCCGCATGTGTGGGTGGAAATGAGCACTGCCGTGGTGTTCACCAATGATGGAAAGATTTCAGGCATTAACGTTGAGTGGAGCTTTGACGATGGCTATGCCACCGTTGCGTTAGAAGGCATGGATGCCAATGGTGACGGCGATTATAGCCCGGAAGAGCTTGTAGCTTTGACAACTGAAAATATGGATTCACTCAAAGACTATGGCTACTTCAACAGAATGTGGGGTGGCGAAAATGTTCTCGAAAGTGCCGCACCCATAAATGCTGGTCAATCTTACATTGATAAAAAATTAAAGCTGCACTTCACGGTGCCCCTGCAACAGCTCTACGACCCGCGCGGAGGCGAATTTAAGGTGAAGATTTTTGATCCTGAATTTTACATCGCATTTGATTATGTGAAAGACTCGCCCACCAAATCTCAAGGCGCAATTGCTTCAACATGTAAGCTTGATCTTAAACCGTTGCCCAGTGATGAAGAGTTAAACGCCACGCAAGAAATGCTGGCCACCAAAGGTGTGGATTGGAAACCTGAAAATGGTGAAGATTTTGGCTCGATGTTTGCACAAGCCTTGGTGGTGACATGCACATTTTAATCCGCGTATTTCTGTTGTTGATGATGTTTGCGTGTGCGCCACTTGTTCAGGCTCAAGCAACTGCTGAAACTCATACGCAAACTGTTATCAAAAAAAGCCAACTTTTGGTGCGGCCACGCGATGCCAATGGCAACATTATTATCACCTCTTTTTGGGAAGATCCGGTGCAATGGGCGCGTGACAAGCAACAGAGTTTTTATGGCACGATGAATGGTTCATTGCAGGCCATTAAAAAAGATGGTTCGTTTTTAGCGGCATGGACATTGATGGTTCTTGGCTTTGGGTATGGGGTGTTTCATGCGGCTGGCCCCGGCCATGGCAAAGTTATTATTTCATCATGGCTGCTGGCCACTGAAAATGATTTAAAGCGCGGACTTATTGTATCGTTTCTCAGTTCGCTGTTTCAAGCTCTCACAGCCATTGTTGTGGTGAGTGTTTTGCTATTGCTGGTCGCCAGTGTTGGGGCCGTGGTGCGCGATGTGACGGGCACTCTCGAATCTGCCAGTTACGCGATGATTTCAGCACTTGGCATTTATATGATCTGGCTTGCGCTCCGCAGTTGGGTGCAGCGGCCAAAACCTTCCAGTGATTTTAAATTTGAAATTGTGAACCCGCAATTTGATGTGGGCCATGTGCATGATGAAAATTGCGGCCATGCCCATGCGCCGGAGCCTCAAGATTTACGCGGTGATGATTGGTCTTGGGCAACGGCCTTGTCGCTAGCTTTTGCAATTGGTTTGCGGCCTTGCACGGGGGCCATTTTAGTGTTGCTCACCGCCAATGCCTTGGGGCTTTATTGGGTGGGGATTTTGTCCACGCTGGCCATGGGCTTTGGTGTGTTTCTCACCGTGGGCACCATTGCAGCTGTTACCGTTTACGGCAAAGCCTTTGCGCTGCGCTTAACACGTGGAGACAGCAAGCGTCTGGGCTTAGTAGTCCGTTGCTTGCGCGTGTTTGGTGGCGTTGTACTGGCCTTTATGGGGGCTATTATGTTTTTGGGTTCGCTTGGTGCGAACACTGGAATGCTCTAATTAGTCCTTAGCGCGTTCCACATAAGAACCATCATTGGTATCAACCACAATGCGGGTGCCCACGTTAATATGCGGCGGAACCAGCGTGCGAACACCATTGTTCAACATGGCGGGCTTGAAGGATGAGGATGCGGTTTGGTTTTTAATCGCAGGCTCAGTTTCGGTGATTTCAAGCGTGATGCGCGGCGGAATTTCAATTGAAATTGGACCGTCATTGAACATGGCAATCTGACATTCCATGCCTTCTTGCAGATAAGGCACATAGTCGCCCACCATATCGGCGGTGAGTGGCACCTGCTCGAAGCTTTCAGGATTCATAAAAATATAGCTGTCGCCATCTTGATATAAATAAGTGTGCATGATGGTTTCAACAAAGGCGCGTTCCATGGCATCAGTGGTTTTATAACGGACAACAGTTTTAACACCATCTGAAATGCGGCGCATATCAATCGTGGTGGTCGGCGTGCCTTTTCCAGGGTGCATGGATTCGGCTTTCAATACGATATAAAGTTTGCCGTCTTCATGTTCGATGACGTTGCCTTTACGCACGCCGCTGGCGATTACTTTAACCACGGATATTCTCTCTTTTTTAAATTTTGCGAATTGTTGTTGGCGCGGCTATTAGCAGTGAAACCCACGAAAGCCAACCCCTTTGCCAAATCCTGATTCTCCTTGGTTTAGCCCAACCCGCCATGCCGACCGCAGGCCATTTCTGCTGTCGCGCAACAAGATTATTGCCGATATACGAGCTTGGTTTGGCGCGCGTGATTTTTTGGAAGTGGATTGCCCGGCTTTGCAAGTTTCGCCCGGCAATGAAGCGCATTTGCACGCGTTTCAAACCACACTGATTGGCAGTGATGGTGTGGGGAGCCCACGTTATTTGCACACATCGCCAGAATTTTCCTGCAAGAAATTATTGGCGGCGGGCGAAAGGCGCATTTTCAATCTGGGCCATGTGTTTCGCAACCGTGAACGCACGCTCACCCATGCGCCAGAGTTTACCATGTTGGAATGGTATCGCGCAGGTGAGGATTACCGCGTTATTGTTGAAGACACTTTGGCTTTGGTGCGCCTCGCAGCGAAGGACAAATTTATTTGGCGGGGCCGTGAATGTAATCCTTTTGCAGAAGCCGAATGGTTGAGTGTGCAGGACGCATTTCTGAACTATGCTGGTGTGGATTTGCTCAGTACACTGAATAATCGTGATGCGCTGGCTGCTGCATCGCCTGTGGCGTTTCAAGAGAATGAAAGTTGGTCGGATATTTTCAGCCGCATTTTGGTTGAAAAAGTGGAACCCAATTTGGGTAATGGCCGGATGACCGTGCTGTATGAATATCCATCGGTTGAGGCAGCTTTGGCCCGCACCTGCGTGCATGATTCAAGAGTTGCAGAGCGCTTTGAACTTTATGCTTGCGGTGTTGAGCTGTGTAACGGCTTTGGCGAACTCACCGATGCCGCCGAACAGCGCCGCCGCTTTGAAGCGGAGATGGACATTAAGCAGCGGCTTTATGGCGAACGTTATCCCATTGATGAAGATTTATTGGCAGCACTTGCGATCATGCCAGAAGCATCTGGTGTTGCGCTTGGGTTAGACCGCGTGATCATGCTGGCCACGGGGGCAACACGGATTGATCAAGTGCAATGGGTGCCGGTTTAACCCTTAAACGGGGCCATGCCTTGTCTGGCTAATTCATCGGCACGTTCATTGTCGGGGTGGCCGGCGTGGCCTTTGACCCAATGCCAGGAAATTTGGTGGCGCTGGATGGCTTCATCTAAGGCTTGCCACAGTTCCACATTTTTAACGGGCTTCTTGTCCGAGGTTTTCCAGCCGTTTTTTTTCCAGCCGTGAATCCATTTGCCGATGCCATCTTTCACATATACCGAGTCCACATGCATTTCGACCGTGCAAGCGCGTTTTAGGGCCTTCAGCCCTTCGGTGGCGGCCACCAGTTCCATGCGATTGTTGGTGGTCAATTGCTCGCCGCCGTAAAGCTCTTTGCGCGTGCCGTTCCAATCCATCACCACGCCCCAGCCACCGGGGCCAGGATTGCCAGAACATGCGCCGTCGGTGTGGATGATAACAGGGCCTTTGCTCATGCTTGGCGAAGTTCGCGTGGCAATTTGAACGACACATTTTCTTCGCGCAGCACAACTTTTTCAACCACCACATCATAATGCTCTTTGAAGGCATCAATGATTTCATTGACCAAAATTTCAGGGGCAGAAGCCCCTGCTGAGAGGCCGATGGTTTTCAAATTTTGTAGTGTCGCCCAATCCAAATCGGCAGCGCGTTGCACCAATAGCCCGCGCGGACAGCCATTTTTCTCGCCCACTTCAACCAAGCGTTTTGAATTTGAAGAGTTTGGCGCACCCACCACGATCAGCAGCTCAATTTTGTCGGCAATCAATTTCACCGCATCTTGGCGGTTGGTGGTGGCGTAGCAAATATCTTCTTTGAGCGGGCCTTTGATGGCGGGGAAGCGCTTTTGCAGAACCGCAATCACATCCTTGGTGTCGTCAACGGAAAGCGTTGTTTGCGTCACATAAGCAAGATTATTTGAATCACGCACCATCACATGTTCAGCATCATCGGTGGTTTCAATCAGTGTGATGGCACCTGCTGGAAGCTGGCCCATGGTGCCTATCACTTCAGGATGATTTTTGTGGCCGATCAAAATTAATTCTAAACCTTGATCATGGTGGCGCTGGGCCTCCATATGAACCTTGGTCACCAATGGACAGGTGGCATCAATTTGAAACATGGTGCGGCGTTGGGCTTCGGCGGGCACCGATTTTGGCACGCCATGGGCTGAGAAAATCACCGGATGATCGCCCGCTGGAATTTCATCCAGCTCATCTACAAAAATCGCACCCTTGGCTTTGAGATCATCAACTACAAATTTATTGTGGACAATCTCGTGGCGCACATAGACGGGTGCCCCATAAATTTCGAGCGCGCGTTCGACAATGTCAATGGCCCGCACCACGCCAGCGCAGAATCCGCGCGGGGCCGTGAGCAAAATTTTGATCTGAGGTTTGGACATGGGGGAGGAATGAAGTGTCACTACAAACTTGTCAAGAAGATGCAAGGCCGACTTGACTTTACGACCTTTTGGCTTAATCTTGCGACATTACTCGACCACCCCATGCGGGAGAGATTGAACGCAAAGTTCAACGCCGAAGGAGCAACCGCCCCGGAAACTCTCAGGCAAAAGGACCGCTGGTGTGGCATAAAATCTGGAGAGCAGAGGCATAGCTTAGCTAGAGCCGCTCACCGAAGGAGAAAGCTTGGCCGTGTCGGAGTGACGGTTCGGGTGAAAACTCTCAGGTACCTGACAGAGGGGCAAATTGAACGCGAGTTCGATTTTGCAACCTATTGTCAGGAGATTTATTGATGAGTGAAGAGACCCTTCAACGCACGCCACTTTATGAAATTCACCAAGCCCTTGGTGCTAAACTTGTGCCTTTTGCTGGCTATGAAATGCCAGTGCAATATCCCACAGGCATTCTTGCCGAACATAAATGGACGCGCGATAGTGCGGGCCTGTTTGAAGTTTCGCACATGGGGCAATGCAGCATTTTTGGCCCTGATTTTGAAACCACGGCACGGGCATTTGAAATGCTGGTGCCCGCTGATATTCTCAGCCTAAATCCGGGCCAGCAGCGCTATTCGCAATTGCTCAACATTCAAGGCGGCATTAGCGATGATTTGATGATCACGAGCTCAAACTGGGAAGGCTTAGAAGGTTCGCTTTATGTTGTGGTCAATGCTTCTCGTAAAGGATTTGACTTTGCCCATATTGAAGAGAATTTGCCCGAAGGTGTGACACTCAAACGTTGGAATGATCTCGCATTGATGGCGCTGCAAGGTCCAAAAGCCGAAGAAGCATTAGCCAAACTCATTCCGGCTGTTCGCAATTTGGCTTTTATGAACTCCAGCCGCTTTAATTTGAGCGGTGTTGATGTTCACATCTCACGCTCGGGCTACACAGGCGAAGATGGCTTTGAAATTTCAGTCAGTGCCGCTCACGCTGCACAGGTTTGGAACAAGCTGCTTACTGATCCCTTGATAAAACCCATCGGCCTTGGTGCGCGTGACTCGCTGCGCCTGGAAGCGGGGCTTTGCCTTTATGGCCATGATATTGATCGCACCACGTCGCCGATTGAAGCAGGTCTTAATTGGTCAATTGCTAAACGCAGACGCACTGAGGGCGGGTTTATTGGGGCGCATAGAATTCAGCGCGAGTTGCTGGGCGGCGTTTCGCGCAAACGCGTGGGCATTAAGCCCGAAGGTCGCGCGCCCGCCCGCGAAGGAACTGAAATTCAAGACGAAAGTGGCCGCAAAATTGGCGTGATCACATCGGGCGGTTTTGGCCCCAGCGTGAATGGCCCCGTGGCCATGGGTTATGTGGAAACGGCTTATGCGGCGCTTGATACAAAAATTCAATTGCTGGTGCGCGGCACGCCGATGCCAGCAGTTATAGTTAAACTCCCCTTTGTTCCCAATAATTTCAAACGATAGGAAACACCAAAATGAAATTTTCCAAAGACCACGAATGGCTCACTCTTGAAGGTGGCGTTGCCACTGTGGGCATTACAAATCACGCACAAGAACAATTGGGCGATGTGGTTTATATTGAACTGCCAAAAATTGGCGCGCAAATCGTGGCCAACTCATCCGTGGCGACAGTTGAAAGTGTGAAGGCTGCCAGTGAAGTTTACACGCCTGTTTCTGGTGAAGTGGTTGAGGTGAATGCCGAGCTTTCTGGTGACCCTGCTTTGGTGAACCGTGCTGCCGAAAATGAGGGCTGGTTTATGAAAATAAAATTGAGCAACACAAGCGAGCTTGATGTGCTGATGGACAAAGCTGCTTACGATACATTTGTGGCGGGTTGATATGACACCTGATTTCATTCCCCGCCACATTGGTCCTAACGCATCCGAAACTTCTGCCATGTTGCAAAGCTTAGGAGCATCATCGCTCGATGAGTTTATCGACAAAGCGGTGCCTGCAAAAATTCGCAGCAAGCGACCTTTGAATTTACCTGAAGCTCTAAGTGAGCGCGAAGCGCTTTCGGCCATAAAGAAAATGGCAAATAAAAACGAAGTTTATACGTCGATGATCGGCATGGGTTATTACGGCACCATAACGCCAAAGGTGATCCTCCGCAATGTGCTGGAAAACCCCGGCTGGTATACGGCTTACACGCCGTACCAAGCTGAAGTAAGCCAAGGACGCCTTGAAGCACTGCTCAATTTCCAACAAGTAGTGATTGATCTTACGGGGCTTGAAATCGCCAACGCCTCCTTGCTGGATGAGGCAACGGCAGCCGCCGAAGCCATGGCTATGGCCAAGCGTGTGGCTAAATCATCTGCCAATGTTTTCTTTGTTGATGTTGATACGCATCCACAAACCATTGCCGTGTTGCAAACCCGTGCGAAGGGTTTTGGCATTGACATTGAAATCGGCGATCCCCTGAAAAATTTGAAGCCTACGAAAGTCTTCGCGGCCTTGCTCTCTTATCCTGGTTCATCCGGCGCATTGCGTGATTTCACATCGACCATTTCTGATCTGCATGGTGCAGGTGCATTTGCAATTATGGCCACGGATTTATTGTCGCTGGCCTTGCTCAAATCCCCTGGTGAAATGGGTGCAGATATTGCCATTGGTTCTGCACAACGCTTCGGTGTGCCCATGGGTTATGGTGGCCCACATGCGGCCTTCTTTGCTACCAAAGATGAATATAAGCGCGTGATGCCTGGCCGCTTGATTGGTGTATCTGTTGATGCCCAAGGCAACCGTGCGCTGCGGATGGCGTTGCAAACGAGGGAACAACATATCCGCCGCGACAAGGCCACCAGCAACATTTGCACAGCGCAAGTGCTGCTTTCAGTGATGGCGTCGATGTATGCGGTCTATCATGGGCCGGAAGGTGTTAGAGCAATTGCCACTCACGCACACACTTGCGCTGCACGATTTGCATCGGGTGTGAAATCATCATTGGTGAATGACACGTTCTTTGACACCGTAACCGTGCGCTGTGATGCCAAGACAATCATTGCCGCCGCAAAAAAGAAACGCATCAATATGCGTCTCGTCGATGTAAAACATGTGGCGGTGTCCTTCGATGAAACCACGCGTGAGGAAGATTTGCAAAATGCACTCGCAGTTTTCCGCACGCAAGAATCTGGAATTGTAAATGCAATTCCAGCATCGCTTCAACGCACTTCCAAATATCTCACGCACCCCACGTTCAGTTTATATCATTCTGAAACCGAAATGATGCGTTACCTCCGCTTGCTGCAAGGTAAGGACCTTGCATTAGATCAAGCCATGATAGCCCTCGGTTCCTGCACCATGAAGCTGAATGCGGCGAGTGAAATGATCCCTGTCACGTGGGGCAATTTTGGCAATATGCACCCGTTTGCGCCGCTTGATCAGGCCATGGGCTATGCTGAAATGTTTGCAAGCTTAGAAGCCATGCTGTGTGAAATCACCGGCTTTGATAATGTATCGCTGCAACCCAATGCTGGCAGCCAAGGCGAATATGCGGGGTTACTTGCCATCCGGGGCTATCACGATTCAAAAAATGATATGCACCGCGATGTGTGTTTGATCCCCACATCGGCGCATGGCACCAATCCGGCTTCTGCTGCAATGTGCGGCATGAAAATTGTGGTGGTGGCCTGTGATGTAAACGGCAACGTAGATGTGGCCGATCTTGAAGCCAAAGCCAAAACCAACGCTGCAAACCTTGCGGCTTTAATGATCACTTATCCTTCCACGCATGGCGTGTTTGAAGAGTCGATCATCGACATCTGCAAAATCATTCACGAAAATGGCGGGCAGGTTTACTTAGATGGCGCTAATCTCAACGCGCAAGTGGGGCTGATGCGCCCTGCTGAATTGGGCGCAGATGTGTGCCACATGAATTTGCATAAAACGTTTTGCATTCCACATGGTGGTGGCGGGCCGGGCATGGGGCCAATTGGGGTTCGTAAACATCTTGCCCCGCATTTGCCGGGGCATGATGTGGTTGCAAATGGCATTCGCAAATCGGGTGCGGTTTCGGCTGCCCCATGGGGTTCTGCCTCCATCCTGCCAATCTCATGGATGTATATCGCCATGATGGGTGGGCCGGGTTTAACCCAAGCCACCAAGATGGCCATTCTTAATGCCAATTATATAGCTTCGCGCTTGAACCCGCATTTTCCAGTTTTATATTCTGGCCCCGGCGGTATTGTGGCGCATGAATGCATTATCGATCTGCGCTGGCTGAAAGACCGCACCGGCATCAGCGTGGAAGATGTGGCTAAGCGTCTCGTCGATTATGGTTTCCATGCGCCAACCATGTCATTCCCAGTGGTTGATACATTGATGGTTGAGCCCACTGAGTCAGAAGGCAAGCGTGAGCTTGACCGTTTCTGTGATGCGATGATTAGCATAGCTGGCGAGATTACCGATGTGGAACAGGGCCGTGCTGATAAGCTCAACAATGTGTTGAAAAACGCGCCCCACACCCACAAACAATTGTTCGATGTATGGGCCCATCCCTATTCCAAGCAACAAGCTTATTTTCCATTGGGTGAAACATCAGCACAGGCAAAATACTGGCCGACCGTGGCGCGGGTGGACAACGTCTACGGCGACCGAAACCTCATCTGCACCTGCCCCCCGATTGAGGATTATATGCAAGCAGCGGAGTAATTTGCGAAATATAAAACCTGGCGCAAAGACCGGGTTTTTATACTCATTTCTAACCGATTAGTTCAACCGAGACTTAACAGCGGCAATTGAGTCAGTAATCAGCTTTGCGCCACCTTTTTGTTCGGAGATCAATTTGGTTGCGGCAGCGATTGCCAGTTCAGTTGCTGAGCTGCGAACATCCTTCGCAGCGGCAGCTTCGGCTTGCGCGATTTTTTGTTCGGCCTGCTTGCTGCGGCGGGCGATAGTTTCGGTTAGTTTCTTGCGGGCTTCTTCGCCATATTGCTTGGCTGCAGATTTGGCCTGAGCCACAATCACTTCAGCTTCTTTTTCCGCATCAAGGCGTTTCTGTTTATAATCAGCAAGAAGTTTTTCAGCATCCAAGCGCAGTTGTTTTGCATCATCCAATTCCTTGGAAATCAGTTTGGCGCGGTCATCCAAAGCTACGGCGGCTTTCTTGTGGGCACCAGCATAAAGCACGATGCCGATGAAAATCACTAGGGCAACTAAAGCGAAAAATGTTTGATCAAATTCCATTAACATTCTCCTTAGCGCTTGGCAGCGGCCACGGCTTTAGCCACGGCAGTTTTAAGTGTTTTGCCACCCGTTAAGCTGGCCACAATATCGGACGCTGCATCACCCGCGATTGATTCAACAGATTCCATCGCCTTGGCTTTTGCCTTGGCAATCTTGGCTTCAGCGTCTTTAATTTTTTTGGAAAGGGCTGCATCAAGGCTGGCTTGATCGGCATCAATTTCGGAAGAAACCTTGGCGCGGGTATCGCGGCCAATGTCGGTGGCTTTTGAACGCGCATCGAACAAGGCTTTTTCGTAATTCTTGAGGGCTGCTTCAGTTTCATCTTTGAGAGCTGAAGCGCGCGCCAGATCACTATCAATTTGAGCTTTGCGATTGCCAATAATGGCGGCCAGTTTTGGCAGAACCAAGCGGCCCATTAAAAGATAAAGAGCTGCAAAGAATATCACTAACCAGAACAGCTGTGATGGAAATGACTTTGAGTCCAACGGTGGAAAAGCGCCATGGCCTTCTGCCGTTTCAGTATGCTCAGTTGTTGTGGTTTCGGTGGTCGACATTGCATAGCCTCAAATTACGAGAATAGGCCGGCCCGAAGGCCAGCCCAAACTAAACGTTTAAATCGTTGCTATTAAGCAACGAAGAGAAGCAGAAGGGCAACAACGAGCGAGAAAATGCCCAAGCCTTCAGCAAGTGCAGCGCCGATGAGCGCGTTGGTGAATTGCGAACCAGCTGCTGCTGGGTTCCGCAATGCGCCTGCAAGGTAGTTGCCGAAAATGTGGCCCACGCCAATGCCGGCTCCGCCCATGCCAATACATGCAATGCCTGCGCCGATGAGTTTTGCTGCTGCTGGATCCATAGTAGTTCTCCTAGTGTTTTTCAGTTTGGGTTAAAGTTTAATGTGATGGGTGAAGCGCGTCGTTCAAATAAACGCAAGTAAGAATTGCAAACACGAAGGCTTGCAGGAAGGCAACGAGGAATTCCAGCGCAGTGAGAGCAACGGCCATGAACATCGGCGCAATCGCACCTAAAATGCCAATGCCGCCAAGTGCACCTAAACTTACCACGAAGCCCGCAAACACTTTCAAAACAATGTGGCCAGCCAGCATGTTACCGAACAGACGAAGACCCAATGAAATGGGGCGCGACAAGAACGAAATGATTTCGATCACCGAGATCACTGGCAAAATGGCCAATGGCACGCCATGTGGCACAAACAGTTTAAACCAGCCGAGACCATGCTTGGTGATGCCAACTACAACAACGAGGCAAACCACGAACAAGGCCAAGGCCACTGTTACAATCACATGGCTGGTGACTGTGAAGAAATACGGGAACATGCCAAGCATATTGGCAACCAAAACAAATGAGAACAGCGAGAACACCAGCGGGAAGAAAGCTTTGCCTTCTTCGCCAAGCACGTTCTTCACCATATTATCAACGAGACTATACCACATCTCACCAACGGACTGCAGGCGGCCTGGAACCAATGCGCCTTTGCGGGCAGCAAGAAGAAGAATGCCAGTGATTGTGGCAACGGTTAGCCCCATAAACAAAGCCGAATTGGTGAAGCTGATATCATAGCCGCCAATGTTAATTGGACCAGCAAGATCATGCAGTCGGAATTGATGGATTGGATCGTTAGCCACTATTTATCCTCATCTTCGTCGTCATCAGGTGCCGGCATATTACGAAGCTCTTCAGCTGAAGGTGGATTCCTGTTCGCAGATCGCGACATATTCAGAATACCAGCCCCAAAACCTAAGAGCAGAAACACAATTAGAAATAACGGCAGGGTGCCAAACAACTTGTCCAACCCGAAACCAATTAGACCGCCCACTAAAACACCAGCCACAAATTCACTGGCAAGCTTATAGCCCTTGGAATAATCAGACGCCCCTTGATATTTCATCGACGGTTTTTCTGCGGCACGCTGTTCAGATTTTTCAGCCGCAATGCGGGCACTCAAATCTTTCAAGCGGCTGGAAATATCGCCGAACTTTGGGTCAGTTTCGTCTTTTTTGTCGCGCGGATTAGCCATAATAAACGTCCTCCGTGCGAGGCAAAACCGCCCCTTCCCAAAGCGCGCTCTTGATAGTTACGGGTAAGCAATGTGTCAAGCGGTGGATTGGGGATTTAAGGCGTTGAAAACAGGCTGGTATTTTTAGTTTGCGGGTGCTGCGTCGAAAAGTCCGCATCGACAACCCCGAATCTAGAGAAGTTTCAGCCCCTTCAACTCAGCCTTCAGTTTCTCTGGCGTTGTAAAGTGATGGGCTTTCATGCCCACGGCTTCAGCGCCTTTCACATTTTTCAAACTATCATCAATGAACAAGCACTCCGCAGCTTTGAGTTTGTTGCGCTTTAAGCTCAGCTCATAAATTGCTGGATCAGGTTTGATCAGCCTTTCATCACCAGACACCACAATATCGCGGAATAGATTTAGAAATGGGAAGCGCAATTTGGTTTCGCGGAATTTATCTTGGTTCCAATTGGTGATGGCATAGAGAGGAGTTCCATTTTTATGGAGAGCTTCTAAAATATCAACACTGCCGGAAATTGCACCGGGCACCATATGGTGCCATTGTTCATCATAGGCAGCAATCTCGGCAGCGTATTCTGGATGTTTTGCAGTCGCTATTTTCACAGCATCGCTAAAACTCCGGCCGCGATCTTGTTCTAAATTCCACGCGCCGTTGCAAACATTTTCCAAGAACCATTCCATCTTGGCATCGTCATTAAAAATTTCGCGGTAGACATGGCGCGGATCCCACGAGATTAAAACCATGCCAAGATCAAAGATAACATTCATGCTTAGGATACACCCTTTTCATTTAGCCCACAGCCAAGCGTCGGGGTGCTTCAGCCGTTTCGATCACAGCAGTTGGCTCAGTCAAATCCATGCTTTCAATCTTGGCGGAACGGCTGGAGATTTTATCGGCAGACACATTAAGCTGTTCGAGATCGCCATTGGCTTGGGCAAAATGCTTATGCAACGAGCCCATACGTTCTTTCATGCGAGTGACATCTGCCAGAAGTTTTACAACTTCGCCTTGAATCAGATGGGCTTGCTCACGCATGGCTGCATCTTTCACAATGGCTTGCATGGTTTGCACCAGCAGCATGAGCACATTGGGTGAGGCTAAAATAATACGCAAGCGATGGGCCTTTTGCACCACATCTTCAAACTTCTCATTCAGCTCGGCGTAAACTGATTCAGAAGGCACAAACATGATTGCCGTCTCATGGGTTTCGCCGCTGATTTGATACTTCTCGGCAATGTCTTTTACATGCTTGAGCACGTCAGATTTCAAACGGGTTTCAGCAATTTTACGCGATCCATCATCAGGGGCTTCACGCAACGCATTGTAAGCTTCGAGCGGGAACTTTGCATCGATCACCAATTTCAACCGCGAATCCGGCAGGCTGATTAAACAATCTGGGCGCATTCCATTGGAGAGTGTGGCTTGAAAACTAAAAGCGCGCGCATGCAATCCATCGGTAATAATCGCCTCCATGCGGCCTTGGCCAAAAGCGCCGCGGGTTTGTTTGTTGGCGAGAATATCTTTGAGGCTGAGCATTTCAGTGGACAGCGATGCGAGATTATTTTGCGCGGCATCAATCACCGCAAGGCGTTCATTCAATTGACTAAGCGAAGCAGCCGTGCGTTGCGATTGTTCATGCAGGCCATGGCCAACGCGCTGACTCACACTATCAAGGCGCTCATCCAAGGTGCGTTGCAAATGCACCTGCTGGCTTTGCGCTTGAGCGGAAAAATTTTGCAACACACCCGATAGCTCAGCCAGACGATACTCCATGTCTGAATTTCGCTGTTGCGATTCCAAGCGCTCAGCCTTGCGGCCCGCTTGCCCACGCCATGCTAAGATTACAGCGGCAAACAGCAACAGCATACTGGCGAAAATCAGCACATCTTGAAGTGTGAATGGCTGTTCGCCAATGTGAAGGATGATGGAGTTCAAATGCATGGAACGAAACATAAACTGATTCGCAGTCTGGCTTTGCAGAAAAAGTACGAGGCCCGCCCAAAAGATACACATTTGGACGGGCCCCAGACCCGCATCAACTCGGGACGGCGACAGGAGCTCATACGGATCGTCTCGTTTTCTGGGTGGATTAAGTAAGCTGAATTATTCGCCCCACTGTGGAAGCCGTTCCGCCTACCCGATCCCCCGCAGGATCTGATGATGAAATTGGCTTTCAAACGCGGCATTGGCGCAGCCGCAAAAGGACTCAAGCGGGGCAATTTTGTGGCCATATTGTGCAGAACCATCAATTATCAGTGAGCTGTCAGTTCACACATTTTTATTTTCAAAAATGAGTGTTATGGGCAGCGCACTCAACCTTCAAACAAATGGAAAAAGCGAATCATGAAACTTGCCTACACAGCAAACGCAACAGCAACTGGTGGTGGTCGCAATGAGGGTCTTAGCAAAACGGATGATGGTCGCGTGGTTGTTGTGCTTGCAACGCCAACTGAAATGGGTGGCAGTGGCAAGGGCACAAACCCTGAGCAGCTTATCGCCACTGGCTATGCTGGCTGTTATTTGGGGGCCATGCGCTTTGCGGCTGGTAAAGCCAAAATTGATATGCCCGCTAACGCATCAGTCACAGCACATGTGAGCATTGGGGCGCGCGATGATGGTGAAGGCTTCGGCCTTGAAGTTACCATGGATGTGAATTTGCCCGGCATGGGCAAAGAAGCAGCAGAAGATTTAGCAAAGCGCGGCCATGTGGTGTGCCCAATTTCGCATTCGTTCAGAGGCAATGTGAAAACCACTACGAACGTTACAGTTTAAGAGAAACGGGCTGCAATTTGCATTGCAGCCCGCCTAAATTAACTACCAGTGTGAGTGGCAGACTTTAACTTTCTTCCACACCCAATGATGGTGATAGCGCACCTTCACTTTTTTCCAGTGGCAATGATAATATCCAGGGTGCCAGCCGTGGCCGTGGCCAACGCCAATGGTGATGTTTACGCCAGCATTGGCGGTGCTTGTTGCGGCAGTCATTCCTAGGGCCATTGTAGTAACAGTGGCCAAGGCAATCAACGTTTTGCGGATCATATTGAGTTTCCTTTCGAAAATCTTTGTGTCTAACACCACAAATATGACGCCCCCTAGCTGAATGCTAGATGAACAAAACTGCCATTACAAGGCTTTCACAATTTCCCCTTTTCCGTCGTCAATTGCCATCTTCCAATTTAGAAAGGTTCGATTTACGGATAAAGCTTGTGGCAAGATTATTTCGAATTTTTTTGAAAACTCTACTGAATTTTGTGTGGGTGTTCAGGGGGCTAATGGCAAACATCACCATATCGGAGAGCCAAACCAATTGCTGCAGAAACTCACTTCGGGGCCAATTGCCATTGGCATAAATTCCATCATAGCTTCGCTTCATATTGCCAAATGGATCTTTAACCCCAAATCTCTCGAGCAGTTTGCTCATGGCTTCGTGCGTGTTGTGGCCACTTGTTGAAGCTATTCCGGCCAAAACCTGTCCCACTGGTCTGGTGTGAAAGACTTTTATTGTGTCAATTATTGCGGCTTTTCTGAAATTGTCATCATCCAACCTGCACCAAATAACATCCATGCCCCACAAGGTCATATTATCTTCAAAGCTTGGTAATATTTTTTTCAACAGGTCGGCTCTGATGCAAGGCACCATCACTTCGACATATGTGACATATCTAAGCGTGAAACTTGGAGCATTCATCGTCATCAAAATACTAAAGTATGAATTCCAACTCAGCGATGGCTGCGCGACTGCCAATTTATATTTGCTCATAGAATCAAAAAGTTTATTGATATCACTCTGGCAGGTCAGAATGTCATCATCTGGCAGCCAAATATATTCATACTTGGCGAGCAAATTTTTAAAGCTGCCAATGGTTTTATGAAGCCCATCAAATTTTCCACCTTTGACCCTTACAACTTCTTCATCGCCAAGATTTTGGTAAGGAGCATCATCATAGAGCGACACAATCAAATCCCAGTTGCGGGCCAGCTTTGCGTCTAGCCAATTTGGATGCAGGGAGTTTTTTCCGGCGCGCACAATAACGAGATTTTTTCGCGTCGTCATTAAGCCGTTCTCGCCGCTTCAATTATCTCTGGTGCATCTTTCAAAGCAGATGCAATAGCTTGGTGCATATCAAGATAATGGTAAGTGCCCAACCTGCCGCCGAAGAATATGTTCTTCTCGCTAAGCGTCAGTGCTTTGTACTCCCCATAGAGCCGCTTGTCGGCCTCTGTTGCAACTGGGTAATAGGGTTCGTCAGTTTTTCCTGCGTTGCGCGAGAATTCTTTTGAGATGATCGTTTTTTCAGTTTGATAGTTTCGTTCAGGATGTAAATGACGGTACTCAACAATGCGGGTGTAAGGCACATCTTCATCGGCAAAATTCATCACGGACGTACCCTGAAAATCACCCGTGTTCTCGACTTCGAATGAAAAATCAACGGTTCGCCATTTCAATTCTCCTGCAGCGTAATTGAAGTAGCGATCAATGGGGCCAGTGTAGACCACCGTTTTTCTCGCACGAATTTGGGAACGCAAATCAAAGTAATCAAGGCCTAACTTCACCTCGATATTTTCATGTGCGAGCATCTTATTAAATACTGTTGTGTAACCGTGAAGCGGCAATCCTTCATAGGTGTCATTAAAGTATCGATTGTTGAAATCAAACCTTACAGGCAAGCGCGTGATGATACTTTCGGGCAATAGTTTCGGATCAGTTTGCCATTGTTTTTTGGTGTAGCCCTGAATGAACGCTTCATAAAGCGGCCTTCCAATGAGGGCTATGGCTTTGTCTTCCAAGTTAGAAAATGTCGCAATCCTGGCCTCAGAGCGCTGTTGGCCAATTAAAATCTTTGCCTCGTCCGGGCTCAGAGATTTTTCAAAAAACTGGCACATAGTCGCCAAATTTATGGGAAGCGAATATGTTCTATTATTATGGCGGGTAAAACAGCGATGTTGATAAGCATTAAACTGTGTGAAGCGCTGAAGATAGTTCCAAACTGCCGTGTTTGACGTGTGGAAAAAATGCGGGCCATATTTGTGGATTTCAATTCCGGTCTCGGCATCAACCTCACTGTAAGCGTTGCCGCCAATATGAGGCCGCTTATCGATCACAATCACTTTGAGACCAGAAGCTGCTGCTTGTTCGGCAATTACGGCACCATAAAAACCTGCACCAACAACTATAATATCGGCGTGTTCAAACATTTAGGCAACCCTACACATATAAGTTGCTTATCCCAGCAAAGATTTCACAATGCCGCCAGCTTTGGCCATATCCATTTGGCCAGCGAATTTGGCTTTAAGCTCGGCCATCACTTTGCCCATGTCCTTCACACTGGTGGCTCCCACTGCGGAAATGATCCCCGCCACTGCGGCCTTGGCTTCATCATCGCTCATTTGCTTTGGCATATAAGTTTGAATGATGGCCATTTCTTCGCGCTCGGCTTGAGCAAGTTCAGCGCGACCGCCAGCATCAAAGGCTGCTATCGAATCTTGGCGCTGTTTTACCATCTTGATGAACAGTTCCATGATGCCCGCATCAGAGGTTAAAGTTGAATCATGCCCATCAGTTCGGCTGTTAATGTCTTTGTCTTTAATGGCGGCATTCATCAGGCGAAGGGTTCCGGTGCGGCGCTTTTCGCCAGCTTTCATGGCCTCTTTCATATCGGCAGTGATTTGTTCGCGCAGGCTCATGGTTTAATCCTCGGTCTAAAAACCCGTGCATTAGGCCTAATTCGCACCCACGGCAACCTTGACGGCGGAGCTTTCAGCCCTTAACCAGCACCAAATCCCGGAGACTTAGAATTATGACAGCCGCAACCAAGGCCAAAGCAAAGCCACGCGCCCATTTCAGCGATTGGGAGCAGACGAAAGTGACTGCTCTTTTAGTTCTGGCCGATGGCACAGTGATTGAAGGTCAAGGTTTCGGCGCGGAGGGTGAAGCGGTTGCGGAAGTGTGCTTCAACACAGCGATGACGGGCTATCAAGAAATTCTCACTGACCCATCATACGCTGGCCAAATTGTCACCTTCACGTTCCCGCATATCGGCAATGTCGGCACCAATGATGATGACATTGAAACCACAAATTTAGCGGCCAGCGCTGCTGTGAAAGGCTGCATCGTCAAAGCGCCTGTCACCGAGCCCGCCAATTATCGGTCCGCCAAACATTTTGATAAATGGTTGAAGGCGCGCGGCATCATTGGACTTTCGGGGGTTGATACGCGTGAGCTGACGAATTTGATCCGCGAGAAGGGAATGCCTAATGGCGTGATCGCGCACAATTCCAAAGGCAAGTTTGATGTGAAGAAGCTCACCGCCATGGCCAAAGCTTGGAGCGGGCTTGAAGGCTTGGACTTGGCCAAGGATGTCTCCCTCACCCAGCGCATGAATTGGGATGAGAAACTGTGGGACTGGAAAACAGGTTACGAAACTGGTGAAGGTCGTTTTAATGTTGTGGCCATTGATTATGGTTTGAAGCGTAACATT
>JANNBH010000101.1:0-2087 GCA_031385245.1 Hyphomicrobiales bacterium | reverse complement strand
TGTTGTTGCACCAAGCAGTAACTGGTTTTGAACTATGGTTCGGTGTGAGGCCAGAGGTGATACCAGAACTCTATACACTCATTGCCCGTGACATTGATGCGGATTTTCAACCATGATTATTGGCCTCACGGGTTCCATTGCAATGGGCAAATCCGAAGTTGCAAAAATCCTCCGGTCACTGAACATTCCAGTTTTCGATGCCGATGCCACCGTCCACCAGATTTATGAAGATGGCACCGCTGCCAAGGCCTTGAGCGCCATCTGCCCTGAAGCCATAGAAGGTAAAACCATCAACCGCAAAATTCTAAGCGCTCTCATTGCAAAAAATCCGGCACTTTTAAAATCAATCACCAACAGTATTCATCCCATCGTTAACGCTGCCGAACAGAAATTTCGCATAGAAAATCTGGGCTATTTAGCGGTTATCGACTCGCCACTGATTTTAGAAGGCGGCCGCGCCCGCGATATGGATCTTTTGATTGTGGTTTCAGCACACCCAGAGATCCAAAAAGCCAGAGCCTTGGCCCGCCCCGGCATGACGCTCGAAAAATTCAAGCTTATCACATCAAAGCAAATGCCTGATGATGAAAAGCGGAGCTGGGCTGATTATGTGATAGAAAATAATGGCACTTTGGAGGAATTAGAAGTGACCACCAAGGCCCTCATCGACCATATAAAAGCACAGGCCACCCCAGATGCGTGAAATTATTCTCGATACTGAAACCACCGGCCTTTCGCCCAGCACGGGCGACCGCATTGTTGAGATTGGCGCGGTTGAATTGATCAATCACCTTCCCTCAGGCAAAACCTATCATGTTTATTTGAACCCAGAGCGCGACATGCCCAAGGAAGCAGAGGCTGTGCATGGCCTCAGTGCTGCCTTCCTGAAAGATAAACCTCTCTTCAAGTCAATCGCCAAAGAGTTACTCGAATTTGTCGGCGATGCTCCGCTCATTATTCACAATGCAAGCTTTGATATGGGCTTCATCAATGCCGAACTTGGCTTCATTGGCGGCACGTCAATTCCGCCATCACAAGTGATTGATACATTGCAAATGGCCAGACGCTCGCACCCGATGGGGCCGAACAGTTTGGATGCCCTCTGTAAACGTTACGGCATCGACAACTCCAAACGCACCAAGCATGGGGCCTTGTTAGATGCAGAACTCTTGGCTGATGTTTATTTAGAGTTGATCGGCGGCAGGCAAACTGCACTTATTCTGCAAGCCGAAACCAAGACCCACAAAACAGAAATTGAGATTGTGCGATTCACAGCACGCGAACGCCCTGCTCCATTGCCGTCTCGTTTGACAGAACAAGAACAAGAGGAGCACCAAGCTCGCATAGCAGGCCTTGGGCCAGATGCACTCTGGTATTAAGCTTTAGCCACAGCTTGCTGCTGCATCCGCTGTTGATACATGCCGGCAAAATCAATCGGGTCCAGCATCAAAGGTGGAAAGCCACCATTGCGCGTGGCGTCGGCTAAAATTTGGCGGGCAAACGGAAACAACATCCGTGGGCATTCAATTAACACCGCTGGATGCAACAAGTTTTCTGGAAAATTTTCCAACCGGAACATGCCAGCATATAAGGCATCAGCTGCAAATATCACTTTGCCGTCTGACGTTGCTTTGGCATCCAAATGCAATTCAACCTCAAAATCAGATGGCCCCAAATTGCGCGCATTAACATTTACTGAAATGTTAATGTCTGGTTGTTTTTGTTGGGGTGCCAGTGACATGGGAGCGTTTGGATTTTCAAAGCTAAAATCTTTCAAATACTGACCCAGAATTTTAAGCGATGGCTGTTGGCCAGGCTGTGGTGCAGGTGCAGATAAACGCGCTGATACAGCTTCAGCAACACTGACCACGGCTGGCTTTGCTGCTGCAACGGGCACGGGCTTTCGTGCTGACCCATTTGCTGGTTTAGCTGGCGCTTTGCGTGCAGGTGCTTTTGGAGCCGGTTTGATTGTCTTTGCCATTTTTGCCTCGTCTGATATGTCTTTCCGCACACGCGGAATTTCAGATTCCCAGCTAACATGAAGGCAACTGAGCCGCAAGTGAGTTGCAAGGCTGGTAGGTCTTGGG
>JANNBH010000040.1:0-9557 GCA_031385245.1 Hyphomicrobiales bacterium | reverse complement strand
TCATTGCATTTCAGAGCTGATTTAAAATTGGAGACTAAAAATGCCTATCGTAACGCCAAAGCTTGGAGCCGAAGCGCAAAGATTTCTTGAGGCTAATCTTGATATTGTTTCAGTGCAGGTGATCTGGACTGATATGTGCGGTGTGATCCGCGGAAAAGTTTTGCGCCGTGATGAAGTGATCCCTGCGTGGAATGACGGGCGCTTCTTGCCCATTTCAGCACTGGTTTTAGATGTGACGGGACAAGATGTTCCTGAAACTGGACTGGTGTTTGATGAAGGCGACCGCGACATGGTGCTGTGGCCCGTGCCCGGCACTTTTGTGCGCGTGCCATGGCTTGAAGAACCAACGGCGCAATATACCGGACATGTGCATGATCTTGATGGCACACCGCATTATGCCGACCCGCGCAACGCTTTGCAGCGCATTGTGAAGCGTTTTAAAGAAGAACTTGGCATGAACCCAGTGGGGGCTGTTGAACTTGAGTTCTATTTGATGGACCGCAAGAGTGCCTTAGAAGGTGTGCCGATTTCGCCAAAGGCGTTGATCAATGAGCATCGCCCCAAGCATCATCAAGCCTATCATTTGCAAGACACGGATGATTTTGCGCCGTTCTTTAAAGACCTTTATGCCTTTTGCGAAATTCAAGATTTGCCAGCCAAAACGTTGATTTCGGAATATGGCCCGGGACAAATGGAAATTGTTCTGCGCCACCGCACTGATATTTTGGATGCGTGTGATGAAGGCATTATGTTGAAGCGTCTGATTAAAGCCACCGCTGAAAAGCATGGGCTCTGCGCCACTTTCATGGCCAAGCCCTATGCCGATTGGACGGGTTCGGGAATGCATATTCATGTGAGCTTGGAAGGCGAGGATGGTAAAAATCTTTTTGCCGCTGATGATCCGATGACCAATGAATTGCTGTTGAATGCGATTGGGGGACTTAAAACCACCATGGCGGAATCCATGTTGATTTTTGCACCCAATGCCAATTCTTATCGCAGGTTCCGGCGCTCATCCTATGCGCCAGTTGCTGCCACATGGGGCATTAACAACCGCACGGTGGCTTTGCGCGTGCCTGCAGGCAATGCCAATTCCTGCCGCATTGAACATCGTCCATCAGGTGCCGATGCTAACCCATATCTGGTGATGGGGGCTATTTTAGCGGGGATGCATTATGGCATTACCGAGAAAATTGACCCGGGCTCGCCCATCACAGGCAATGGCTATGAACGCCGTGCCAAGCATATTCCGGGCAATTGGTTTGAAGCGATTGATGCGTTTTATCGCGCTTCAATTCTCAAAGAGTATTTCGGCAAAGAGTTTGTCGATACTTTTGCCACATTGAAAGAAGTGGAGGCCGACAGGTTCTTTGCTGAACCAACTATCCGCGATTTTGAGTGGTATTTGCGAACGGTTTAATAACAAGATAATAGGGCGCATCATTCAAAGGACCCATGATGCGCCCCACACCCGTCACCTGCATTGCAAAATCAAATGATCGCCTTGGCGAAGGCTGCATGTGGGATGAGAAAACCCAAAGCCTGTGGTGGTTGGATATTCCGCTGCCATCGCGCATTCATAAATTAAATCCCGCAACGGGTGCTCATCAGAGCTGGCAGTTCAATGTTATTTTGACTGCTATGGCGCTGCGGGCTGATGGCACTTTGCTGGTGGGTGGGGAACATGGGCTTTATATTTTCAATCCAATTACGGGCGCTCTCACTGAATTTTCTCAACCGGAAAATCGTGACGGCAATCGCGGAAATGATGGTGCGGCGGATGCGAGCGGGCGCTTTTGGTTTGGCACCATGCAGCAGAACATTGGGCCAGCTGGCGAGGACCTTGACATCACCCGAAGCTCTGGTGCGCTTTATAGGGTGGAGAAAGATGGTTCTTCAAAATTGATGGTGGATGAGGTTGGGGTTTCCAATGGGCCGTGCTGGTCGCCTGATAATTCAACATTTTACTTCTCAGATTCGAAAGCGCAAATTATCTGGGCTTATGACTTCGACTTGGCCTCCGGCGATTTGAGCAATCGCCGCATTCACAATGATACAAAAGACCATGGCTATCCTGATGGGGCCACCATGGATGCTGAAGGCTTTATCTGGAGTGCGCGCTGGGAAGGGTCTTGCATTTTACGTATTGACCCCAAGGGCCAGATTGATCGTGTGGTTCACATGCCAGCATCAAGGCCAACTTGTGTGTGTTTTGGTGGGCCAAATTTGGATGTGCTATATGTCACTTCGTCTCGCGCCCATGTTTCTGGCGATGTTTTGGCTCAGTATCCGCTGCAAGGTGGCGTATTTTGTTTTCATCCGCAGGTGAAAGGCTTTGCCAAACATCGCTTCGGCGGCTAATTGTATGATAAATCATTGGGAGCTTGAAACATGAACCTCATACAATTTATTGATGCTAAAAATAAGCGTGCTGTGGGCTTGGTGAGTGGCGGCAAGATTATCAAATTAAAACGCGCCACGCGCATGACCGAGCTTGCGACGCTGGCTTTGAGCGATGGTAAAAGCCTGAATGCCACAGCCAATAATTTGGCGACTGCAACAACTGAAGATTATACAGCCGCCTTGAAAGAAAAGCGCGTGTTGCCCCCGCTTACCCATGATGATGCGGCCCATTGTATCATTACGGGCACGGGCCTCACGCATTTGGGTTCAGCCTCAGCGCGCGATTCGATGCATAAGAAATTAGACGGTGAAGCAACGCTGACGGATTCGCTCCGCATGTTCAAAGCGGGTCTTGAAGGTGGCAAGCCTGCCAAGGGCCAAGCTGGGGTGCAGCCAGAGTGGTTTTATAAAGGTGATGGCCGTTGGTTAGTGGCCCCTGGTGCTGCTTTGCCCAAGCCCTCATTTGCATTGGATGGTGGCGAAGAACCAGAGCTTGCTGGGCTTTATATGATTGATGCCAAGGGTAAGCCCATTCGTTTGGGCTTTGCCATTGGCAATGAGTATTCTGATCATGTGACTGAGCGCCAAAATTATTTACTATTGGCGCATTCAAAGCTGCGCCATTGTTCCATTGGTCCTGAAATGGTTTCAGGCTCAATCCCCTCACATATTGAAGGCATGAGCCGCATTTTGCGTAAAGGCAAAACCATTTGGGAAAAACCATTTCTCACCGGCGAAGGCAATATGAGCCACACCATTGCGAATTTGGAATACCACCATTTCAAATATGATGCTTTCAGAGTTCCGGGAGATGTGCATATTCATTTCTTTGGCACAGCAACGCTGAGCATTGCAGATGGGGTTTCAACGGAAGATGGTGACGTGTTTGAAATTAGCGCAGCACCTTTTGGTGCGGCCTTACGCAATCCACTTAAAGCCATGAAGCAAACATTTAAATCCGGCGGAGTTAAAGCCCTCTAATGCATAAACCATTCATCGCACTGGATTGGGGCACCACATCTTTCCGCGCTTACTTAATCGGTGCGGATGGTGCGGTGCTGGATCAGTTTGCGGCGGCGGAAGGTATTCTCTCGGTTAAAGATGGTGGCTTTGAAGCGGTTTTAGAAAACCATATTGGTGGCTGGGATAAATCATTGCCAGTGGTGGCCGCTGGCATGATTACCAGCAGACAAGGCTGGGTTGAACTGGCTTATGCCGATTGCCCAGCGGGGCCTGCGGATTTGGCGAAACACATTCATGTTCTCAATGCCAAAAGTGGCCGTAGTATTCACTTTCTCACCGGGTTGCATCTCGCTGGTGGTTCCCTGGGCCATGATGTGATGCGAAGTGAAGAGTGCCAAGTTTTTGGTTCGCTTGATGTGGGGGCTTCGCATTTTGTAACGCCCGGCACCCATAGCAAATGGATTGATGTGATGGAGGGACGGATTGTAAATTTTGCAACTTACATCACCGGCGAAATGTTTTCGGTGCTGCGGAATCACTCTATACTGGGACGGTTGATGACCTCTGATGCTGATAATGAATCCGCGTTTATTAAAGGCGTGGACAAAGCTTTTGCTGACCCTGCTGGATTTTTGCATTCGCTATTTTCGGTTCGCAGCCTTGGGCTGTTTAATGACATGCCGACTGATCATTTAGCGTCTTATCTTTCAGGCATTGTGATTGGCACGGAAGTGGCCCATGCCACGCTAAGCAATGATCGCAACGCTAAATATGTGGTTCTTGCTTCTGCGGGAATTGGTGGGCGTTATTTGCGCGCATTGAAACATGCAGGGCTTGATGCAGTGATGGGTGATCCATTGGCGGTGATTAAAGGTGAAGCTGCGGTGGCGCAGATGGCGGGAATTATTTAGATGACACTTGAAGACGCTTTGAATGAGTGCGGCATCGTTGCTATTTTGCGCGGGATCTCGCCAGATGAAGCAATTGCCGTAGGGCAGGCGCTTTTTGATGCGGGCGTTCGCGTGGTGGAAGTGCCGCTTAATTCACCAGCACCATTTTTATCGATTGCAAAATTAGCCAAAGAATTTGCGGGCCGCATGATTGTGGGGGCTGGCACGGTGTTGACGGTGCAAGATGTGAATATGCTGAAATCTGCAGGCGGTGAAATTTGTGTTTCACCCGATTGCAATGAAGTTGTGATTGCCCGCTCCGTGGAACTTGCCATGGTGCCTTTGCCAGGGGTGTTCACACCAACGGAAGCTTTTGCGGCCATTCGCGCTGGGGCCACAAATTTGAAATTATTTCCGGCAGAGGCCGCAAGTCCGGCGGTGATTAAAGCCTGGAAAGCGGTGCTGCCGAGACACGTAAAAATTTATGCTGTGGGTGGCGTGACGCCGGAAAACATGGGTGAGTGGTTGGCGGCAGGTGCTTCAGGTTTTGGCATTGGCTCCAGCATCTATAAGCCGGGCATGAGTGTTGATGCGGTGCGCGAGGCTGCGGGAAAATTGGTTTCTTCATGGAATGTTGCAAAAGGAAAATAAAATGAAGGTTGCTCTCGTTACGGGTGCTGGCTCTGGCATTGGCAAGGCTTGTGCTGTGGCGCTTGGCAAAGCGGGCTATGCTGTGGTGCTGGCGGCGCGGCGCTTGGAGGCTTTGCAAGAAGTTGCCAAGACAATGGACGGCGAGACGCTTTGTGTTTCCACTGATGTGTCTGATGCGACATCAGTGGCTGCACTTTTTGCGGCGATCAAAGAAAAATTTGGGCGGCTTGATGTGTTGTTCAATAATGCTGGCACAGGTGCGCCTGGCACCGTGATGCTCGAAGATTTAACATTTGAGCAATGGCAAAATGTTGTGAATGTGAATCTTACGGGCCCATTTTTATGCACGCAAGAAGCGTTTAAAATTATGAAGGCGCAAGTGCCTCAGGGCGGGCGCATTATCAATAATGGTTCCATTTCCGCCCATGCGCCACGGCCAAATTCTTCGCCCTATACGGCAACCAAACATGCCATTACGGGACTAACCAAATCGACTTCTCTTGATGGCCGCAAATATAATATCGCCGCTGGGCAAATTGATATTGGCAATGCGGCTTCCGCCATGACAGCGCGGATGAGCGGCGGTGTTCCACAAGCTGATGGCAGTGTGAAACCTGAGCCTACGATGGATGTGGAAGATGTGGCGCGTTCAGTGGTGTTCATGGCTTCGTTGCCATTGGACTCAAATGTTTTAACAATGACAGTGATGGCCACAAAAATGCCATTGGTGGGCCGCGGCTAAAAATGAAATTGAGTGGACGCGGAACGATCCTGCTCACCTTTGCAGCCTTTGGTGCATTCATCGGCACCAATGTTGGGGCGTTTCCAACAATTTTAAAACACGCTGGCGTTTCATCGGAATTGTTTGGTTTGGTGGGGGCCATAGGGATGCTCGCCAATATCTTGCTGATGGCTTTGGGTGGCGTGATCAATCGTTATTTTGATCACCGCACGGTGCTGCTGTGGATTGTGCCTGTGGCCTTCATTTCGGTTTTGGTGGCGCAGCTTGCCTTCTCGCCTTTAAGTTTTGTGTTGGCGGCAATCTTCATCAGCATGGCATTGGGCACCATGGATTTATTTATGAATGCTGAAGGCGCTGCGATAGAGCAAGAACATAAGACCACAATTTTCAGCGCCTATCATGGCAGTGCTTCCTTAGCGATGGGCCTTTTTGCAATCATCAGCAGTATTATTTCCGTTTGGATGGCGCCATGGTTCGTGATGGTGTTTACACTTATTCCAGTGGCCGTCGCCTATGCCGCAATTTATACCAACATTCCGCATCGCAAGACGGTTGTGCATGATGTTGAAAAAGGCTCTAAAAAATTGCCCTATAAGCTTCTCACATTTATCGGCCTGGCGGCGGGCTTTGGGGTGACCAGTGAAGTGGCTTGTGTGCAATGGGCAGGGCAATTGTTAAATTCGATTGCGCCAAGTTTGGCTGCTTATTCTGGTTTGGGCTTGGCTTTTTATGGCTTGTGCAGCGGTGTGATGCGGATGTTCAGCGACCGTATTCGTGCCACTTATGGTGATCGCACTGTGATGGTGGTGTGCTTATCCATTGGCATTTTGGGGTTCATCATTCTGAGCTTTGCGCCAGGCTTTGCAATTTCTGTTTTGGCTTTTGCTGCCGTAGGCATTGGCCTCTCAGTGGTGTTTCCATGCCTGTTTGCTTTGGCGGCGCGGCTGGTGCCCGACCATAAAGCTGCTGCTATGGGGTATTTTGCAATGATCGGCGGAACGCCTCGCGTTGTGTTGCCATGGGTGCTGGGCTTTGTGGCGCAGAGCTATGGTTTGAGTTCGGTGTTTATTGTGACGGCGCTGGTATCGGCCACCGCGCTGATGATTATTGTTACGACGTTTTCAAAGGCTGAGGCGGCGCTGGTTTAAAACTCTTCGGCCAATGCTTCGAGGCTCTTCGCTTACGCTACGAGCACCTCAGCATGAGGGAAATCCCTCACCCTGAGGTGCTGCGAAGCAGCCTCGAAGGGCGGCCAGATTTAAGCCGCTTTCGTCGTTTCAATGGCCTTCAACTTTGTTGCGCCATTGCCAATGGGAATTTGGCGGGGCTTCAAAGCTTCTGGAACTTCGCGCTTTAAGGCAATGTGCAACAGACCATTGTCCATATCAGCGCCTTTCACTTCCACATGATCGGCCATTTGGAAGCGGCGTTCAAAACCACGAGCCGCAATGCCTTGATGCAGAACTTCGGCTGAGGAGGCTTGCTTATCGGCTTTCTTGCCAGTTACTGTGAGCGTGTTGCCTTTGGCTTCAATGTTCACATCACCCGGTCCAAAGCCAGCAATGGCCATTGTGATGCGGTATTCATCTTCACCAACGCGTTCAATGTTATAAGGCGGATAAGAATTGGTTTCCACGGAAGCAGCTTCGTCCAGCAAACGGAACAAGCGATCAAAGCCGATGGAAGAGCGATAGAGGGGGGTATAGTCAAACATGTCATATTCTCCTTGAAGCAATACAGACTTTTCAAAATGTGAACCCAGAATGGCGTTCACAGGTGGAGAGATAGGAAGCTGATTTACGGTTTCAAGGGGGTCGCGCATCAATATGAACGCCAGATGAACGGCCTATTGGGGTTTCGTTCAAGTTCTCTTGACTAGAAGGGTAGTCCGAAAGATCGGTGGGTGGCATCGGTCAGGTAAACTCAGGAGAGTTCAAATGTTTAAAAAATCCCTTATCGCAGCGGCAGCCCTTGCAACAGTATTTGCGTTCGCATCAGCTCCCGCAAAAGCTGAAACAAATGTTGATTTTAACATTGGGCTTGGCTTTGGTGATTTTGGTCCCGATTATGGCCCTGGCTATGGCTTTGATGATGACTTTCCTGATTATGGCTATCATCATCCGCGCCCGCGCCCGCGTCCGGTATATGGCGTGAGCTGTGGTCAAGGCCGCGACATTGTGCGCGGGGCTGGTTTCCGCCATGTAACCGCTTATGATTGCTCAGCACCAACTTACGGATATAAAGCTTGGCGCCATGGCGATTTGTTCAAGGTTAAAGTGAGCTATAATGGCCGCATTATCTCGGTTCGCCCGATTTGGTAATTCAAGTGGCGGAGGATTTTTCCTCCGCCATTTTTCTTATGATTGCCGCAATCACGCCGTTTTTCTGCTCTGAAGTTCGAGCAGAAACGGCATAGTATTATTGGGATTAGAGGTGGGTTATGAATCATAAATTGCTTAGCGGTGTCGTGCTCACAGCTTTGAGCTTGTCACTTTTAACTGCAGGGCCTGCTGAAGCGCGAAAACGCCTGTTCTGGTGGCAGCATGACCGCAACTATGAAGAGCAGCAGTATGATAGCTATGAAGATGATAGCTATTCCGACGCGCAAGATGCCGCTGTTGAAGAAGAATTCAACCAAGCACAATATGATCTCTACATGCGTGAGATGCGTCATCCGCGCCACCAGCGCTATGTAGAAACTTTTTATGACCCACAATTTGATGTGCCGGTTTATGAAAAGCCGCTTGTAAAAAAGCCAAAGAAAAAACCAGTTGCAAAAATTGCTTCAGTGAAGCCTGTGGTAAAGGCGTTGCCTCCGAGCGACAAAACCATTCAAACGGCCTCGCTCACCAAGCCTATTGAAAGCAAAGTTGCGCCAACAAAAGTGGACTGCAAAAAGGGTGCTGATATTGTTTCAGGTTATGGTTTTAGCACGGTAACAACTAAATCCTGCACCGGTGCAACATTGGTTTACGGGGCCACCCGCAGTGGCAAGAATTTTGAAATTCAAGTCAGCTCGGCCAATGGTGAGTTGACCAACGTCAAAAAACTTTAAGTTTGGTAATGGGTTAGCGGGAGACGATGTCGGGCGCACAGAAGGTATGAGACAGAAGTTTTCAGGCACTACACCCCGGTACCAGTCCACCTCTGCAACTCTGATTGCATCTTTGCGATCTCTAGGGCGCGCGCGTGATCGTGATCTGGACGCTCCAACTCCCGCTGTTTCTCCTCGCGCCTTCGCGCAACGGCTGCCTCGCTTAGAAAGAACCACCATGTGCCAAGGGCCAAGACGGCGATGATCGTTGAAACTGCAATGAACAAGTGCCCCTCCTCTGGATGTGTGTCGGGCGATGCCAAAAATCTCAGAACCGGAAAGTAGAGATTGGTTATTCTACAGGACAGCCTAAATAGAGTCAAAGCGATATCCACGGGATGACCGGTAGATTGGGATCGAGTTTTGCGCAAAAAAAGCTTCATTGGCAAGACCGGACCTTCGCTTTGAAGTCCGATCAGGGTCATTCGCGTCGGTTTCGCTTTGTATCGTACATGTCTGCTCAGGGGGCAACAGCAGAAATTCAATCTGACCCACTACGTTAAGTTTTCATGCCTTGTTCTAGGGGCCGCGAGCAGCTAAACGCAGCCCCTAGGATTTAGCTTCAATGAAATTTTTTATAACGCAAGAAAATCAAGCGCCAGAAGGTGCTGTGTGCCATGATGTGCTCACAGCAGACAATGTGAGTTTGCGTGCCGTGGTAACGCGGCAGTCACGGGCCAGAGGCACGATTTTTATTCTCAATGGGCGCGCAGATTTTTTAGAGCGTTATTTTGAAACCATGCGCGATATGAGCAAGCGCAAGCTTGCTGTGGTGACGTTTGATTGGCGCGGCCAAGGTGGCTCACAGCGATTG